>CAZCOL010000017.1:0-13785 GCA_964500545.1 uncultured Ferruginibacter sp. | reverse complement strand
TCTGCTTTTTATCTTTATACCCGCACAAATGTAATAACCCATGAAATATAACTCGATGGCATTCTTCTTTGATTGTTGAATTGTATGTTTGTGCGTTATTAATTATGCGATCAACGCTGATATATATTTCCCCTGTTTTTGCTAAGGTTTTATTTGGGGACAAATCAAAAGTTATTATGTCGGTGAAATAGTCGTGATTTAAATATGTTTTATTGATATTTAGCAAGTATTTATCTGAACAAAAAATAATATCAAGCTTTTCAATAGCTGTTTTTTCTTTTTTGCATAACGTTTCTAAAAAAAGCTTGAGGCTTTTTCTGTTTTTTAAAGTTATTTGTTTCAAAAAGTGAAAGCTTATTTGCATTTTTGTTTCGTTTATCGAAAGGCTTTTGTTTGATAATTAAGTACCTTTAATAAATATATAATTGAGATGTATAAAAAATTATCGGACGTAAAAGTAGGAAAAAAAGTTATAATACGATCATTTGAAAACAATGAGCTTTATATAAAATTAATGGAAATGGGTTTAATTCCAGGAGAAGTTATTTCAATAGAAAAAATTGCTCCTCTCAATGATCCTATTTCTATTCTAGTGGCAGGATATAGATTAAGCTTGAGGATAAATGAAGCCGATACAATTATTGTTGAAGAAATTATATAGTTTAATTATATGAAAATAGGGTTATATTTTGGGTCTTTTAATCCTGTACACAATGGTCACCTTATCATTGCGAATCACTTTTTAAACGAAACCGACATTGAACAGGTTTGGTTTATTGTTTCTCCGCAAAACCCCTTTAAGCAAAATGTTACTTTATTGAATGAGCAACACCGTTTAAATCTAGTAAGAATTGCTATAGAGGGACATCCTAGGCTTAAAGCCAGTAACATTGAATTTGGTTTACCCAAACCATCTTATACTGCAAACACATTAATATACCTTTCAGAAAAGTTTCCGCAACATAAATTTATAATACTAATGGGAAGCGATGGATTTCAAAATATTGAGAAGTGGAAAAATGCAGATTATATTATTGAGAATTATCCAATATATATTTATAAGAGACCCGGACACGAACTAATTGAAATAAAAAAAGCAAAAACACTTACAACAAATGCACCGTTGCTTGACATCTCATCTTCTTATATAAGAGACCTGATAAAACAAAAAAAATCCATTCGGTATTTAGTTCCTGATTGTGTGGAAACAATCATTAATAATGAGTTGTATTATAATTCAAAATTAGAAAATCCACCCAAGGAGGATACATGATAATACGATAAAGGTGGGGGGTATTTTTGTATTGTTTAACAAAAGAAAGGTTGAAACAATAATTATCAAATTAATTACCGAAATACCATCAAAAGTCAACAATGAAATATACTTGACCAGATAAAAAATAGTAGCCAACATCACTCCAACAATAACTGCATTTATCCCCTCCAGAGCCCTGAAAACAACAACATACTTTTTTAAATTGTGCCAAACCGGAAAGAAAAAGAATACGAGTAATGCACTGGGCAAAAAAATGGCAATTGTTCCTATTAGAGAGCCAATGATCTGAGTATTATTTCCGCTTTCTTTTACAGCCAAGCCTCCTGTATAGGAAGCGATGGAAAAAACAGGCCCCGGAATAGCTTTAACCAGACCATAACCTGTAAGAAGCTCTCCTTTGTCAACTTTAATGATCCCTGGATTTTTCTGAATAACTTTTATATTTTCCGGACGTTCTACATACTGATCAAGCATCATAGGTAATAAAACATCCCCACCTCCGAAAACTATACTTCCAAAGCGATAAAAATTTTCGAAAACATTATATAGTTTTCTGTTATTCCAATCATTTTTTCTGGCTGATTCACTTAAAAACCCTGCGATTAAAAAAACTAACAAAAAAATAAAAATATTGGTCCACTTTATTTCTTTGGGCTTTATTTCTGTCTGCTTAGGAATCCTTTTACTGCTGAAATTTGTGGCTATTCCTGCACAAATAATCAAAATGGGTAATACCCAGGGAGTTTTTAAATAAAACAACATCAAAATCATACCACACAGCATGATTACAGCAGTTATGGTATTTTTTACAGAAGTATAAAATAATTTCATCGAAGTAAACAATAAAAAACCGACAGCCATTGGCTGAATGAACTTTAATAATGAAATATTAATATCTTGATTAAAATGGTTAGTAATCAAAAGAGAAAGGGACGCCATCAAAATAGATGCGGGCAAAATCCATATTAAAAGCGTAATAACGGCTAATTTCAACCCGCCTCTTTTATATCCAATCAAACTGATTAACTGAGTACTGCTTGCACCCGGAAGGAGTTGACAGAAAGAGTTGTATTCTATTAGTTCCTCTTCACTTAAATCCTTTCTTTTTTGAACAAATGACTTAAACAATAAGCCATAGTGAGCCTGCGGGCCACCAAAAGCAGTCAGGGTATAAATTATTACTTCTTTTAAAAATTGTTTATGTCTTTTAAAAAAGATCATAATTAATGACAATTTTTTTATTTCAATAATTGAAATGTAGATTTGAGAATGAAAAATTACAAAAGAAATTGTACACTTACTAATTGTTTTCAAATACCATTACTATTGACAGTGTTTTTAATTGTTTTACGTTTATGCGCTGTAGCACAACCTTTAATATTAAAAAAAGAAATAAACAATCAAACAGACTATAGTAATTTGGATAATTGGGCAGCGCATCCATGGAAAAAAGATAATTCCGACAGTATATCCAATAGTTTAAAAAAAGAGCAAAAAGACTCAATGGCGGATGTTTTTTTTATACATCCAACCACTTATACAGAAAAAAAATTTGTTGATTGGAATGCTTCTTTAAACGATGAGGCGTTGAACGGAAAAACTGATAACTCAACAATATTATATCAGGCAAGTGTTTTTAATGGATCCTGCAGAGTGTTTTCACCAAGATACAGACAAGCACATATCAAAGCGTTTTATATAGATAATGAATTGTCAAAAAAATATTTTGATACGGCTTATGAAGATGTAAAGAATGCTTTTGAATTTTACTTAAAAAATTACAATAATGGCAAACCGATAATCATAGCTTCACATAGTCAGGGAACTGTTCATGCAGGGAGATTATTAAAAGAATTTTTTGAGGATAAAAAATTACAAAGTCAACTGGTTTGTGCCTACATTATAGGTATGCCTATTCCTGAAAATTATTTTACATCAATACCTCCATGTACAGACTCTACTCAAACCGGATGTTTTGTCGGGTGGAGAACTTTTAGAAAAAATTATGAACCACCTTTTGTAAAAAAGGAAAAATTCCATTCAATTGTCATAAATCCACTCTCATGGAAAATGTCAAATGAATATTATTCAAAAAAAAACAACAAAGGAGGTATTTTATTTAAATTCAATAAAATTATTAAAGGGGTAGTGGATGCTGAAATACATAATAATGTCTTATGGACATGTAAACCTAATATTATTGGTAAAGTGTTTATACGTCAAAAAAATTACCACATAGGCGACGTTAATTTATTTTATATGAACATCCGGCAAAATATAAAATGCAGGATCAATCATTTTAATATCAAGAATAAATAATACTAAAGATTTAGAGAATGACTTATTTCCAACATTCTGTCAATAGGTTTTTTTGCAGCCAATCTTATTTCCTCATCCATAATAATCTCAGGGGTTTCATATTTTAAGCAAACAAATAATTTTTCTAAAGTATTTAATTTCATATATGGGCAATTATTGCATGCACAAGAATTGTTGGGTGGTGCAGGAATAAATGTTTTCTGAGGTGATTTCTTTTGCATCTGGTGTAAAATACCGCTCTCTGTAGCCACAATAAAAGTTTTACTGGTAGATACTTCAGAATATTTTAAAAGTCCTGTAGTGCTTCCTATATAGTCTGCAATCGCTAGTAAAGATTCTTCACACTCAGGATGTGCTATGAATTTTGCATCGGGATAACGTATTTTTAATTTAGTTATTTTTTCTAAACTGAAAATTTCATGAACCATACAAGCGCCATTCCATAATAACATATTTCTTCCGGTAACCTTATTAATATAAGCACCTAAATTTTTATCAGGTGCAAAAATAATAGGTTGATCTTTCGGTAAACTTTCTACAATTTGAACAGCATTGGAAGAAGTACAAATAATATCACTTAATGCCTTTATTCCTGAGCTACAGTTGATATAAGAGATAACCTTATGATCAGGATACTTGTCTTTAAAAGCTTTAAAAAGATTAGGAGGGGCAGAGTCACTTAAAGAACAACCAGCTTTTAAATCTGGTAAGAGTACTTTTTTTTGTGGATTTAAAATTTTTGCAGTTTCTGCCATAAAATGAACACCGGCAAATACGATCATATCTGCAGATGTTTTAGCAGCCTGTTGAGCTAAACCAAGACTGTCACCAATATAATCTGCAATGTCCTGAATGTCAGGTTCTTGATAGTAATGCGCAAGAATAATTGCATTTTTTTCTTTTTTTAATTTTTCAATTTCTAAAAATAAATCTAACTCCGGATCTAAGTTAATATTATAAAAACCTTTTTGTAAAACTAAATCTTGATCAATGTGGTTGTGAATATCTTGCATAATAACTATTAATACATTTATTATTTATAAAGCCTTACTATTATTAGGGCTGTTGATAAGTGGAAAAAAAGAAAAATAATTAGTTGTAAAATTAAAAAACTTGTTTTACTGACAGATATAAACAGTTCACTAACATTTTATTAAAACCTATATCATATATACAACCAAATCTGTACTATGTTTTAAAAAAAATTAAATAAAAAATAAACAGTCGTGGAAAAAACATACTGTAGAGAAATAAAAGACAACTTTTTTATTAATTCCTGTTAAAACCAAAGGGAAAAAATGTAATTAAAATGATAAATATTAATAAATATTTAATATAAATGTTTTTATTTCACCAATTATTCATGAATAAAAAAATAAAAAAGCCCGTTATCCACCAATAATGCAATTATCAACATTAATACTGTGAATTAATTTTAAAAAATAAACCAAAGATAATTATTATTAATATATACATATATTATAGGGTTTTCCACAGTTTGTTAATACCTGTTTTTTGATTATTTTTGCCAACCATAAAAATTTATCTATTATATTATGCAAATTATTCAAAGTATTCGTGAAAAAGGTGCGGCAATTGTAATTGTTGTTATAGCATTAAGTCTAATTGGTTTCATTCTGATGGATGCAAAACAAGGAGGCAGTAGATTATTCGGATCGTTCTCCACTCATGTTGGAAAGGTAAATGGTGAAGTGATAGAATTATCAGAGTTTAATAAAAAAGTAAAAGATGCAGAGGATTTACAGGAGCAGAGAACTGGCCAACGTCCCGGAGGAATGCAAACGTATCAATTGCGTGAGCAGATGTGGAATCAAATTGTAGCAGAAAGAATATTTTTTAAAGAAAGTAAAAAGTTGGGAATTGATTTTACTGCTAAAGAATTGTCTTATATATTATTAAGCAACGATCCAGCCAATCCTTTTCTTCAGGAGCAATCTCTCAAGGATTCATTAACCGGTAGACTTGACATCAAAAAAGCACAGGATGCATTGACCAATATCAAGAAGCTGAAAGGTGAGCAGAGAGACGCCGTAAACGCACAGATAGTAGATCCGTTGAAGTTAAATAAAACGGTTTCAAAATACTCTGCATTATTAAACGGAGCTGCATATTATCCATCATGGATGAAAGATAAGGATGCTGCAGACAACTTATTATTTTCCAACATTTCTTATGTATCTGTTCCTTATACAGAAATTTCTGATAGTGCTGTTAAAGTAACGGACGAGGATATTAAAGAATATGTAAATAAAAATAAGGATCTTTTTAAACAAGAGGCGGGAAGAAACATATCCTATATAACATTCAGCCAATTACCAAGTGCTGATGACAGCGCAAAAACAAAAGAAATACTTGATTTTATTAAACCTTCATTTGAGGCCGACTCTAATGCCAAGCTTTTCGTGGCAAGAAACTCATCCACGATAGATTTTAAGGATGAGTATACTCAAAAATCAAAACTTTCATCTGTAATTGCTGATACAATTTCAAAACTTTCTTTCGGAACCGTATTTGGACCTTATGTAGATAACGGAAGTTACATTCTCGCAAAATTATTGTCTTCAAAACAAATACCAGACAGCGCAAAAGCAAGACACATTTTAATAAATATAAACGATTTGCAAACAGGCCAACAAGTTAGATCAGATTCATCTGCAAAAAAACTGGCGGACAGTATTTATAATGCTTTACTGGGTGGCGCAGATTTTTCTCAACTAGCAATGATGTATACCGCTGATCAGAGCAGTAAAATGAAGGGCGGAGATTTGGGTACGTTTGCATATGGGGTAATGGTTAGTGAGTTTAATGAGTATTGCTTTACCAAAACTCCCGGCTCTAAAGGGGTGGTAAAAACGCAATTCGGATATCATGTTATAGATCTTATCAGCCAAAAAGACCCAAAACCTGCCTATAAAATTGCATTTTTAGCAAAAGATATAGTAGCATCAGACTTAACAGTTAACAAAGCAAGTATTGAAGCCACAAAAGCTTCGGCCGAAAAAACTAAAGAGAAGCTTGAAAAATACGCAGCTAAAAACGGACTTAGTTTAGTTGCGGTTCCCGGGATTGTAAAAGAGAATGATTATTCTGTAGGAGTATTACAGGATGCAAGATCACTCATTCGCTGGGCGTTTGAAGCAAACAAAGGCGATGTGAGCGAACCATTTAGTATAGGGGATCAATTTGTAGTTGCAACCGTAGATAAAATAAACGAAAAAGGTGTTCAGGATGCCGCAACTGCAAGATCAGGTTGCGAGGTAATTATCAGAAATAAAAAGAAAGCGGAAATCATTAAAAAGAAATTGGGCAGCAACCCAACGCTGGAATCCGCTGCAGCCGCGTATAAAAAATCTGTTCAAAATGCAGGAGCAGACTCTACCCTCACCTTTTCCTCTCAAATTATTAATGGATTAGGAATGGAAGCAAAAGTAATAGGGGCATCATTTAATAATAAATATCAATCAAAAACATCTCCTTGTATTGAAGGAAACGCCGGCGTTTATTTATTAAAAGTGAACAGCATACAAAACAAGCTGTCTCAAAGCCCTGAGACAATTGCCGCAGATGCCGCATCCAAATTAGGAATGATACGCAGTCAGATGAACGGCTGGTACGAAGGATTAAAAAAACAAGCAGATATAGAAGACAATAGAAGTAAACATTTTTAATCTTTTCTTTTATCGTAATTTATTTAATTTAAACCGGCTTCATTAGGCCGGTTTTATTTTTTAATTTTGTGTAATGTCTGAACAACAACTTACAAATAAAGTTGCCGAAAGCGGCATAGTTACCATTGATCTGGAAAAATATCTTCCAAAGGAAGATATTGTGGTTTTTGATCTAAAGGATTTTCTTTTTATGGGTTTAATATTAAAAGAAAAAGACTTCAGACAATCACTAAAAGAGTTAGATACAGCCAAGTTTACAAATAAAAATGTTGCAATAACCTGTAGCGCTGATGCCATTATACCAATGTGGGCATACATGCTTGTAACAAGTTTGTTACAACCCATCTCGAAAGAAATTTATTTTGGAAATGAACAGGATGTTCAAAATAAAATACTTTTTAAAAACATTTATACAATAAACACAATAGAGTATTTAGATAAAAGGGTTGTAATAAAAGGTTGCGGAGAAAGGCAGATACCGGAGGAGGCTTTTATAGAAATCACAAAATTATTGAGGCCTGTTGTGAAAAGCATCATGTATGGTGAGCCTTGCAGTACCGTACCTGTATATAAGCAAGCTAAAAATTAAAACCATTTTCTTTTCTTAAAAAAAGAAATCATCCAGATTGGAATAACAACCATCAATAGAACACAAACCCCAAAACCCCATTTATTGTGCAACATTGGAATTTGTTCAAAATTCATACCAAATACAGCACCGATAACAGTTGCCGGGGCAAGCAAACAGGTAACAATAGCCATAAGCTTCATAACCTCGTTTTGTTTAAGGTTTACATGGCTCATATATAAATCGTGTAAATTGATCATCATATCTCGATAGTTTTCAGCAAGATCATTTGCCTGAATAATATGATCAAAAACATCCTTGAAATATTTTTCGGTTTTGGATTCAATAAGCTCGTTCTCACTTTTTAAAATACCATTAATTAACTCTCTTACCGGCCCAATGCTGCGTTTCAATAAAATCATTTCCTTACGAAGCATGTTTATTTTTATAAGTGTTCTGCTGTCACTGTTTTTTAAAACATCTTCTTCCAGGGCCTCTATTTTTTCAGCCAATTTTTCCATTACAATGTAATAATGGTCGACAATGGAATCAAGCAAAGTATAAAATAAAAAATCCGCTTTATTTTGTCTGACCTTGCTGTTTGTAATTTTTATTTTTTCTCTTAATTGGTTGAAAACATCTTTTGTGGCGTCTTCCTGAAAGCTGATAACAAAATCTTTCCCCAACACAATGCTGATTTGCTCGGCCTCTACTGAAGATTCTTTTTCATTAAAGTAGAGCATGTTTAAAACACAAAAAAGCAGTCCGTTTATCTGATCTGTTTTAGGTCGCTGTCCTAAGCTGACAATGTCTTCAACAATTAAAGGGTGAATTCCAAAATGACCGGCAATTTTGTCAACCTCAGACTTTTTAATGCCATCTATATTAATCCAGCTTATTTCTTTTGTGTGAAGGTGTTTGTAACTTTCCTCAATACTATCCAATTTTTTAAAAATACAACTATCGCTATTGTATTCAACCAAAAAAACAACTACTTCACCCACCTCGTTTCTATTGGATGAAATAGTCGGGTTTACCTGCAGTACTTTTTTAGTACTTATTGACCCAAACGGGCTTATTAGATAATTGAAGAAACTTTTTTTAATCATTTTATAAAACGTAGAAGTTACTCCATACAATACGCGACGATATATCTAAATCAGAAAGAAGCGCTTTTGGGATATCTTGGAAATGGAATAACATCTCTAATATTTCCCATACCGGTAACAAACTGAACAATTCTCTCAAACCCAAGCCCAAAGCCTGCGTGTGGACACGCCCCATACCTTCTGGTGTCCAAATACCAATCCAACTCTTCTGTTGGTATGTGCATTTCTTCCATTCTATTTTTTAGCTTATCCAAACGCTCCTCCCTTTGAGAGCCTCCCACAATTTCGCCGATTCCGGGCGCAAGAATATCCATTGCCGCAACCGTTTTTCCGTCATCATTTTGACGCATGTAAAATGCTTTGATTTCTTTCGGATAGTTCGTAAGTATAACGGGTTTTTTAAAGTGCTTTTCAACCAAATACCTTTCATGTTCGCTTTGAAGATCTATACCCCATTTGTCAATGATATATTGAAACTTCTTTTTCTTATTATGACTTGATTCTTTTAAAATTTCAATTGCTTCAGTATAAGTAATTCTTTCAAAATCATTATTCACTACAAATTCCAATTTTTGAAGTAAGCCCATTTCACTTCTTTCATTCTGAGGTTTTTGTTTTTCTTCCTCTTCCAGCCGCTGTGTTAAAAAATCCAGATCGTCTTTATTATTATCCATTGTGTAGCGGATAATATATTTAATAAACTCCTCGGCAAGGTTCATGTTATCTTCTAAATCATAGAAAGCCATTTCGGGTTCTATCATCCAAAACTCAGCAAGGTGTCTGGTCGTGTTGCTGTTTTCTGCACGAAAAGTAGGACCAAAGGTATAAATATCACTGAAAGCCATTGCAGCCAGCTCTCCTTCCAGCTGTCCGCTTACAGTAAGGTTTGTGCTTCTGCCGAAAAAATCCTCTTTGAAATTGATGGACCCATCATCGTATTTAGGAGCGGTTCCATCTAACGGAAGCGTAGTTACTTTAAACATTTCTCCGGCACCTTCCGCATCGCTGGCGGTTATGATGGGCGTGTGTAAATAAACAAATCCCTTTTTATTAAAAAACTCATGAATGGCAAACGCAAGGGAGTGTCTTATTCTGAAAACGGCACCAAATGTATTTGTACGAAAACGAAGGTGAGCAATTTCTCTTAAGAATTCCAGACTGTGTTTTTTGGGTTGCAAAGGAAATTTTTCTGCATCACTATCACCCAGAATTTCTATTTCACTGGCATTTAATTCGATTTTTTGTCCTTTTCCCAACGAAGGAATAATTTCTCCGCTCGCTTTTATGCAAGCGCCCGTGGTAATCCTTTTGAGCAATTGTTCATCAAGAGAACCCAACGCTATTACGATTTGCAGGTTATTGTTGGTGCTGCCATCGTTTAATGCAATGAATTGATTGTTTCTAAAAGTCCTTACCCAACCCATCACTGTTGCATTGAAATGAACATTATTTGATTGTAATAAATCTTTGATTCTGGTGCGCTTGCTGAACATGTTGTTAATATTTATTCTACAAATATAAAAATGGAATGAATGATTTTTGAATTATTGGGGTCTTTGTCTTGAAAAATTTCTTTTGTTTTGATTAGAATTTCTGTTTTTGCTGTTGGATGATTTTCCTTTCTGTTGATTTTGTTTTGGGACATTATTTTTATTCGTTTCAATATTAAGTTCAATGTGATAATCGTGTGAGTGATCAACGTTGATTTTTTTTCCGATTAGTTTTTGAATATCTTTCAGATAGGGTAATTCTTCTTGTTCGCAAAAAGATAAAGCCACGCCACTCAATCCCGCCCTGCCCGTTCTGCCAATTCTGTGAACGTAGGTTTCAGGGACATTCGGGAGTTCATAGTTAATAACATGGGTTAATTCGTCCACATCAATTCCTCTTGCTGCAATGTCTGTAGCCACCAAAACCCTGGTGGAGCGGTCTTTAAAATTAGTCAACGCCCTTTGCCTGGCATTTTGAGATTTATTACCATGAATAGCTTCCGCTTTGATGCCAATTTTGATCAGGTCTTTTACAACCTTATCTGCACCATGTTTGGTTCTTGTAAAGACAAGTGCAGATTTAATCTCCTGATCTTTAAGAATATTTGCCAGCAATAATTTTTTATTTGCTTTTTCAACAAAGAACAAGGATTGGTTAATTGTGTCTGCAGTGGATGAAACAGGCGTTACTTCTACTTTTTCTGGATTGATTAATATGGCGCTTGCCAATGATTTTATTTCATCTGGCATAGTTGCAGAGAAGAAAAGGGTTTGTCTTTTTTGTGGCAGCTTGGTGATTACTCTTTTTACATCGTGAACAAAACCCATGTCCAACATTCTGTCCGCTTCGTCTAACACAAAGATTTCAATATCTTTTAGGTTGATGAAACCTTGATTGATCAAGTCAAGCAGCCTTCCGGGTGTTGCTACCAATATATCAGCACCTCTTTCAAGTGCATTTGTTTGAGGCACTTGACTTACACCCCCAAAAACAACCAGGTGCTTTAATCTGAGCATTTTTCCATAGGCGCGAAAACTTTCTTCGATTTGAATAGCCAGCTCCCTTGTTGGCGTTAAAATCAATGCCCTTATTGGCTTATCACCCACTTTAAAGGCATGAGGTTTGCTTAAAAGTTGTAAAATAGGAATGGCAAAAGCTGCGGTTTTTCCAGTGCCCGTTTGAGCACATCCGAGCAAATCTTTTCCCGACAAAATAAAAGGAATGGCTTTTTCCTGAATGGGTGTAGGAGAAGAGTATCCTTCTTCTTTGAGCGCATGCAAAATGGGCTCAATAATCTGCAAATCTGAAAATAACAAAATTGTAAAATTAAAAAATGAGTGCGGAAATGAAGAAAAACTCCATCATCAAAAACAAGGCTATTATTTGATGAAATCTATGTGTACAAACACGATTCAAAACAATCAATATAACCGGCTTTGCGCCGCAAAATAATATAACGTTCTGAAACAAAGGTAACTTTAATTGTCAAATACCCATCTTTATTTATTAATTATACAAAACCCGCTTTGTATAAAATAAATGTATAACCACAATTACCAGTGTTATTTAAAGGAAATAAATAAAAAAATTACACCACACTACCAATTGGATACAAACAAGCTAAAATATATTATTCTAAAAAATTCGTTTGTTTTAAAAAAACAACCTAATATTGCATTGGAAATGGCTTAAAACATCATCCTTTTCAAATAGCTTCATTGTTTATACCATATCCATCAAATCAAAACCCCAACCACTATTTATTCAAGAGCGTAATATTTTTAAAACGCAGCTCCCAACATATGATTTAATGCAGCCTTAAAGATAATATTCGCCCAAACGAAATATCGGGAAAACGTAGCAATTTATTTTAAACCTGTGTTTACAGACAACTACTAAATTTATCAACTTACATATGGCAACAGAAAAGAAGACCACTCAAACAGAAAAGCCAAAGCGGAAAAGAATTATTAAAAAAGAAGACGAGGTAATCCCAAAAGAAGAGGCAATAATTGAGGCCCCAGAAATGGATACAAAGAAAAACAGCAAGCCTAAAAAAGCAGATACGGATAAAAAGCCGGTCGTCAAAAAATCAAAACTAGAACTATTGGAAGAAGAGGATTTGCAGCCAATCACGGGTGACTCATCCACTATTCCCCCCGCAATAGCACAGATGTTGCAAGAAGGGGATGTTCAACAAAATGAACAAGAGCCGTCTGTTACAAACACTCCCGTTAGAGAAAGTAAAAATTTTCAAACCCAAAGAAGAGAGCAACCAGTTTTCAACATTGAATTTGACGGTATAGTTTTGGGAGAAGGCGTTTTGGAAATGATGCCCGACGGATATGGTTTTTTAAGAAGCAGTGATTATAATTACTTATCAAGCCCCGATGACATTTATGTTTCTCCTTCACAAATAAAACTATTTGGATTAAAAACCGGTGATACCGTTTATGGATCGGTAAGACCTCCAAAGGAAGGAGAAAAATATTTCGCATTGTTAAAGGTGGAAACAATCAACGGAAAAGGCCCCGAAGATGTAAGGGATCGTGTTCCGTTTGATTACTTAACGCCATTGTTTCCATTTGAAAAATTAAATCTTACAACGAAGTCCGACAACTATAGCACCCGGATTATGGATCTTTTTACACCTATCGGAAAGGGGCAAAGAGGTTTGATTGTTGCGCAACCAAAGACTGGAAAGACGATGTTGTTAAAGGAGCTTGCAAATGCAATTGCAGAGAATCATCCCGAATGTTATTTAATGATAGTGTTGGTGGATGAAAGGCCCGAAGAAGTGACAGACATGGAAAGAAGCGTAAAAGCAGAAGTAATTGCATCTACTTTTGATGAACCCGCAGAGAAGCACGTGAAAGTGTCTACCATAGCATTACAAAAAGCAAAGCGACTGGTGGAATGCGGCCATGATGTTGTTATTTTGTTGGATTCTATAACAAGATTAGCGCGCGCACACAACACAGTTGCACCATCTAGCGGAAAGGTTTTATCGGGAGGGGTTGAAGCAAATGCCATGCAAAAACCAAAACAATTTTTTGGTGCGGCTCGTAAAATAGAAAACGGCGGTTCGCTTACTATCATAGCTACAGCATTGGTAGAAACAGGAAGTAAAATGGACGAAGTTATTTTTGAGGAATTTAAAGGAACAGGAAACATGGAGCTTCAACTGGAAAGAAAATTATCTAACCGAAGAATTTATCCTGCAATTGATATCGTTTCTTCTTCTACAAGAAGGGATGACTTGTTGCAAGACAAAGATACATTCCAAAGAATGTGGGTATTGCGCAAGCATATTGCAGATATGAATCCGGAAGA
>CAZCOL010000016.1:17659-35399 GCA_964500545.1 uncultured Ferruginibacter sp. | reverse complement strand
ATAAATGAAGCGCCTGAGTATTACATAAATGACAACCTGTTTCCATCAGGTACCCGAATAAAAAGAGGCTGTCTCTTACTTTTGAGACAGCCTCTTTTTATTTTTTTGGTAATTGAAATAAATACAGAATTAAATGATCAACATGGCATCGCCATAACTGAAGAAACGGTATTTGTCCTTGATCGCTTTGTGATATGCCTCAATCATCAAATCATAACCTGCAAATGCACAAGCCATGATGAAAAGACTGGTTTTTGGCAAATGAAAATTGGTGACTAAAGAATCTGCAATGTTGAAGTCATAAGGCGGATGAATGAAATGATTTGTCCAGCCCTCGGATGGTTTTAGGAATTTCTGAGCAGTATAGGATGTTTCCATAGCCCTCATGGTGGTTGTTCCAATTGAGCAAATTCTACTATTTCTCTCTCTTGCTTTATTTACAATTTCGCAGGCTGTATCATCTATTTTGTAGTATTCAGCATCCATTTTATGTTTGCTGAGGTCTTCCACTTCAATCGGACGAAAAGTACCCAATCCTGTGTGCAGGGTTATTTCAGCAAATCTTATTCCTTGTATTTCGAGTCGTTTGATTAGTTCTTTACTGAAATGCAATCCTGCCGTTGGTGCTGCAACAGCTCCTTCGTATTTTGCATAAACTGTTTGGTACCTTTCCTTGTCTTCTTGTTCGGGTTTGCGTTTGATATATTTTGGCAATGGTGTTTCTCCCATTATTTCAAGCATCTCCTTGAAAGCTTCGTCAGAATCTTCCCAAAGAAATCGTATGGTTCTTCCTCTGCTTGTAGTGTTGTCTATGACCTCTGCAACCAATTCATCATTTTCTCCGAAATACAATTTGTTTCCCACTCTTATTTTTCTTGCAGGGTCTACAATTACATCCCATAATTTATTGGCTTTGTTCAATTCCCTCAACAGAAACACTTCAATTTTAGCACCTGTTTTTTCTTTACGGCCGTACATCCTGGCAGGAAAAACTTTTGTATTGTTTACAACAAAAACATCTTTGTCATCAAAATACTCCATGATGTCTGAAAATTGCCTGTTTTCGATTTCACCGGTTTTACGATGAATTACCATCAAACGGCTTTCCTCTCTTTTTTTTGTTGGGTTTTGTGCAATGAGATTGAGGGGCAAATCAAAGCGGAACTGGGATAATTTCATTCAATTTATTTTTTTGGTTAATTATCAACAGCCGTATGAAAGAAGAAAATTCTATCAAGATAATAAGCCTTTTAAAGTTAACAAAGGCACATATCATGTTACGGCATGATTTTGAGAGTGCGAAGTTAAGGCAAAAATCCAAACTTTAATTCTATGTTTTGTTAAGATTTCCTATTATTAAATGAAAATTAAACACTATGTTTTGAATTAATTTGACTGATTCAATCATAAATTTCTGAAAATTTTTCCCGGCATGGCCTCAATCAGCTCAATTGTATACGGATGTTTTGGGTGATAAATAATATCATCTGATTTCCCTTGCTCAATTATTTTTCCATTTTTCATTACAAGCATTCTATCGCTTATGTAATGCACAACTGACAAATCATGAGAAATAAAGATAGAAGTAAATGGATGAGTTGATTTCAGTTCATTGATCAGATTTAGAATCTGAGCCTGAATATTGACATCCAAAGCGGAAACACTTTCATCAAAAATCATAAAACTGGGTTCAATAGCCATTGCACGGGCAATACAGATTCTCTGACGTTGGCCTCCGCTGAATTGGTGAGGAAATTTGTGAAAGTGATCCGGCTGCAGCCCTACTATTTTTAAAAGTTCAACTGCTTTATCTTTTCTCTGATGTCGATTTGCTAAAAGCTGAAATGTTTTCAATGGTTCGGTAATGGCTTCTCCAATTTCCATACTTGGATTAAGTGACCCATAGGGATCCTGAAATACAATTTGAAGCTCCTTTCGGATTTCTTTTTTATAAACAGTATCAAGGATATTCCTGTTCTTAAAAAGAATTTTACCTTCGGTAGGATTGATCAACTGTAGAATTGTTCTTGCAAGTGTTGTTTTTCCTGATCCACTTTCACCAACCACTCCAATGGTTTCGTTTTGGTATACATTAAAACTAATTCCATCAATTGCTTTGTGATATGAAATGGGTTTTCCCCAGAAATTTTTTTGTGCGGGGAAATACACTTTCAGGTCTTTTATTGACAGTATTTCTTGTGCATTTGTTTCTGAAATATCAAAATTGGTTTGACTCGGTCCTAATTTATCAATTTTATTATTGGTAATATCATCAAAAACGGGTAGGACAAGTCCCTTATTTTTTGGATTTGGTCTGCAAGCCAACAATGATTTTGTATAAGGTTGTTCAGGTTGTGTGAAAATTTGGAGCGGGGTACCTTTTTCTATTATTTCTCCTTTTCTCATGACCAAAATTTCATCAGCAAAATCTGCAGCCAAAGCAAGGTCATGGGTAATTAGCAATATGGACATCTTGTTTTTTTGGCGGATGTCGGAAAGTAAATTCATGATGCTGTGTTGCACTCTGGCATCAATAGCTGTGGTTGGCTCATCTGCAATCAACAATGCAGGATTACAACTGATGGCCATGGCAATAAGAACCCTTTGCTTTTGTCCGCCGCTCAATTGAAAAGGATATTTATTGAATATTATTTCGGCATCCTGCAATTCAACCTGTTTTAAAAGCATGATCGCTTTTTGTTTCGCTTCTTTATTGTTTAATTTTTGATGTGTTGTTATCACTTCCATCAATTGTTTACCGCATGTTAAAACGGGATTAAGCGCTGTCATGGGTTCCTGAAAAATCATACTGATTTTTTTTCCTCTAAGCGGAACAATATTTTTTTCAGAAAAATCAAGGAGATTGATTTTGTTTTTGAAATCATCATAGAAAAAAATATTTCCATTCACTGCAGTTTTTTTAGGTAGTAATTGCAGAATTGAATAGGCAGTCAGGGTTTTTCCTGATCCGCTTTCTCCGACAATTGCGGTGATATGATTTTCGGGAATTGAAAATGAAATGTCTTTTACAGCTTCAAAATAGGAGTCTTCTTTCTTTAATTTAACGGAAAGTTTTGAAATTTCAATGACTGGGTTCATGTGTAAAGGATGGTTTTTACACTATATAATTTGGCAATTTTTTTTTACAAAAAAACACATCCTAAATTAATTTCAACAAATTAAAACTTAAGGTGCCTTACGGTCAATCCATTGTTTATTAATTGTTTTAGAGAGGCAATGCCAATTTTTAAATGTCTTTCCACAAATTGAGCGGTTACTGCCTGATCGCTGGCTTCAGTCTTTACACCTTCAGGTACCATGGGAGAATCACTGACCAGTAATAGAGCACCTGTCGGAATTTTGTTGTAAAATCCTACCGTAAAAATGGTGGCAGTTTCCATATCAATGGCATAAGCCCGGATGTTTTGGAGATAATCTTTGAATGTCTCATCGTGTTCCCAAACTCTTCTGTTGGTGGTATAACAAACGCCTGTCCAGTAATCACATTCGTGGTCACGTATGGTAGTAGAAATGGCTTTTTGTAATGCGAATGCAGGCAGTGCTGGAACTTCAGGAGGAAAATAATCATTGCTGGTACCTTCGCCTCTTATGGCTGCGATAGGAAGAATCAGGTCCCCGATTTTATTTCTTTTTTTCAAACCTCCGCATTTACCTAAAAACAAAACAGACTTGGGTTTGATGGCTGTCAGTAAATCCATAATTGTAGCAGCACCAGGACTACCCATACCAAAGTTGATGATTGTAATATTATCCGCGGTGGCACACTGCATGGAACGATCTAAACCAATAATTTCCACTTTGTTCCAGTCTGCAAATAGTTTTACATAATTGGAGAAATTGGTGAGAAGGATATACTCACCGAAATTTTTCAGTTGCTCACCTGTGTAGCGAGGCAACCAATTGGCAACTATTTCTTCTTTTGTTTTCATTTGTAAATGTACAAAAAAGTTTATTCAGTTATGAAATAATAAATTATGATCATCTCATTTACAATCAAAGTTAATTTTATTAATTTCACAGGCCTTTCCATATAATTTATGAAAATCAATTATCCAGATAAAAAACCATCTTTAAGAAAAATAAATAACCGGGAAGAAATATTTTGTCTAATCAGAAAAAAGTGGTTTTTGTTGTCCCCGGAAGAATGGGTAAGACAGAATTTTTTATTGTATCTCACAGAAGCTAGGCAATATCCTTCCTCATTAATTGCAGTAGAAAAAAAAATAACAGTGAATGAACTATCAAAAAGATTTGACATTCTTGTTTACAATCAATTACTTAAACCCTTCATCATAATAGAGTGCAAGGAGATGAATACACAATTGACTGATCAGGTTCTTCGTCAGACTCTTGCTTATTATTCAGTAATTCAATCTGATTATTTAATAATCACAAATGGAAATCTTACTGCAGGATTCAAGCGAAATCTTAATGAATTTGAGAAGGTCATAGAAATCCCTTTTTATAAAAAAACCGATTGAAAAATCAATCGGTTAAATGTAGTCACAGAAATATCAGTTTGTTATTGTTTTATTATTCTCGTCTTATTTGATTTGTTTCCTGAAATTATTTCTAAAATATAAATACCCGCTTTTAAATCAGCGCCGATTTTCAAATATTGATTTGAAATTGCAGCATAATTTTTAATCAATCTATTTTGAATATCATACAACCTTACTGTAACATTCTTTCCATTTAGGTAAGGTAAATTCACATTGAATTCATTTGATGAAGGGTTAGGGTATACTATGACATTTGGGATCTGGTTAGCATTTTTTTCTGTAGAGTTATCATATCCGGAGTAAGTCGGGGCTGCCAATCGGCAGGATTTAGCAACATTGGTAAGTTTAACAGCTTTGAAAGGACTGTTTCCGCATAGTGATGTAAATGCAACCTTGGCACTGTCACCTGTTGCAGCCCCATTGTTGTTGGAAAATTTGATTTTAATGATTCTTGAATTAATAGTACCTGAATCAATGGTTGCTGTGGAATAAAGACTTCCCACAAATGACCACAGATATCCAGCAGCAGCAGGTAAGGTGGCTGTTGCAGCAGGTAATACAGGAGCAGTGTATCTGTATATCCTGCTTCCGCAGGAATCTTTAACAAGTGCAATGGTAACGGAAGCCGGTGCATTTGTTAGGGCAAGATTGGTATTGGTGAGTTTTACCGATCTGTTTGCGGTATTTCCACATGAGGAAGTGAACAATACTCTTACACTATCACCAGTTGCAGCTGCAACATTGCTGGTATATAGCACCGTTACCACCTGAGAATTAACATTACCTGAATCTATGAATGCATTGTTTCCTAAACTTCCCGTAAAGGACCAAACATAACCGGTTGCTGCAGTTGTGGTGGTAGATGCAGCAGTGAGAGCCGGCGCAGCATACCTGTATCTTTTAGCATTGCAAACATTTGTAGTGATAGCTGTAATGGTTATACCGGAAGGTGCGGCTGGGGCTGACAATAAAGTGTTGGTGAGCTTAACTGATTTGTTAGCGCTATTACCGCAAGCCGATGTAAATGATACCCTCACACTATCACCTGTTGCGGCAGCAACATTGCTTGTATACTTTACTGTTATTACCTGAGAGTTAACAGTACCTGAATCAATAAACGCATTGGCTCCCAATGACCCTGTGAAAGACCATTGGTATCCTGTTGCAGCAGTTGCCGTTGCGGTCGCTCCTAAAAGTGCGGGTGCAGCATAACGATATCTTTTGGCATTGCAAATGTTGGTGGATATTGGAGTAATTGTTATCGAAGCCGGCGCAGCAGGTACGGCAAGAAGTGCATTGGTAAGTTTTACTGATTTGTTTCTGCTGTTTCCACACCCGGATGTAAATAGAACCCTCACACTGTCACCGGTATTTGCAGCGGCATTATTTGTAAATGTTACAACAATGATGCGAGAATTGACCGATCCTGAATCGATGACTGCATTTGCACCGAGCGTACCGGTAAATGACCAAATGTAACCATTGGCTGCAGATGTTGTTGCAGTTGCGTCGGTGAGTGCCGGCGCAGTATAACGATATTTTTTTGCATTACATATGTTACTGGTGATGGTTGTTATAGTGATCGAGGCAGGGGCAGAAGGCACAAGCATAACTGTATTTGTAAGCTTGTTTGCAGCAGGTAAACTGTTGCCGGCAGAGGAAGTATAATAAACTTTTACACTGTCGCCCGTTGCTGCTGCAACATTGCTGCTGAAAGTAGCGGTGAATACTCTTGAATTGAGGCTTCCAGAATCAACAACTGCGTTTGCTCCAAGGGTTCCTGTAAATGACCAAACATATCCCGTTGCAGCAGCATTTGTTATTGTTGCTGCAGGTAAAGCAGGTGCGGTGTATCTGTATTTTTTTGCTCCGCATGTGCTTGTTCCTATGGGAGTAATTGTGATGGATGTTGGGGCTGCAGGAACAGACAAAGCATTGCCATTGGCACCAACATAAAGAGTATAACAAGTAGTGTTGCTGAACGCACTATTGTATCCAAATATTTTGATGTAATAGGTTCCGGCAACTTGATTGGACAATACAATTGATTCACTGGTTGTGCCTGCTGCAGCTGAACTTCCGATTTGGGTACCTGCGCTGTTGTACAACAAAATATCAAAGTCAGCCGGTAATGTGGTCAAACTGATGTTAATATTGCCTGTAGAAGTTGTGGTGAATTTATAATAATCAATATCCGAAGATGATCCGATTCCTGCAGAGATGTTTACATTGTTGGAAATGCTGGCTGCTGTTGCCTGTGTTTCATTGGTTTCATATGCGTTGATGCAAGATGGAGCCACTGCCAAAGTAGTGAATGAAGCAGATGCCGAATATGAAGTATTGCCGGTTGAACAAACTGTACTTACCTGAAATTCATAGCTTTTGGATGCTGTAAGTCCGTTAATTGTTACTGCATTTGAAGTGCTGGATGTCAGTATCCAATTACTGTCTCCTACTCCTCTATATTGAACATTGTAAGAAAGAGCCCCTGATACTACAGACCAGCCAAGAATAGCAGAACTAGATGTAATAGAAGAAGCATTGAGTCCACCTGGTGTGCCGCAAACATTGCTTACTGGCTGACAACCCGTTGAGCTTAGCAATGACACTCTGGAACCGCCTGAAACAAAAAGGGCAGCCATTCTGGATGTTTGGCCTATGGTGAACATGTTCATGCAGCCATCATCTACATAATCCATATAGTTCATGAACATATCTCCGTTGGGGCCATTTGAACACGTAACGTGAGGAAAGGTAGGACAACCATAATTTGAAGTTTGCTGGGTAGGTGTATCACCTACTCCATCATTACCGCAATTGGCATCCCCCCAAATATGACGAAGGTTTAACCAGTGACCAACTTCATGTGTGGCAGTTCTCCCCAAATTATAAGGAGACGCAGTACCAGGATTGGTCATACTTCCAACAGTTGTATATAGCAATACAACTCCATCAGTTGTTGAAGATCCTCCGGGAAATTGAGCGTATCCCAAAACACCACCGCTGATATTACAAACCCAAATATTCAAATAACTTGAAGATGGCCATGCATTGTCACCTCCGGTGGTTGAAGATTTTACTTTATCATCAGTAGTGAATGAAGTGGATGTGGTTGATTTTCTAACAATACCAGTCGTGGCTACACCACTTGGGTCTCTTTGTGCCAAACAAAATTGAATATTGGTGTTTGCAGCAAGGCCTCTGAAAACGGAGGGAATATTTCCCGTATCGCTGTTCATTTTGGCAAAGTCAAGGTTTAACTGATTCAATTGTGCAAGACATTTAGCATCTGAAATATTCTGAGCGGCCGTGTTGTAAACTATATGAAAAACAACAGGAATGACAACAGTGGTTCCAGAAACTCTGCTGTTAACGAATCTTGCTGTTTGCTGTTCAATCTGATTCATTCTTTCTGCAAGTCCGGGATCATTTTTCATTTGATCAGACAAATGATTCATCGTTCCGCAATTTCTTTTCAACTGAGCAAAAGAATGAACGGTTAATAAAAAAAGAAATGTGGTTAGAAGTAGTGTAAGTTTTTTCATCAATGAAAAATTATTTTTTTGATATTATGTTTCAAATTCAACATAATTTTTTAAACATAAAAAGATTACCAATAAGATATTATCTTATTACAAATTTATCATCACAAGGTAAAGATTATAATCCGAGATTTAGCATTTTGGTAAAAAATATTATAGCAATTCTTATTTGATTCAGGCAAGATTAATTACTATATTGCGGCAATGATGTCCCCGATTTATACATTAGTTAAAAAAGATATCTTAATTGAATTCAGACAAAAGCATACTTTTTATGGGATTCTTTTATATATAGCTTCTACGATATTTGTTATTTATTTGTCATTGAATGAATCCCCAGGGGTTACTGTTTGGAACAGTTTTTTTTGGGTAATTCAGCTTTTTGTTAGTGTAAATGCGGTAGCAAAAAGTTTTTTACAGGAAAGCAGGGGGCGGATGTTGTATTTTTACACAATTGTATCTCCGATTGAATTCATTGTAGCCAAATTATTATTCAACATCATATTGATGTTGATCATGTGTCTTATCAGCTTGATGTTGTTTTTTTTATTCTTGGGAAATCCTACTATAAATGCTGGTTTATTCATCGGAGTTTCGTTGTTAGGAGGAGCAGGGATCAGCCTTGTTTTTACATTAATGAGCGCGATTGCAGCAAAAGCGCAACAAAATGCTGCATTGATGGCAATTTTGGGGTTCCCGGTTATTTTACCTCAGCTTTTGTTGTTGATGAGGTTGAGCAGGGCAGCCTTTGGTGAGGTTTTTAGGGATGGTGCAATTCTACAGTTGACTGGACTGATTTCATTATTGGATATGCTGGTTTTCATTTTAGCTGCAGTTTTGTTTCCTTATTTATGGAAAGATTAAATGTATGTTTTTTAAAACTGTATGACACTTTATCCTAACTTTGCGCCACTTAGAAATAAACCTTGAATAGGTGAAGAAAAACTGGTGGAAAATATTATCTGTTTTTTTGTTGGTCTATACCATTATTGCCGGTTTTCTCTTGGATGTTCCCCGACTACCAATTTTAAATGAAACTATAAGGAATTTATACTTTCACGTTTGTATGTGGTTTGGTATGATGATTCTGTTTTCTGTGAGTTTTGCCTACAGTATAAAATACCTCAGGGGCTTTCGTTACCGTAATGATATTGTTGCCTCAAGTTTTGCAACCATCGGAATTCTGTTTGGAATCCTTGGTTATCTTACAGGAATTTTGTGGGTTAACGTCACCTGGATTACCGACCAAAGCCAATCACTGGGATCAGTATTGAAAGAACCTAAATTGATTGGTGCTGCAATTGCATTATTGATTTATGGGGCTTATTTTGTTCTTAGAGGTTCATTCACTGATATTGATAAAAGAGCAAGAATAAGTGCTGTTTACAATATTTTTGCTTTTGCAATGCTGTTTCCTAGTATTTGGATAATTCCCCGTATTGTTGGTAGCCTGCATCCCGGCGCTCCGGGTAGTGATACAGGAAATCCGGCATTGGACAGAACAGACCTGGATGGACTTATGAGAGCGGTATTTTATCCTGCAGTAATCGGCTGGACTCTTTTAGGAGTTTGGATTGCGGGTTTGAAAATAAGAATTGAAGTCATTAAGAATAAAAATATCATCAATGAATAAAATAGTATCAATTATCGCATTGATTTTTTTTGGACTTTCAGCATTTGCACAAAATGAAATTGAAATGGCCGATACGATGAGAAGCAATGGAAAAATTTACACTGTAGTTGCCGTTTGTCTGACTATATTATTGGGTCTGATTGTATATGTCATATCATTGGACAGAAGAATTTCAGGAATTGAAAAAGAAAAAAATATCAAACAAAATTAACCAAGCTCTAAAATAAAAACCTACAATATGTCATCAAATCAACACTACAGCTTTTTTCAAAGTGTAGAAAAAAGTTTCGACAAAGCGGCCAAATTCACTAAATGGGATTTGGGAATTCTCGAACAAATCAAGGCCTGCAACAGCGTTTATCAGATGCGTTTTCCTGTAAAACTGGACAACGGTAAAATTGAAGTTATAGAAGCATATCGTGTACAGCATAGTCAGCATAAATCCCCTTGTAAAGGAGGAATAAGATTCAGTGATGAAGTGAATCAGGATGAGGTGATGGCATTGGCATCATTGATGACCTACAAATGTGCGATTGTAAATGTTCCATTTGGTGGAGGTAAAGGAGGCATAAAAATCAATCCTCGCAATTATTCTGCTTACGAATTGGAAAAGATAACACGTCGCTACACAGCCGAACTGGTTAAGAAAAATTTTATTGGACCCGGTATTGATGTGCCCGCACCAGATTACGGAACCGGACCAAGAGAAATGGCATGGATAGTAGATACCTACGCCTCATTAAAGCCGGGTGAAATCGATGCTGCAGGTTGCGTAACCGGAAAACCTGTTACTCAGGGCGGTGTTCGCGGCCGTACCGAAGCTACAGGATTAGGCGTGTATTTTGGAATCAGAGAAGTATGCAACATGCCCGATGTGATGAAAAAACAAGGACTAACAGTGGGCATTAAAGATAAAACGGTAGTGGTTCAGGGACTAGGAAATGTGGGCTATCATTCTGCAAAATTTTTCAGGGAAGGCGGTGCAAAAGTGATTGCGCTTGCAGAATTTGAAGGTGCTATTTTCAATGCTGAGGGATTGAATGAAGAGGAAGTTTTTCAACACAGAAAAAAGACCGGTTCAATTTTGAATTTTCCGGGAGCAACCAATTTAGCTAAAAACACCGATGCTTTGGAATTGGAATGTGACATTCTTATTCCTGCTGCTTTGGAAAATGTGATTAATGGAGAAAACGCACCAAGGGTAAAAGCAAAAATTATCGGTGAGGCAGCTAATGGCCCTTGCACACCCGAGGCAGATGAAATATTTATCAAAAAAGGAATACTCTGTGTGCCTGATATGTATTTGAATGCAGGGGGTGTAACGGTTAGTTATTTTGAGTGGTTGAAAAACTTAAGTCATGTACGCTATGGCAGAATGGAAAAGCGTTTTACTGAAAACATGAATACTCATATTCTTGGTCAGATTGAGGAGTTGACCGGAAAAAATGTAAGCGATACAGAGCGTAAATTCATCATGCACGGACCTGATGAGCAGGATTTGGTTCACAGCGGATTGGAAGAAACAATGATTACCGCAACCAGAGAGATTATGGATATTTGGAGAGAAAATCCTGAAATACCTGATATGCGTACAGCCGCCTACGTTAGTTCCATAAACAAAGTTGCAACCAGTTATGCCGAGTTAGGAATCTTTCCTTAATCAGGTGTTTAACATACAACAAAAAAGCTGTCGATATCGACAGCTTTTTTGTTGTTAGGAACGATATTCTTTATGGTTTTTTTACGGGTTGCTTACCGGGAGTTGTAGTTTGTTTTGTACTCAATAAAGCAGCTTTAAAGCTATTGGCCTCAGCATCGGTCGGATCCAGTGAAAGCGCTTTTTCAACGTAAGACAGTGCCATATTTTTATCTTTCATGATGTTTGCAAAATAGGCCACAAAGTATTTGTAACTGTTTAATAACTGCGCCTTGTATTTAACGGTATCAACTAAGGACAGTTGAATGGTTTTTTCAAATGCTGCATTGGCCATTCCTTTTTCCATGGTTGAGTCTATCGCCCATGAAGATTTTCCAATCATATTAAAAGCATAAGGATCATCAGGAAATTTTTCTGCCGACTTTGTAAAGATGTCGATTGCTTGTTGATAGGCTCCTCCTTTGAAATAATTAAAACCTGTTGTGTTGATATCAAATTTGCTTGGATTTTTCTTAACAGTAACAATTTTATTATACCAGTCGCCGGCATCCTTGAATTTTTTTCTTGATTCAAAAAACTGTGCAATGTTCTTCAGATAATTGATTTTGTTCAATTCAACCGAATCCAATCCAACAGCCTTGTCAATCATCAAACCTGCTTGTATTTCGTTTCCTGGTATTTTTAATAAATTCATTGCATAGTCTACAAAATCAGCTGGGGCTATTTTATCAGGTTCCTGGTATTTAAAATATTCTGCGTATGATTCAATTGTTTTGATGGAATCCTTCATTTTGTTGTATGCATTGGCCTTTAATCCGTAAAGTTTGGGATAAGGGTTGGGACTTTCAGCGGCAATGCATTCGTTGATTTGATTGACTGCTTCCATAAACAATCCCTGAGCATACTTTAGTGAAGCTCTGTAATAGCATGTCTTCTTGTCAACATCAGCATTTGTCATCCATTTTTCAAAATACTCTGATGCTTTCGATACATTGGTCTCGTAGTAGTAAGTGAATAAATTTGCATAAACCGGAGCAAATGAAGGATCATTTGCCATTGCCTTTTCATAATGCTCCATGTAAATGGATTCCTGACCTTTTCCCTGAGACTGATAAATTTTTCCGATTCTGTAATCTGCCCTTGCATATTTTGGGTCAATGTTCAATGCCGCCTGGTATGATAAAATGGCATTTCCTCCGTCTCCCAATTTTCTATATGCATCCCCCAGGTTTACCAACACATCCGGGTCATTGAATTTTTTTATTTGAGTGGCTTGTTTAAGTTTTTCAATTGCGTATGCAGCATCTCCATTTTTAGAATCAAAATTTCCATTGGCATAACCAATAGCGTTCAACACAGCGATGTTCTTTCCCTGACTCAGGGATATGGCTGCTTCAAAATGATTGCGTGCATCAGGAACCTTTCCCTCAATCAATTCAATATGACCTATTCCTGCCATTAAAAGATTGCTGTTGCTTGCATTAAGCTTTGATTGATACAGGTTTTTCGCATCAGACAAGTCTTTCGAAGTTGCATCGTCAGGTCTGATCATAGTTTGCCCCAACCAGTAAACAGCTTCATCATTGTTGGGGTCAGATGCGATTATTTTTTGAAAAAGTTCTTTTGCACTTTTAAATCTTTCATTGCAAATATATTTTTTACCCTGTTCAATACTTTGTGCTGAAACTACATTTTTCATCGATAAAAATGTCATCAAGAAAATAATCGTTAACTTTTTCATCTTGGTTTTTTTAAAATTTGAGGACTGCAATTTGCATAAAAATAATTAATACGCTCGTACTATTGATAACTCTGAGTTAAAGATTTCCTTAATTTTTTTTGGCAGGTTGATTTATTTGAACGTTTCGGGTATTGAAATCCATTTTAGTTCCCAGGTAAGCTCTTTTGAAAATCAATTGGCCTCTTTCAAATTTCAAGAAAGAAGTAAATCCTGTTCCCAAACCTTCGTAGTTCTCCTTTATAATATAATACAATGGTCTAACCAATGGATATCTGCGTGTAATCAAGCTTTGCTGCATGGGTTTTACAAAAGGTTTCCCTTCGCAAATGTCATTTCTAACATAGGCCATTTTAACATATTTCAATTGTTTGGTTTGATCGCTGTCTTCGGGATTTCCAATCCAACTAATGCCTACAAATCCCATGGAATTTTCATGGGACGAAACAAATTCAATGACTTCTCGGCTGTTTTTTAAAGCTTTAACAACTGAGGTGTCATAAGTTTCTTTTTTTAACACAGAGTCTCTTATGAACCGAACAGTACCGGTTGCATTTGTTCCGTCAAACACTGCAATAATATTCCTATTTATTTTTCCCTGAAGTTGATCTTTCAATGAGGCGAGCGTAAACAATGAATCTTTGTTTTTATGATTGATGATTATTGTTACGGCATCTGAGGCAACTTCATTGCATCCGGGATTATATCCCAGAGAATCAATCATGAAATGTTCCTCCTTGGAATTCAAACCTCTACCAACAATGATTAGTCTGTTCGAACTGTCTCTGAAAAAATCTCTGAAACAATCTACTTCCGATTTATATTTCGCTATGATATGGCTATTAGGAAAGGATGATTCGTACATTTTTATCTGCTCTTCAATCACGGGTTTGAATGACTCGTCAACACTAATGTAAATGGTTCCATTTTCGGGTGTGTCGGACTTACCGATATCATTGTTTTTGCAATTAGATAAAAATGCTGAAATCAAAAAAAGAAATGAAATATGCAAGGTTCTGTTAATCATCTTTCTCTCAAATAATTTTTTTTATATCCTCTGTAAATTCTGAAAAAGCCATAAAGTATGCAAATGCCGCCGAATCCTTTCATTACAGGATCATCAAATCTGGCTATCAAATTCGTATTGAAATATCTGATAAATATCAAAAAAATGCCCATGCTGGTCCATAAAATTCCCATGCCGTAATCCATAATACTTCTCATGAGTATGAACCCTTTTTCTCTCCCGGTCATTTCCTTTTTTTCCATTGATGAAATATAGTTTGTGTATTAGATTTTTTGCAAGTTAGCAATAAACTTCCCTTCACGTGTTTTTTCGTTTAAAACAATTAAAATTAAAGAACAAGTTTATCATTTCCTTTGAAGTAAAAATTTACCTTTGCATACAAACCAGGTCTTGTAGATTGTGAATTGTCAAAATTTCATTCTTATTTGGTTTACGGTTTGGGATTGAACAGAGAGTATTAAATAAATTAATGAAAGAACAATGAAAATATTGATGGTTTGTTTGGGAAATATTTGCAGAAGTCCCATTGCAGAAGGAGTGCTTCAGCACAAAGCAAAAATGGCGGGATTGGAATGGACTGTTGACAGTGCGGGAACAAATGGATATTATGATGGAGAGCCGCCGCATCATTTGAGTCAAAAAGTTTCCAGCGCTAAGGGAGTAGATATCAGTAACCAGAAATCAAGGAAACTTACCAGGGAAGATTTTTCAAAGTTTGACAAAATTTATGCCATGGCCAACGATGTGCTTGATTGGATGAAGGAAATTGGCGGGAAAAAATATGATCCAACCAAAACATCGTTATTTTTGGATGAACTCTATCCGGGTGAACATCGCAATGTTCCTGATCCATGGTATGGCGAAGAAGAGGGTTATGAGAAGGTGTATGATTTAATTGAGCGTACCTGTGACGCAATCATAAAAAAACACACTGAAAGTGTAAATAAATAACGACAGTATGTCAAAACCATCGTTACCACAAGGTACTAGAGATTTTTCTTCTGAAACAGTCAGAAAACGCAGTTATATTTTTTCAATCATAAAAAATGTTTTTGAATGTTACGGATTTGAACCCTTGGAGACACCTGCCATGGAAAATCTTGAAACGTTGATGGGAAAATATGGCGAAGAGGGAGATCGACTTATTTTTAAGATCCTGAACAATGGCTTGAATGACCCAAAAAATGAAGGAAAAGCAAAAGAAGGGTTTGAGAAATTATTAAATGGAAAAAACAGCTCGGCACTAACGGAAAGGGCATTGAAATACGATTTGACCATTCCTTTTGCAAGATATGTAGCGATGAATCACGGTCAACTAACGTTTCCGTATAAACGATATCAAATTCAGCCCGTATGGCGTGCCGATCGTCCTCAAAAAGGAAGGTACAGAGAGTTTACCCAATGTGATGCCGATGTGGTGGGAAGTACGGCACTGTTGAATGAAGTAGAATTATCCAATATTTATCATGATGTTTTCAACAGGCTTGGACTTTCCAATTACAGCCTGAAAATAAACAACAGAAAGATATTACAAGCACTTGCTGAAAAAGTCGGTGGAGCAGATTTGCTGACAGATATAACCATCGCTATAGATAAACTGGATAAAATTGGCATCGAAAAAGTCAATCAGGAGCTTCTGCAAAAAGGTCTATCCCAAACTCAGGTGGATTTCATAAATGAGTACCTGAAAATAAATGGCAGCAATGAGGAAAAACTTAAAAAAGTTGAAAAGTTATTGATGGAAAACTCCTACGCAGCTGCAGGAGTCAACGAATTAAGTTACATTCTTCAAACAGCTTCTAAAGTAAATATAGACATTGATTTTACTTTGGCAAGAGGGTTGAATTACTACACAGGAGCGATCTTTGAAGCGAAAGCTCCATCACAAATTCAAATTGGAAGCATTGGCGGCGGTGGCAGATATGATAATCTGACCGCTTTGTTTGGTGTCGAAAATGTTCCCGGTGTGGGAATCAGTTTTGGTGTGGACAGGATTTACGATGTAATGGAAGAACTTAATTTATTTCCTCAAGACCTTCAAATCAGTTCAAGAGCATTGTTTTTTAATATGGGAATTGAAGAAAGTAGTTTCTCTTACAAAATAATGCAATCTGTTCGGGAAAAAGGAATAGCTTGTGAGATGTATCATGAACATGTAAAAATGGAGAAGCAATTCAAATACGCAGATAAGAAGAACATATTATTTGCAGTAATCATCGGCAGTCAGGAAATGGGAAATCAAACATGCCTTTTGAAAAATCTCAAAACAGGAGAACAAAAACAAATTGCATTGGCTGAATTACACGATTATTTGTAAATGTTATGCTCCTTCAAAAATGATGGCTGAACCCTGACCAACTCCAATACACATTGACGCAAGCCCGTATTTACTGTTTCTTTTTTTCATTTCATGGATTAATGTAGTAGCTATTCTTACACCGCTGCAACCCAAAGGATGACCAATTGCGATGGCTCCACCATTTACATTCACTTTTTCCAGGTCCAGGCCAAGGTCATGGATACAGGCAATGCTTTGGGAGGCAAATGCTTCATTGAGTTCTATTAAATCCAAATCACTAACGCCAATGCCTGCACGCTTTAATGCTTTCATTGTTGCTGGAACAGGTCCGATTCCCATAACGGCCGGTTCTACGCCAGCTACAGCCATGCTTCTGATAGATGCCATGGGTTTCAGCCCGAATTTTTTAACAGCTGTTTCATTTGCAAGAAGCATGGCAGCTGCTCCGTCATTTATTCCGCTGCTGTTGCCTGCAGTTACAGTACCATCCTTTATGAATGCCGGTTTTAACTGAGCCAGTTTTTCCAGTGACGAAAGTCGAGGATGTTCATCCTTGTTAAATTCAAAAGAATCTTTTCCGATTTGCACTTCAACGGGAATTATCTCATCATTGAAGCGCTGAATTTTATGTGCATTTTCATATTTTTCCTGGCTTTCGTATGCAAATTCATCCTGAGCGTGTCTGCTGATATTCCATTGTTTTGCAACATTTTCTGCAGTTTCACCCATAGAATAAGGAAAATACATTTCTGCCAACTTTCTGTTTACAAAACGCCATCCCATTGTAGTATCAAAAATTTGAGCGTTTCTGTCAAATGCACTTGTTGCTTTACCCATTACAAATGGCGCCCTGCTCATGCTTTCTACCCCGCAAGCAATCATCAATTGAGCATCTCCACAGGCGATCGTTCTGGCACTGTCCATAATTGCCTGCAATCCACTTGCACACAATCGATTGACGGTATTTCCTGCAATGGTGGTTGGCAACCCTGCCAGCAATGACGCCATTCTTGCAACGTTCCGGTTGTCTTCACCGCTCTGATTGGCAGCACCGGCAATGATATCCTCAATCGCATTTACATCTATATTGTTGTTTCTTTTAATGATGGCTTTAAGCACAATCGCAAGCAAATCATCCGGCCTTATACCGGACAATGCCCCTCCATATTTTCCAATAGGAGTTCTTACTGAATCGATTACAAAGACTTTTTCCATATTTACTGATTTATAAGGGTTATGCAAATATAATGGCTTTCTTAAATTCAGCTGTTTCAATGTTACTGACTGATTATCTTTGCACAATGGCAATCAGCAGAAATAT
>CAZCOL010000016.1:9941-17559 GCA_964500545.1 uncultured Ferruginibacter sp. | reverse complement strand
TACTGCCTGTGTTTCCTCTCAGGTAGGTTGCAGCCTTACCTGTAAATTTTGTGCGACCGGAAAGATGGATCGTAAGCGTAACCTGGGATTTGAAGAAATTTATGATCAGGTAGCGCTCCTTAATGAACAATGTGAAAAAGCATATGGAAAGAGGCTTACCAATATCGTATATATGGGTATGGGGGAACCATTGTTGAATTATAAAAATGTGTTGAAGTCAATTGACAGGATTACAGCTTCTGACAGCATGAACATGAGTCCAAAACGCATAACGGTCTCAACTGCAGGAGTAGCAAAGATGATCAGACAACTGGGAGATGACAAGGTAAGGTTTAATCTTGCTCTTTCACTGCATGCTCCCACAGATAAAAAAAGAAATGAAATCATGCCGATCAACGAAACAAACTCCATTGATTTGTTGATTGAAGCATTGAATTATTTTTATGATCAGACTAAAAATGACATTACACTTGAATACATATTGTTCAAAGACAAAAATGACAGTATGGAGGATGCCAATGAGTTGATAAAAATATACAGAAAAATACCTACGCATTTGATAAATGTGATAGAATACAATCCAATTTCAGGAGCTGATTTTGTAAAACCCGCTGAAGATGCGACCCAGCTGTTTACGGATCATCTTGCAAAAAACAGGGTAAATGTCAGGGTAAGAAGAAGCAGGGGAAAGGACATTGATGCCGCTTGTGGTCAGCTTGCAAATATTAAGGCAGATCAGTTTTAAATTTTTTTTAAAAGAAGTATAGTTCTGTTTAAACCATCAGCATTATTGCTGGTCTAAACAAATCATTATTAAAATTTAGCAATATGAAAAAAATAACCTTATCCCTAGTCAGTTTGCTGATGATTGTATCATACTCTTTTGCACAACAGGAAGCTGCCGGTACCCAAGATTTTAAAGCAAAAAGATTTGATAAAAGAAAGAACAACCCCAAAAAAATGGGCGAAATTCTACAATTGACTGATTCTCAAAAAAAACAAATGAAAGAGTTTCATCAGGATTATCAAAAGAAAATAGATGATTTGAATCTGCAGCAAAATCTAACCATTAAAGAATACAATGATCGTAAAACAGCTTTAAGAAAAGAACTTATTGCGAAAAGGCAATCTGTAATGACCAAAGAGCAAAAAAACAGAATGGAAACTGCAAAGCAATTGCGTGAATTGAAGAAAAAAGAAATGCAAATAAAAACCTTTGGGAAAATGAGGGAAAAGTTGGATTTATCTGATGATCAGGTAAATCAAATGAAAGTACTGAATGAAAAAAATAGAATCAGCATTGAAAAAATTAAAAATGACCCCAAATTAAATGATCAGGAAAAAAGAATCAAAATGAAAGCAATGAGAACTGAGGGAAAGGAAGCCAGAAAAAAAATACTGACTGAACAACAACTAGGTAAATTAGAAACATTGAAAGCGTCAAGAAAAAAAAAGACTACTGATAACAATTAATATATAACTTCAACTGACTTATTTAAGCGTACCGTTATGGTGCGCTTTTTTTTGTACCTTCATTTCTCAAAAACCGTTGAAAAACAGGATAAAACTATAAAAATGAGTCAATCTCCCTTCCAAAAGTTTGTAGTAAAAAAGAAAAACAGTGCAGTAAAAGAAGCCTTCCGACAGGAAAAGAAAAAAATAAAAAAGGAAAGAGCTGCCTATTTTGATAAAGTCAAAGAGGAAAAATATCAGGCAAGGATAGCAAAAAAAAATGCCCTTGCAAATCCGAAAGAAATTAAATCAATTAAAAAAGAAAAGCCGGCTTCTTCATCTGTTAAGTTAAAAACATCTGTTCAAGCCACATCAATGCAAGGGGTGATGCCATTGAATAAATACCTTGCCCATTGTGGAGTATGTTCAAGAAGAGATGCGGTTGCTCTGATTACAGATGGTAAAGTAAAGATCAATGGAAACATTGTCAAGGAGCCCGGCTATAAAGTGCAATCCTCCGATGAAGTTTTATTCAACAACAAAAAATTATTTGTCACAAAAAATCTTCAGTACATCCTGCTGAATAAGCCCAAAGATTATATTACCACTACAGAAGATCCTCAGGGAAGGAAAACAGTCTTGCAGCTTATAAAGGCCGCAACTGAAGAAAGGGTATACCCGATAGGAAGACTTGATAGAAATACTTCAGGAGTTTTGCTGCTTACTAATGACGGTGATTTGACCCAAAAGCTCTCTCATCCAAGTTTTGAAATTAAAAAAGTGTATGAAGCTAAGTTGGATAAAGTTTTAACCAAAGCTGATTTCGATAAAATACTCAAAGGGCTCACATTGGAAGATGGTCAGGTGTTTGTGGACAGCCTCGCGTATGCAGATTCTAAAGACAAATCCATAATCGGTATTGAAATTCATAGCGGTCGAAACAGGATTGTCAGAAGGATATTTGAACATCTGGGATATGATGTAAGGGCATTGGATAGAGTGATGTATGCAGGTCTCACAAAAAAAAATGTAGAAAGGGGAAAATGGAGATATCTGAGTGAAAAAGAAATCAGGTTGCTTAAATATATGAATGCATCAAAAGTAAAGAATCCCAAATAGTATTGTTGTGAGTAGTAGAAAATTATCAATCATTTTTGAAAATGATGCTATTGTTGCTGTAAATAAACCTGCCGGAATGCTCACCATTCCTGACAGAGAGCAATCCGAAAAATCTTTGAAAGAATTTTTGACGGATAAATACGGAAGCATATTTACTGTTCACCGGTTAGACAGAGATACCAGCGGAATAGTGCTTTTTGCTAAAAACGAGCATGCTCATAAATACTATTCCCGATTGTTTGAAGAAAGAAAGATTGAAAAATTTTACCTTGGAATTGTATTGGGTTGTCCTTCAGAAAAATCAGGATTAATCAATGCACCCATTTCCGAACATCCCGTTAATAAAGGTATGATGACCATTCACAGAAACGGTAAAGAATCTTCAACTGAATACGAAGTCATTGAATCCTATAACAGTTATTCATTGTTAAGCTTTCAATTGCATACGGGCAGAACACATCAAATTCGTGTTCATGCAAAAAGTATTGGACACCCCCTTGCATGTGATAATCTTTACGGTGATGGTAAACCGGTGTTGCTGTCTGCTATCAAAAAGAAGTTCAAGTTAAGTAAACACGACGAGGAAGAACGCCCCATGATAAGCAGGCTTGCTTTGCATTCTTACAAACTGATTTTTAATGATGAAACGGGATTACATCATGAATTAATTGCTGAGAAACCCAAAGAATTCAGTGCGCTGATGCAGCAACTGAAAAAAAATAATTCTTGATTGCAAGATGAATATGACTTTTTTATGACATTGGTGGAAATCAAATTCTCTAAATTTGTTTATAATGAAATAATATGAAAAACAATTTTTTTATTCTTTTGACTTTAGCGCTTTATGGAATTATAAGCCCCGGTTTTCAATGCGGTGACAGGGGACCCGATATCTGTGAGAGGTATTCCTATGATACCATTCCTCTGAATTTTGAAGTTTATAACAATTCAGAAAGTTTCCAAATTTTAGATACAATAAAAATGTCTTCGGTACTAAACGACACATTTCAAACCGTCAACGGCGAAATGGTGGTTTTACCATGCAGCAGCATGTATGCAAGCATTCAGCCTTATAAGGTAGTAAATAATGGTTCAGGCCCACAACTTAATTATGCAAATATTGAGTTTAATCCGATTGTTTCAGAAGGTTTTTTTCAAAACAACCCCTATCAGTCCTCAGGATATAATTTTTTATATAACAGGACGGAGCCTTTTAACAGATTGCGTAATTCATTGATTGTTGGTAGTCGCGGTCTGTATCTTATAAAAATTGGTATTGCCAATACAAGCTATACTTTTTCAGATTATTCAAATACATTTTTTGACAGTAAAAATCCTTGTAATCATTATATAGGCAATTGTTCAATTGCAAATTCGACTCAGCAAAAACAATATTGGGACTCATTGGGAACTTCAGTATTGAGACTTGCAAACAGCAATGATCAGATTGTTTCCAAAAAAGAAGATAAAAATTATTTTTTTGTGAAAGTAGATTGATGAATTTAATACTTACAAAAAGAGACTATTCATATAATTCCAGCAGTCCCTCAGGCAGATCAACGTACACAATTTTTTTTCTCTTGTCAATTTTTAAGAGGCTTTCATTATGAAGGGGGATCAGTGCTTCTTTCTCTTTGTACAATATCGTGCACAGAATTTGATGTGGTTGTTCGAGTACTTCAATAATTTCCCCCAAATCATTTTCGCCATTCATTATTCTGTATCCCAGCAAAGAAATAGGGGCAGATTGAAAAGCAAATTTTTTAAAATCTTTTTCTTCCAGCCAGATGTTTTTTGGAGTCAGTTTTCTTGCAGTTTCTTTTGAATTTACTCCCTCAAGTTTGATGAAAACTTCCTTTTCATTTTTGATCTTTGTTTTTTCTATGAAATAGGGGATAAAACTGCCAGGCAATTCTTCTATATAAATGGACTCCAATCCTTTCAAACTTGTTTTTTTTCCCAGACTGTGTTGTAAAATCAATTCTCCGCCTAATCCGAAACTGGCGGCCAGTTTTCCTATTTTGAAATATTGAGGCATGAGCGTTACACTATGGGGCTGATTTCTAAAAGTTTAGTCATTTGACTGAGCACACTGTCTGCACCTGGGTTCATAGATATCTTTCTCCCCAAGCAGCACCTGATTTGCGTCAGCTATTTTTCTGTAACTTATATTGGCTATATCTCCGCATTTCATGCAGATCGCATGAAGCTTGGTAATGTAATCAGCTTTAGATAACAAATTGGGCATTTCACCAAAGGGATTTCCTTTGTAGTCCATATCCAATCCGGCAACAATTACCCTTACTCCATTCAGGGCAAGTGTTTCACAAATTTCGGTGATTCCCTTGTCAAAAAACTGTGCCTCATCAATTCCCACAACATCAACGTCCTTTGCCAGTTCCAGAATTTCTTTAGAACTTTTAACTGGAGTGGAATGAATGGCGTTGGTATCATGACTTACAATGTTGTTTTCGTGATAACGGGTATCTATGGATGGTTTAAAAATCTCTACTTTAAGGTTGGCAATTTTTACTCTTTTCAGTCTTCTGATCAATTCTTCGGTTTTACCGCTGAACATGCTTCCGCAAACTACTTCAATCCAACCCTTTTTAACACCTTTTAAGTGAGGCTCTATAAACATTAATTGTATTTTTTAAATTTGAGTTTGTAACTTTATTTTCTGATTGCAAAGATTGTGGTTTAATTGCAATGAACAAAATCAAATTCAGTCATTACCGGCAAAACAAGTTTGAATGGAAAGAGTGGCCACGCTCATAGAAAGATTTCAGGAACAAATTGCTCGTCAGGCAAGCATTGACGAACTTTTGTTGACATTGCAAATGATGCAGTCTGAACTGCACCATCTAAAGTCTTCCGCCGGATATAAAAATGCTCCTGCTTCAATCGGTATTCATATTCCTGTTGCTGGTGAACCTCCAAAAGATTCGGACAACACCAAACAAGAAAAGGAAGAAAAAATAGTGCTTACCCTTGATATTGATGAATCTGAAATTGAAGCGGAACTTGAACAAATTAAAAAAAATGCTGAAGCTAAAATTTCCTCAGCGATAAAAAATAAGCCACCGCTGCAATTTGATCCAATTGAAGAAACTCCTACCTTGATTCATCAGCGTGTAAGTGAAGATTCCAAAAAAATTGAAGTAAAGAATGTTGATCAATCAACATCGCTGAATGATGCTTTAAAAAATGAAAAACAGGAAATAAGTGACACGCTTAATGAAGGACCTGTAAAAGATCTTAAAAAGGCTATTGGAATCAATGATCGTTTTTTGTTTATCAATGAATTGTTTTTGGGAGATGAAGTGATGTTTGAAAGAAGTATTAAAACAATCAATTCATTCACCATTTATCCTGAAGCTGAATATTGGATCAGAAGAGAATTGATGTTGAAACTTGCATGGAATGAAAAGAGCGATACAGTAAGGCAATTCAATCAATTGGTCAAAAGACGATTCAATTTTATGTAATTGACAATTGTTTGTGTGGCACCTTTTTTTTCATAGACATATTGTTTGGATTGATCACCCGAATATTCATTTTTTACATTGTCATTTAAAAGGGCTGATAGGACAGTATTCAATTCCAAAAAATTACTTATTGTAAATGCTCCTTTATTTTTGATCAGATCTTTCGCCTCTTCAAATTTATTATAATTAGGTCCAAAAACAACCGGCTTTCCATAAACCGCAGCTTCCAGCGTGTTGTGTATGCCTTTGTTGAAACCTCCCCCGATGTAAGCAATATCGGCATATCGGTAAAGAGTGGACAATAGCCCAATCGAATCCACAATCAAAACACTTACATTCCTTTCTGTTTTCTGTTTTATCCAATCAGAAAATAAAACAGCATTTTTAAATGAACTGCTCAATCTCTTAAGATTGCTTTGATGAATTTCGTGAGGTACGATTATGATTTTGACTGCTGGATTTTCAGTGGAGAATTTTATAAAAAGCTGTTCGTCTTTTAACCAGGTGCTTCCTGCAATGATTAGTTTGTTATTTTTCTTGAATTCATCCAGCAACGCCAGTCCTTCCGAATATTCTGCAATTTCTATAACTCTGTCAAACCTGGTATCCCCGGCAATGGTGATGTTATTGTATCCAATTTTTTTTAGCAGTTCAGCAGATTGTTTGTTCTGTGAAAAAATGTGCTCGAAGTTTGACAATGCTTTCTTAAATAAGCCACCATACCATTTGAAAAATGGTTGATTGGTTCTAAAAATCCCAGCAATCAATAAGACAGGTATTTTTTGTTTTTTTAGTTCATTCAAGCAGTTTAGCCAGTATTCGTATTTTACCCAAATTACCAGTGCGGGATTGATTTGTTCTATGATTTTTCTGGAATTGTAAGGCGTATCAGAAGGCAGATAAATGACTTTATCCGCACCTGAATATTTTTTTTTGACCTCATATCCGCTGGGTGAAAAAAAACTCACTACTATGGGGTAATCCGGCCACTCTTTTTTCATTAGTTCAATTACCGGTCTGCCTTGTTCAAATTCACCCAAACTGGCACAATGCATCCAGATGGTTTTTTTTCTGAAATTACAATCAGGAAATTTTTTTCTGCCCTCAATCCATAAAGCAGCTTTTTTATTAAAAAAAGATGAAATATAGATGAAGATTTCCAGAAGACGTATTGATATATTATACAGAATCAAGTTATAAGATTGAATCGCTGTCAAAAATACGTCCAAATAATGATAAAACTGAAAGTAATACCCTCCAAAAATCACCTTCAAAATCATATATTTGCGAAGCTAAAACGCTTGATTTATGAGGCCTTTACAAATGGTAGATACGGGTAATCAATATTTAAAAATTAAAAAAGAGGTGGATGAGGCTGTCATTAAATTGATGGAAAGTTCACAATTCATTGGCGGAAAGTCCGTGAATGACTTTGCTTTAAATCTTGCATCTTACAATGGAAGTAAACATGCAATCACTTGTGCCAATGGGACGGATGCCCTTCAGATTGCCATGATGGCATTGGGAATAAAACCCGGAGATGAAGTGATTACACCTTC
>CAZCOL010000016.1:5628-9841 GCA_964500545.1 uncultured Ferruginibacter sp. | reverse complement strand
CAGCATTCGCGAGCAACCGAAATATCCTAATTCCTTTTAGAGCTGACAACAATGCTCATGTTTTTCATCAGTACACATTGATACTGGAGAACGTTGACCGAGATGGGTTGAATGCCTATTTAGCCGAAAACAAAGTTCCGTCCATGATCTACTATCCTGTGCCGGCACATAAACAAAAAATGTTTGATGCTTTTGGAGGGAATTTATTTGATCTTCCAATTACAGACTGGTTAACAGAGCGGGTAATTTCATTACCCATTCATACTGAGTTGGATCAGGAACAACAAAAATATATTTGCGATAAAGTGCTTGAATTTGTAAACAAAAATTAACATGCCATTAAATAAATAATAAATCAACCAGCAACAAATCAATAGTAAATGATTCTGGAAGTATTCCCATTGACTAAAATTAAAAACCAAATTAACAAATGAAAATCGCTGTAATAGGTACCGGATACGTAGGATTAGTTACAGGAACCTGTTTTGCCGAAACAGGAAACAATGTTACCTGCGTAGACATTGACACCAAAAAAGTTGAAAAATTATCAGGAGGGCAGATTACCATTTTTGAGCCCGGACTTGAAAAGCTGTTTTTAAGAAATCAAAAAGAAGGTCGACTGCATTTCACTACATCTATTGAGCATGCAGTGGAAAATGCCAAAGTTATTTTTTTAGCATTGCCCACTCCTCCGGGAGAGGATGGAAGTGCTGATTTGTCTTATATTTTAAATGTGGCTGCCCATTTGGGTAAAATATTAAAATCCGGAGATTACAAGGTTATAATTGATAAGAGCACTGTTCCCGTTGGAACGGCTGAAAAAGTAAGGAATGCTGTATTGTCAAATGCAGTTCAGGATTTAAGCAATTCATTTGATGTAGTCAGCAATCCAGAATTTTTGAGGGAAGGAGTAGCTGTTGAAGATTTTATGAAACCCGATAGAGTGGTTATCGGAACAAATTCCGAGCCCGCAAAAAAAATTATGAATGAGTTGTATGCGCCATTTGTTCGACAAGGAAATCCAATTATTTTCATGGATGAGAAGTCAGCTGAACTCACCAAATATGCAGCCAACTCTTTTCTGGCAGTGAAGATCAGTTTTATGAATGAAATAGCACAATTGTGTGAAAAGCTGGGTGCTGATGTGGATATGGTACGAAAAGGAATAGGAAGTGATGATAGAATCGGAAAAAGATTTTTATTTCCCGGTATTGGTTATGGTGGAAGTTGTTTTCCAAAAGATGTACAGGCTTTATCAAAATCTTCCCATGAAGTAAAATATGATTTTAAGATTCTCGATGCTGTTATGGAAGTGAACGAATTGCAAAAGCTTCACCTTATTCCAAAGATTGAAAAATATTTCAACGGAGAACTTACAGGAAAACATTTTGCATTATGGGGACTCGCATTCAAGCCCAACACTGATGATATCAGGGAAGCACCTGCGTTTTATATGATTGATGCGTTGGTCAGTAAGGGTGCAACTGTTGCTGCTTTTGATCCGGAAGCTATGCCTAATTCAAAGCAAATGCTGGGAGATAAAATCAGGTTTGCAGAGAATCAGTATGATGCATTGGAAAAAGCAGATGCTTTGATCATTGCAACAGAATGGAATGAATTCAGAACCCCTGATTTTGATCAGTTGTCCGGCTTACTGAAAAACAAAGTAATTTTTGACGGAAGAAATCTCTTTGATTTATCTTCAATGGAGCAATTGGGATTTCATTATGAAAGTGTTGGAAGAAAAATCATAGGATAGATTATTAATTTAAAATTAATTGCTGTGAGAAAAAAAAGAGTTTTAATTACCGGAGCAGCAGGCTTTCTCGGTTCACATTTATGTGACAGATTTATCCATGAAGGATTTGATGTAGTAGGTATGGATAATCTTATCACCGGAGATTTGAAAAATATTGAACATCTGTTCAAGCTGAAGGAATTTGAATTTTATCATCATGATGTTTCCAAGTTCATTCATGTTCCGGGAGAATTGGATTTTATTTTGCATTTCGCCTCACCGGCAAGCCCCATTGATTATTTAAAGATTCCAATTCAAACACTAAAGGTTGGTTCTCTGGGAACGCATAACTGTTTAGGTCTTGCACTGGCTAAGAAGGCAAGAATACTGGTTGCCAGTACGAGTGAGGTTTATGGAGATCCGTTGATACATCCACAAACAGAAGAATACTGGGGTAATGTAAATCCGGTGGGACCAAGAGGTGTATACGATGAGGCAAAACGTTTTCAGGAAGCAATGACAATGGCCTATCATAATTTTCATCAGGTGGAAACAAGGATTGTAAGAATTTTCAACACTTATGGTCCGCGTATGCGATTGAATGACGGAAGAGCATTGCCTGCTTTTATTGGACAGGCATTGAGAGGAGAAGACCTGACCGTTTTTGGTGATGGAAGCCAAACGAGAAGTTTTTGCTATGTGGATGATCTGGTGGAAGGGATTTACAGATTGCTGATGAGTGATTATGTTTTTCCGGTTAACATTGGTAATCCTGATGAAATCTCGTTGAAAGATTTTGCAGATGAAATTTTAAAATTAACCGGATCTGATCAAAAAATTGCATACAAACCTCTGCCTGTAGATGATCCCAAGCAAAGAAAGCCCGACATTTCCAAGGCAAAGGAAATATTGGGTTGGGAACCAAAAGTAAGCAGGGCCGATGGTTTAAAAATTACGTATGATTATTTCAAAACCCTTACTCCGGAGGAGTTGAATAAACAACCCTTGGAGTTTATCAGCAGGAAGTATTGAAAAACAGTGTTTGCATGATATACAATGATTTAGTAAAAAAGGAAAAAACACTCGCTGTAATTGGCTTGGGATATGTGGGACTTCCCATTGCTCTTGAGTTTGCAAAAAAAATAAAGGTGATCGGTTTTGATATCAATTCAGAGAGAATTGAGTTGATGAAAAAAGGAATCGATCCAAGCAATGAATTGCAAACTTCCGATTTTCAATCTTGCGATATAGAATTTACCAATAATCTGGATGTATTAAGAAAAGCCCATTTTTTTATTGTAGCTGTTCCAACACCTGTCGATGACCACAATGTACCTGATTTGATTCCGATTCAAAAAGCAAGTGAGACAATAGGAAAGGTCATAAAAAAAGGTGATTATGTGGTTTATGAAAGTACGGTTTATCCTGGTTGTACAGAAGAAGATTGTTTACCGATCATTGAAAAAACTTCGGGATTGAAGAAAATCGTTGATTATAAAATCGGTTATTCTCCTGAACGTATCAATCCCGGTGATAAGGAACATACCATCAGTACCATTACAAAAGTTGTCAGCGGTTGCTGTGAAGAAAGTCTGAATGAAATTGCCAAAGTATATGAAATTGTTGTCAAGGCAGGAATTCACAAGGCACCTTGTATAAAAGTGGCAGAAGCCGCAAAAATCATTGAAAATACTCAGCGGGATCTTAACATCGCATTGATGAATGAGTTGTCTATCATTTTTGACAAAATGAATATCAATACTTTTGATGTGCTGGATGCTGCAGGAACCAAATGGAATTTCTTGAAATTTCAACCCGGTCTGGTTGGAGGTCACTGTATCGGAGTAGATCCATATTATCTAACACATAAATCAAAAAAACTGGGTTACGAAAGCCAGGTCATTTTGGCTGGAAGAGTGATCAATGACGGAATGGCCGAGTATGTTGCAAAAAAAGTATTGCAACATATCATTCAATACAATGGCAATATCAAACACAGCAAGGTTTTGATTATGGGAGCTACTTTCAAGGAAAATGTGAGTGATATACGAAACAGTAAAGTCGCAGAGGTTGTAAAAGAGTTGAAATTATTTTCATTGAACGTTCATGTTACTGACCCTAATGCCAGCAGCAAGGAACTGCAACATGAATATGGATTTGATTTGACAGAACAACTTTCAAATGATTATGACGCGATCATTCTTTCAGTTCCCCACAATGAATATAGAAAATTGGATGATGCATATTTTGCTTCAGTTTCAAAAGAAAACGCCATGATTGCTGATTTAAAAGGATTTCTAAGGGGTAAAATCAAAAGCAGGCATTACTGGACCTTATAAAATCATTCCGCCAACAAAATTCAATGTCCTCATTCATTTTTCATAACAAAGACATCACTCAAACAACATTTCTGGTAACGGGCGGAGCCGGGTTTATCGGCAGCCACATTGCAGAGTACTTGTTGAAAAACGGGGC
>CAZCOL010000016.1:0-5528 GCA_964500545.1 uncultured Ferruginibacter sp. | reverse complement strand
TTATTGATATTTGAACCAGTAGTTTATGAAGACAGCAGGGGTTATTTTTTTGAAAGTTATAACAACAAAACCTGCAACGAATCAGGCGTTGATACCGTATTTATTCAGGACAATCAGGCAAAATCCTCATATGGAGTAATCAGAGGAATGCATTATCAATTGAATCCTGACGCACAAACAAAATTTATCAGGGCTTTAAGCGGAACAATTTTGGATGTCGTACTTGATTTGAGAAAAGGGTCTCCAACTTTTGGAAAGCATTATTCCATCGAATTGTCAGCTGAAAATAAAAAGCAATTGTATATTCCAAAAGGATTTGCTCATGGATATTCGGTTTTGAGTGAAACTGCCGAAGTATTTTATAAATGCGATGCTTTTTACAACAAAAATCTTGAGGGAGGTGTTCAATTTTATGATTCTTCTTTAAACATAGACTGGAAAATTCCAGAGGAAAAACGAATCATATCTGACAAGGACAAGTTGCATCCAACTTTTGAAAATTGTATCAATAATTTTATCTTTTAATCTTTCAATAATTGCTGATGTCAGTAAAGAAAATTTTGGTAACAGGCGCCAATGGCCAACTGGGAAATGAGTGCAGACAACTTGCAAAATATATCAATGGTGTTGATTTTGTTTTTACGGATGTTGAAGAGCTTTCCATTACGGACGAGCTTGCTATTGAAAAAATATTTTCACAACATCAATTTGATTGCTGTATTAATGCTGCGGCTTATACTGCTGTTGACAATGCAGAAAAAGACAGAGAGACTGCCTATGCAATAAATGCAGATGCAGTAGGTTATCTAGCGGTTGCTTGCAAAAGATACAACAGTAAACTAATCCATATTTCAACAGATTATGTATTTGACGGTGAAAAGGAGAATGGCTATTTGGAGGATGATGTTACCGGACCAATAAATATTTATGGATCTTCAAAATTGTCAGGGGAACATTTGGCTTTGGATAAAAATCCGCAAACCATTGTGATCCGCACATCATGGGTATACAGTTATTTTGGAAAGAATTTTGTAAAAACTATGATGAAATTGATGCAGGAAAAACCGGAAATCAACGTAGTTTCCGATCAAATCGGAAAGCCCACTTATGCAGCAGATTTGGCAGGAGCGATATTTAAAATTATTTTTTCTTCAACTGAATTTGTACCTGGTATGTATCATTACTCAAACAAAGGAGTAATTTCATGGTATGATTTTGCTTTGGCTATAAATGAAATCGGTAATTATAATTGTAAAGTCAATCCAATACCTTCTTCTGCATATCCTGTTCCTGCTAAAAGGCCGCATTATTCTGTTTTAATTACAGATAAAATAGAATCTGTTTATGGAATTGAAATTCCACAATGGAAAGATAGTTTGAAAAAATGTATGCAATTACTGAGTTAATATCTTTCTATTAAAATCCAATCAATTAAATGAATTTGTTTTCTATTAAAAGCAGGATTGTTGTTACTTGCAGCAATCGATTGTCGCCTTATTTGTTATCTGAGATTACTGAATTAGGATATAATCCAATCCGTACTTTCAAAACGGGTGTCGAATTACTGGGCGATTTGAATGATTGTATCAGACTCAATATTCATCTAAGATGTGCGAGTCAAGTATTGTTTTCAATTAAGGAATTTACAGCGTACATCGCACAAGATTTATATCAGGCATTGATCAAAATAGAATGGGAAAAAATTATTCCCACCCATGAATATTTTTCTATCAGCAGCAATGTCAGCAATGAAACCATCACCAATAATTTGTTTGCCAATGTGAAAGTAAAAGATGCCATCGCTGACAGATTCAGAGAAAAGACAGGAAGCAGACCTGATTCGGGTCCTGAGTTGAATGCAGTAGTTATTCATCTGTATTGGAAGGATTCTCTTGCAGAAATATTTTTAGATACCAGTGGTGAAACTTTGTCTAAACATGGGTACAGAAAAATTCCGGGTAAAGCACCGATGCTGGAGTCGCTTGCTGCTGCAAATATTCTGGCATTGCAATGGGACAGGAAATCCAGCTTTGTTAACCCGATGTGCGGATCAGGAACTATAGCCATTGAAGCCGCATTGCTGGCAACAAAAAGAAAACCGGGTTTATTCAGAAACAATTATAGTTTTATGCATGTATGCGGCTATGATGATGCTGTTTATGAAAAATTGTATAAGGAGATGGAATCAGAAGTTATTGATGGTGCCGATATTAAAATAATTGCAACTGATATTAGTGATGATGCAGTGAACATTTCAAAAATAAATGCTGGTATTGCAGGAGTTGAAAATATGATAGAATTCAAGGTTTGTGATTTTGCTTCTACAAAAATTCCGGAAAATGAGCAAGGAGTGATTTATTTTAACCCTGAATACGGGGACCGACTTGGAGATGAAATAGAATTGCAGGAAACATACAAACGTATGGGTGATTTCCTTAAACAACAATGTAAGGGGTATTGGGGATATATTTTTACCGGCAATCTTGAGCTTTCAAAAAAAATAGGATTAAAACCAAAAAGAAGAATTGAATTTTATACCGGTAAAATTGATTGCAGATTATTCGAGTATGAATTATATGCAGGGAGTAGGGTTGTGAAGGAATAAATGTTAATTATTTTTCAATAAAAAAAACCTTCGGATTTGCCGAAGGTTTTTTAACAATATTCGTGATGAAATTACATGCCCATTTTTACTTTTAGATTTGCATCGATAGCATCTAGGAATTCCTCAGTATATAAATAGTGTTCCCCATGGCTTACTTTATTTCCATGAATGCATACTGCCAGATCTTTGGTCATTTTTCCACTTTCAACTGTTTCTATACATACAGCTTCCAGAGCATTGCAGAAGTCAATCAATTCCTGATTGTTGTCTAATTTGCCACGAAAAGCCAAACCTCTTGTCCATGCAAAAATGGAGGCAATAGGATTGGTGCTGGTAGGCTTTCCTGCCTGATGATCACGATAATGACGTGTTACAGTACCATGTGCAGCTTCAGACTCCATAGTTTTTCCGTCTGGTGTAACCAATACAGAGGTCATTAATCCCAAAGATCCAAAACCCTGAGCAACGGTATCACTTTGAACATCTCCATCATAGTTTTTACATGCCCAAACAAAATTCCCATTCCACTTCAATGCACTTGCAACCATATCATCAATCAAACGATGTTCATATACAATACCTACAGCATCAAACTGAGTTTTGAATTCATTCTTGTATACCTCTTCAAAAATATCCTTGAATCTTCCATCGTATTTTTTAAGAATGGTATTTTTGGTAGAAAGATACAAGGGCCATTTTTTGCTTAAAGCCATATTGAAACAACTGCGCGCAAAACCATAAATACTTTCATCCGTATTATACATAGTCATGGCTACGCCGTCTCCTTTGTAATTATATACCTCAAATACTTGTGGCTCTCCGCCGCCTTCAGGAGTAAATGTCATGGTTAACTTTCCTTTTCCCTTAATAACGGTGTCGGTTGCACGATATTGATCTCCAAAAGCATGACGACCAACAATTATAGGAGCAGTCCAGTTTGTAACAAGGCGGGGAACATTTTTCATTACAATGGGTTCTCTGAATACCGTGCCATCCAAAATATTTCTAATTGTTCCATTTGGGCTCTTCCACATTTGTTTAAGGTTGAATTCTTTTACACGAGCTTCATCGGGAGTGATGGTTGCACACTTAATTCCAACTCCACAAGCTTTGATGGCATTAGCTGCGTCAATGGTAACCTGATCATCTGTTTGATCGCGATATTCCATTCCCAAATCATAATACTGAATAGGCACATCTAAATAAGGCAGAATTAATTTATCCTTGATGAATTTCCAAATAATACGGGTCATTTCATCGCCATCTAGTTCCACAACGGGATTGGTCACTTTTATTTTTGACATAATGTGTTGATTTTTGAAATGCAAAATTAAGGGAAAAATGCCCTAATGGTTGGCTCTGTTGAAGCAATTAGTTTATATTTTCAAGGGGCTATCTGAAAATAGCCATATAAAATTAAAATAATTATGATTTTTCCTCCCAGATCTGACTAAGATGTACAATTGTTTCGGATGCTTTTACCATATCATCTACACCAATCCATTCGAGTTTGCTGTGGATATTTTGCATACCTGTGAAAATATTAGGACAAGGTAAGCCCATATAGCTCAGCCTGCTGCCATCAGTTCCTCCGCGAATGCTCTCTTTTTTTAAAGGAAGACCAGCTCTTATGATGGCTTCGGCCGCATAGTTGGCAACTTGAGGACAAGTGTCCAGTATTTCCTTCATATTTCTGTATTGCTCCTGTTGAGTATATTCCATGCTTGCTCCCGGAAATTCAGCCACCACTTTTTCGGCAATATTTTTAAGTCTTTCATGATGTGATTTCAAGCCATCGGTTGTAAAATCCCTTACAATAAAACTGATGGTTGTTTTTTCCGCAATACCATTAACTGAAACCGGATGAACAAAACCTTGACGATTTTCAGTTGTTTCGGGACTCCATTCATTTTTGGGTAATGCATCTAATACCGCACCGGCAATTTTAATAGCATTCACCAAGGTGTCTTTTGCATAACCCGGATGAGCAATTACGCCATTTATTGTAATGGTTGCGGCATCTGCACTGAATGTTTCATCCTCTAAACTCCCGGCTTCTCCTCCATCCAGCGTATATCCATAATCAGCTCCTAATTTTTTCATGTCAATCTTTGCTGTGCCTTTTCCAACTTCTTCATCGGGTGTAAATACAATTTTTATAGTACCATGTTTTACAGATGGATTGCTGATTAAATATTGAACTGCTTGCATGATAACAGCTAAGCCGCTTTTGTCATCTGCTCCCAATAGCGTATTTCCGCTCGCAGTAATAATATCGCTACCAATGTGATTTTTTAGATAAGGAGAATCAGATAATTTCAAAATCTGTGTGGGATCATCAGGTAAAATAATGTCTTTGCCATCATAATTTTTATGAAGAATCGGTTTTACGTTCGAACCACTGCAATCAGGAGCAGTATCCACATGTGAACAAAAACAAATTACTGGAACATTCTGCTTTTCTGAATTGCAGGGAATTGTCGCATACACATAACCGTAATCATCCAATGAAACATCTGAAAGACCCATATCCATTAACTCTAGTTTAAGAATTCTAGAAAGATCTTTCTGTTTTTCTGTTGTAGGGTATTCGTTACTGTTAGGATCACTTTGTGTGTCAATCTGCACATAGCGCATGAAACGGTCTGTGAGAGCGGTTTTATCAATATGAAACATTAATTAATGTTTTTTTCTTCTAATAATTGTATGTTAATTAAACAATCTCTACAAGTTCAATATCAAAAATCAGTTCTTGTCCGGCTAGAAAATGATTGGCATCCAGGATAATGACATCATCCTTTACTTCCACAACTACTACAGGAACAGGTTGTCCCATTTGATTGCTCAATGTCAATTGCATGCCCGGCTCAAGTTTCATATCTGCAGGTACATTTTCTTTAGGAAAAGGAATAATGGCTTCTTC
>CAZCOL010000015.1:38620-40701 GCA_964500545.1 uncultured Ferruginibacter sp. | reverse complement strand
GTCAAAAACATCAGCAACAACATTATAGATAGCCTTTATTCAAAATCTGACTATAGTACAAATATTTATGGCATCAGGAATAATTCAGGTGTTACGGTAAATATTTTCAAAAATAAAATTGCCAATATTTTTCCTGGACAAGCTGCTACTCTTGGAGTACTCGCATCCGGAATAAAAGTGCTCTCATTGACTTCAGGAAGTTCTGGAAATCCTTCTGTTGCTAATATTACCAACAACATGATAGCATTGGATTTATCAGCGGCATTTTCTCCAGCAGCCAACTCTGTTATCAATAATTCTGATGGGTTAAGGGGAATTGATTTTGCAAATTTCAGCAATGGATTTACAAACTTAAATGTCTATTATAACTCAATAAGATTGGCCGGTACCGGTGCGGGATCTTTCGGGTCGAGTGGCATTTATCATCCTGCTCTTATAACAGCAACTTCAGGTAATCTTGACTTAAGAAACAATAATGTTGTCAATGAATGTTCTCCTGTAGGAAATACTTCAGTTGCTGCTTTTAAAAGATCAACAAGTACTAATGGGTTATCAAATTTTGCAAACACATCCAATAATAATAATTTTTATGTAATTCCGGGGGATAAGAAATATCTATACACTGATGGAACTGCAATTGTATCTTCACTTGCTTCATATAAAACAATGGTTCTTCCAAGGGATTCGAATTCAATTTCAGTTATGCCGGGTTTTGCCAATGCTACAGACTTACATTTATTAGACAGATCCGGTAATAATGCATTTTTAGATTCAGGGGCTTCTCCAATTGCTGCTATTGTCAATGATATTGACAATGAAAATAGAAACGCTACAAGGCCAGATATTGGTGCAGATGAATTCAGTGCCATAAGTTTTGCTGGTCGTGTTATTTATGATACTTCAATTTGCTTTGGTTCAAGCATTAATATGACATTGGTAAATTACAGCGGTACAATTAACAATTGGGAATATTCTTATGATGCAATAAATTGGTTGCCAATTGTAAATACAACAGCATCTTACAATTTTGTAAGCCAAACACAAACCTTCTATGTTCGTGCGATTGTAAACAGTACACCTTCAACCTATGCCAGAGTTACAGTGAAGCCTCTGCCTGAAATCAGGACTACTCAAAATGGGTCATCTATAAGCTCAGCAAATATTTGTGCCGGTTCGACATTGCAATTATACACTCCGTCTACTTTAGCATCTGTAAATCCATGGATTACCAATTCCACAACAATAGCTTCTGTAAATAATTCAGGATTGGTAAATAGCTATTCAAACGGTACAACTCAAATTACTTTGACTGACTCACTTGGGTGCTCCAAATCTATTACATTAACTGTAAACCCTGTGCCGGTAATTACAGGTATCAGAAGCGTATGTGTTGGTGGCACAACAACTCTTTCTGCTTCAGGAACAGCAGCTGCAATCAATCCATGGGTAACATCTTCGGCTTCTGTAGCAATTGTGAATACTTCAGGAATGTTTACAGGTATGGCAGCTGGAAAGACAGCATTTACATTTACAAATCTTCAAGGTTGTTCTGTAATCGATACTTTAACGGTTTTTGCAAATCCGACAATATCTGGAGGAGTAAATCCTTTCTGTCAGGGTAGTTCTGTTTCCTTAATTGGGTCCAATTATGCCGCCACAACCAATCCTTGGAATTCTACCAATACTTCAGTGGTAAATATCACTCAAACAGGATTTGTTAGTGCTGTCTCTGTTGGCTCATCAACCATCAGGTATACTAATATAAATGGTTGCTATAAAGACACGCTCATAACTGTCAGTATTTTACCTACAGTAACTGGCCCATCATTTGCTTGTATGGGTTCAACTGTTCAATTAAATGGATCTCTAACTGCTGCAACTGTAAATCCATGGGCTAGCATCAATACTACTGTTGCAACTGTTAATAATAACGGATTGGTTTATGGTGTGGATGAAGGATTCTGTCAAATTGTTTATACCAATGATATTGGCTGTAAAAAAATTGTAACTTTTACTGTTTACACAATGCCAAATCTTTACAATGTAACCGGCGGTGGAATTTATTGCGATGGAAGTACTCC
>CAZCOL010000015.1:24847-38520 GCA_964500545.1 uncultured Ferruginibacter sp. | reverse complement strand
ACAACTTATGCATTGATTTCTGTAACTGATTCAAATGGATGTGTAAGAAGCAGTGGATTTTTAGAAGATACAATAGCCATAAACAGAAGTACATATCGTGCTTTCAATCTCACAGTTTGTGATACCATTACTTGGAATGGTACTTTGTACGACACTTCAGGAACCTACTTGTATAATTATACCAACGCTTCCGGTTGTCCTTCTGTCGATACATTGCATTTGACAGTCAATTACACAACTAACAGATCTCAAACTGCAACCCAATGTGAATTTTATTACTGGGCATGGCACAATGAATCCTATACCACAAGCGGTATTTATACATTCTCTTATGTGAATGCCAACGGTTGTCCTTCTGTTGATACTCTTTACTTGACTATAAATAATGGTACGCACAATTCTATTACAGATACTGCTTGCCTCACATACAGTTGGAATGGTAATACGTACAACTCAAGCGGATTATATACGTACAGTTATTTAAATGCCAGCAATTGCCCATCTGTTGATACTCTAAGGTTGACTGTAAATAATTTCCTGTCATGGCTTGGCACAGTAAGCACCGATTGGAATGATCCAAATAACTGGTGTGGAGGAGTTCCAACGAATTCTTCTAACGTTGTTATTGCCGGCGGAAGACTCAATTATCCTTCTGTAAACGCAACTACTCTTCCGGTTCCGGTTTGCAACAAAATTACCATAAGAAATGGAGGTAGTTTGAATATTCAATTAGGTGGTAAAATTACAATTTATGATACAGTAACTGTTTTAGCCGGAGGTGTTTTCAATGCAAGAAACGGAACGGTTGAGTTTGCTGGTAATGTTACGCAACCAATTACTTCAAATTTATTTCAGGGTAACAATTTGCGTAATTTGATTATTAATAATCGAAATGTAGTATTGGGAGGTCCTCTAAATATTTTAGGCAAGTTGTCATTTGCTGGAAGCAACAGATTGTTTGCCACCAATAACAATTTAACCTTAAAGTCCTCAGATACATTGACTGCAAGTGTGGGAAATGTTTTCAAGGATGAAAATACCGGTTTGGCTGTTAGTGGAAATCAAATTACCGGAGATGTGATTGTTGAAAGGTATTTGTCTTCAAGAAAAGCCTGGAGATTGCTTTCAAGTCCTACTTTGCATAATCTCCAAACCATTAAACAGGCATGGATGGAAGGGCAGGGATCCAATACAAATTTAATTTCCGGGTATGGTATTCAAATTACGAGCAACAGAGCAAGTTGGTTCAACGATGGATTCGATATGCAAACTCCACCCGGACCTTCTGTCAAAACAATGGACTTCAGTTCTACTTTGTGGAATGGAATAACTTCTACACTTGCTCCATTCAAGTATGGTAAATCTTACATGACTTTTGTGAGAGGAGATCGTTCTGTTATTTCTTATTTACAGCCACCTACCTCAACTATTGTCAGAGAGAAAGGTAGATTGTTTTTAGGGGATAGCACCCTTTCATTGGGAATTTCTCCAGCAGCTGGTCTTTATGTCAGTGTTGGCAATGTATACGCATCAGCAATATCATTAAGCAGCATAAACAGGGTTAATTTGGATAGTTCATTTTATTTATGGGATCCGCAACTAGCCGGTATTTATGGATTTGGAGCTTATCAGACTGTTTCTGTAAACAATGGGGTTGTTTCCATTGCGCCAGGTGGCGGAAGTTATGCCTCAGGTAATGTAAATGTTGAATCTGGTCAAGGTTTCCTTGTACGTTCAATCGGTACTGGAGCAAGTTCAATCAGGTTTAAAGAAAATAACAAGGTTGATGGAAGCTATCTGGTATCACGACAATCAAATATGATAAGTTCTTTCAGAACCAACATGCTCAAAATTGAGGGAAGTAATTCATCATTATATGACGGGGTGCTTAATTTGTTTGATGACAGTTATAATAACGAGGTTGAACCGAATGATGCGGTTAAACTCTTTGGATCCGGAGAAAATTTATCTATCAGAGAGGTTGGTGATAATCACCTTGCAATAAATAGAAAGAGATATATAACCAGTGCCGATACAATTTTCTATGAGCTTACCCAAATGAAAAATGCCTCTTATAAATTTGAATTCACTCCAGAAAATATGAGCAGCCCAGGTTTGAATGCATATCTGGAGGACTTGTATCTCAATACGAGAACCCAGGTAAGTTTGGATGTTCCCTCCAATGTGATTTTTGAAATTAACGGAGATTCTGCATCTTCAAGATCCGATCGATTCAGGATTGTATTTAAAATGTCTACAGCACTTCCGGTTACATTTTTGGATGTAATTGCCGAGAAACAGGAAAAAGCTGTCAAAATAAAATGGAAAGTTGCCAATGAATTAAATATGAATCGCTATGCTGTTGAACGCTCTTCTGATGGTATTCATTTTTCTTCTATCGGAGAAAGAAGTGCATCCAATGCCTCACTTTACGATTGGGTTGATAATTATCCTGTAAACGGGAATAATTTTTACAGAATTCGTGGTGAGGAAAATGGAGGTTCATTCAAATTAAGTAAAACTGTTAAAATATCATTTGAAGTAAATCCATCCATAAGTTTTTATCCAAATCCAATAAAAGATGACAGATTACTGCAAATTAGGATGGAAAATAAATCAGAGGGAAATTATCATGTAAAAATTATGAATGTTCTCGGACAGTTGATAATGAGAAAAGAGTTGTATCATAAAGGTGGCAGTAGCGTGTATTCATTGAAGTTAGCTACTTCTCTCAAACACGGATTGTATCTTATAGAAATCAATGATGACTTTAACGAAAAAACCACATCGAATTTTATTTATTAATCCAAGATTTTCTGTTATTTTTGAAACATTTTAAACTGGTATCTGTGCTCAATAAATATAAAAAGTGGGGTATAATTACGGTGGTTGTTTTATTGCTAACTACATTTATAACTAACAGTTCATTGGCTGTTCCACCTGAGGATCCGGGATGCGACCCAAGCGACCCAACATGTCCAATTGATGGAGGCGTTTCAATTCTGCTCGCTGTAGGGGTAGGACTAGGAGCTAAAAAGGCATTTAAAAAAGAAAATTAAATGATGCTTATCTAATTATAAAAAAGATGCATATTGCATCTTTTTTTTTTGCCTTTAAATCATATTTCAACCAAAATGGCAATAATCAGAAAATAATTCAATTATTAGAATTTCCATTGAAAACTACATTTGAATAATGCTTTAATGATAATTTGATTTTCAGTTATTCAATACTTCTTTTAACTTGTTTCTCTTGTTTTTTTTAACGAAATTTGAAACAGTTTTGCAATAAGGCAAACCTTTCTATTATCATTTATGAAACTTAATCATATTAGTTTATTATCTATTGCAAAATCAATATTTCTTTTGATGGTTGTTTTTGCTTTTTGTACTGCTGTACCTTCCTGTTATGTCAGTAAAAATTCAGACTTTTTTAAAAATCTGACTACAGATACTTTAGTTGATGGATATTCTGTTGATCATGAAAAGATTCTATTAAAACCGAATGATTTGCTTTTAATTAAAGTCAGCAGTATGAATCCTGAAACAGATGCAAGTTTTAATAATGCAATTCATGAAAAATTTGGCAATTCAGGGGGTGAAAAAAATGAAGGTGGCTTTTTGGTAAATGAAAATGGAGAAATCAATGTTCGTTTTTTAGGGAATATTAAGGTTGAAGGCCTTACAAAATTAGAATTGAAAAATAAACTTGAAAATGAATTGAAGCCATTTATGAAAGAACCTATTGTTAATATTGCTTTTCTAAATAAAAAGGTTACCGTGATTGGTCAGGTGGTTAATCCAAAAATTATTTCAATCAACGACAACAACACAACATTGTTTGATGTAATTGCCAATTGTGGAAATCTGAAAGAGGATGCAAATACAAACGATTTGGTCATCATTCGTGACAGCGGAAGTAAAAAAATGGTTAAGCACATTAATTTGGAAGATCGGACTTTTTTAAATTCTCCATGGTACTATGTTAAGTTTGATGATGTCATTTATGTCAAAAGAGACAATAAAAAATTGGATAAAGAAATAAGAAAACGTGAATTGCAAACAGCCGTTTCTTTAACGGCTTCTGTTTTTTCTTTAGCCGTGCTTGTATTAAATCTCATTAAAAAATAAACGGTGTTTGACCATGAATGATAATAATATGTTTGAGGAAAAGTCAGATACCGGTTCTTTTTCTCATTTGCTGCATAAATACCTGCCTTTCTGGCCCATATTTGTATTGTTTATTTCTTTGTCATTTGCCCTGAGTTATATTTATTATAAAAAACAAATTCCTATCTACGTTGCTTCTGCAAAAGTATTGCTGAAAGATCCGCAAAAGGGTGGTGGAGATACAAAAGTGCTGGATGCTTTGAATATCTTCAGTGAAAAAAAAATTGTTGAGAATGAAATCATTGTGCTTAGGTCCTCAAACCTGATGAAAGAAGTTGTTAAGTCACTTGATTTGTACTCAAAAGTGTATAAAGAAGGGAAAAACCACGATGAAGAGTTGTATGGAGATAAACTTCCTTTGCAGTTTATTGCACAAAATGAGGAGAACATTCATTCAAGTTATACCTATCCATTCTCTATAGATTGGATTAATAGAAAAATATTCATCTCCAATAAATCTGTTGATTTTGGACAGGATTTCAATATCGGAAATGATACTTACAAGGTATTAGTCAATAACTCCTACACAAATACCGAATCAAAAGAAGATTTTTTTGTAAAATTCAATACCGTTACATCAGAAGCCGCCTCTATTATCGGATCATTGAGCGCAGCCCCAATCTCTTATTCTTCTACAGTTATTGATGTGAAGCTGGAGTCTCCTGTTCCAGAAAAGGCTTTTGTTATTCTCAATAAATTATTTGAAGTTTATAACAGAGCAGGTATTGATGATAAAAATCAAATGGCACTTAAAACACTTGATTTTATCGAGGAAAGACTTAGTGCGATAACCGGGCAGTTGGATAGTGTTGAGCAGGATATTCAGAATTACAAGTCAAAAAATGATTTGATCAATCTAGGAGACCAGGCAACACTTTATCTTAGCAGTGTCAGGGATTTGGACAAAGAAAACAGCCTTTTGCAAATTCAGTTTCAATTGCTCGATGATCTCTCCGCGTATTTAAATAATAAAAAAGATAAACCGGGAACAGTTCCCTCACTTTTTCTGCTCAATGATGAAACATTAAAATCATTATTGGATCAACTTTATCAGGCTGAATTCGAATATGAAAAAAATCTGAAATCCTCAGGTGAAAAAAGTGACAATGTGTTGCTTCTTGCACAAAAGATTTCCAGAATTAAAAATGACATTAAGGAGAACATCTCCAATGTAAGAAGAAATTTGAATATTCAGAAAACCAACAATGAAATTTCAATTGAAACCAATAAGAACAAATACGCCTCTATTCCTGAAAAGGAGAGAGGACTTTTAAGTATCAGCAGGGAACAGGAAATTAAAAACAACATTTATTCATATCTACTTCAGAAGAGAGAAGAAACTGCCATGTCTTCCGCATCTACAAGTGCTGATTTACGTCTTTTAGAGAGCGGTTTCTCTTACAATCCAATCAGGCCTTTATCCAAAAATTACTATTGGATTGCTTTAATTGCCGGGGTAGGATTATTTCTGCTTTATGTTCAATTGATTGAAAAACTCAGGAACAAAATCATGTTCAGGCAGGATATTGAAAAGAGAACATCTGTGCCTGTTGTGGCCGAATTGCTTCAAACAAATAAAAATGAAGTAATTGCCATTAAGGACGGTAAAAGGTCGGTTATAGCCGAACAATTCAGAACGCTGAGAACCAATCTTGGTTTCATGGGCTTTAATGAGCAAAACAATTCAATCTTGATCACTTCCGGTATTTCGGGAGAAGGAAAAAGCTTTGTTGCGATTAATTTGGCTATAAGTCTTACTCTTACCGGTAAAAAAGTTGCCTTGCTTGAGCTGGATCTTCGAAAGCCAAAGTTAAGCAGTCACTTAAATATTCAGTTATCTCCCGGAATTTCAAATTATTTGGTAAACAAAGCAACGTTGGATGAAATCATTAAACCAACTGAATTTGAAAATTTATATTTGATACCTGCTGGAGTGATTCCACCCAATCCATCAGAATTGATCATTAAACAGGCATTTCAGGAAATGATCGTGTCTCTGAAACAAAGATTTGACTTTATTATAATGGACACTGCGCCTGTTGGACCTGTAACCGATGCGCAGTTGCTTTCACAATACGGGGATGTTTCACTTTTTGTAATCAGGCACAATCATACACCCAATCATTTTGTAAAAGAAATTGAAGTTTTAAACAAGCAAAAAAAGTTTGGGAACATGGCTATACTTTTTAATGGTATAAAGCCAAGAGGAACATCCATCTTCAATTTTGGATTTGGAGGTTATGGTAATGGGTATGGGAATGGATACGGTTACGGATATGGTTACAGTGATGCCTATAAGGGTTATTATTCTGAAGAAAATTCATCTTTTGGTTTGAAAAACTTATGGAATATTAAAAAGTTATTTTCAAGATTTTTCAAATCAAAATAGAGTATTGTTTTAATCAATCAAAATTATCGTCTTCAGTTTGTATATGTAACTGAGGACTAGCGAAGCTTTGTCAAATACTAATGAAATAGCATTTTGGTATGTAGTATATACCCGCCCAAGATGGGAGAAGAAAATTTCCAGGATTCTGGATGAAAAGGGTATTGAAAACTATTGTCCCCTCAATAAAGTAAGAAGGCAATGGAAAGACAGAAAAAAGATTGTGCTCGAACCCTTGTTCAAGGGATACCTCTTTGTAAAAATTTCAGAAGAAAAAAAATGGGACATTAAAATGGTTGATGGAATCATTAATTATGTTTACTGGCTTGGAAAACCTGCAAGAGTCAAGGAAACTGAAATCAATACCATAAAGAAATTTCTGAATGAATTTGAGAATGTGGATGTCGTGGAATTGGATTTGAAAGAAAATGCTAAAGTCATTGTCACAAAAGGATTGATGATGAACTACAAAGGAATTGTATTGGAAGTAATTGGCAATAAGGCGAGGGTTCAGATAGACAGTATGGGTATCAGGTTAAGTGCAGTTTTTGAAAAATCATCCCTGGAGCAAATCAGAGAATTGTAAATTGAATAATAATGTACTTTTTCTCACACTTAGAATCTTTTCTGCAACCGGTGGTATTGAGAAGGTTTGCAGATGTATTGGAAAGATATTGAATGACATTTCAGCAACAAATACGCAGGATTTTGATATCTATTCACTTTATGACAAAAAAAAAGATGCCATTGGTAACAATTATTTTTCGTTAAATAAATTCAGCACTTTTAATGGACGTAAGTCATTTTTTATTTTAAAATCATTATTTAAATCCAAAGAGAAGGGAATTGTAATATTAAGTCATGTCAATTTATTGCCCATAGGATGGATGATAAAAAAAATATTTCCTGCAAAAAGGCTCATATTGATTGCTCATGGAATTGAAATTTGGAAACCTTTCAGCAAGTTCAGGAACAGAATGTTGCATGTTGTGGATGAATTTGTTTCAGTCAGTAATTTTACAAAAAATAAAATTGTACAAATTCATCAAATCCCTGATTCAAAATGCTGCGTTATAAACAATTGTATTGATCCATTTATAGAATCAAATGTTTCTGAACATAAAATATGGCAACTCAGAGTAAAACATAATATCGGTCCAAATGATAAAATTGTATTCAGTTTGACCAGATTGAGCAAGGAGGACAGAAAAAAAGGTTGTGAAAATGTAGTCAAAGCACTCAAAAAAGTCAATAAAATCAATGCAGATATAAAGTATATAATTGGAGGCAATATCGATAATGATGAAAAAAATAATTTAACAGCACTAGCATCATCAATTGGGTTGTCGGATTGTTTGATTTTTCCCGGGTTTATTCATGAAGAGGAATTAGGAGCTTATTACAAACTTTCTGATCTTTTCATATTGCCAAGTATTAAAGAAGGTTTTGGAATTGTTTTTTTAGAAGCAATGTACTACGGAATACCGGCAATTGGAGGCAATCTGGACGGAAGCGTTGATGCCTTTTGTAATGGCCGTTTAGGAAAACTGATTGATCCATTAAGTATCAGTGCCATTGAGGAAGCGATGATTGATATTTTAATTGACAAAGAAAGATATTATCCGGATAAGGATTTATTGATTTCTGAATTCAGTTATAATACTTATAAATCCAGATGGATTAAATTGTTGTTTAAACCAACAAATCATATTTGATTGAAAAAATTTGCACTTATCGGAGCTGCTGGTTTTATTGCTCCCCGTCACATGAAAGCCATTAAAGAAACTGGGAACAGTCTCGTAGTGGCTATGGATAAGTTTGACAGCGTCGGGATAATGGACCAATATTTTCCGGCAGCAAATTTTTTTACTGAATTAGAGCGATTTGAAAGACATTTGGAAAAGTTGAAAAGAGAAAATAATGCCATTGATTTTCTTTCAGTTTGTACTCCCAATCATTTGCACGATTCTCATATTCGATTGGGTTTGAGATGCAATGCCTCTGTTATTTGTGAAAAGCCACTGGTACTGAATCCATGGAACTTGGAAGCGCTGATGGATGCTGAGAGTGAATCCGGCAATAAAGTTTTTACTATTTTACAGTTGAGGCACCATCCTGAATTAATTGATTTAAAGAATAAGATATTAAAAGGCCCTGAAAATCATGTTTGGCAAATAGATTTGAAATATGTAACTGTCCGGGGTAAATGGTATCAAAGAAGCTGGAAAGGCGATGCGGAAAAATCAGGTGGGATTGCTACCAATATAGGTATTCATTTTTTTGATATATTGATTTGGATTTTTGGAGATGTAGTTGAAACATTTGTTGAATTTCAAAAAAATGACAAAGCGGCGGGTCGTATTTCTTTTAAAAATGCTCAAGTAAACTGGTTGGTTAGCATTGATGAAAATGATTTGCCATTGAATGAAAAGTTAAAAGGGAAAAATTCGTTCAGGTCTTTGAATGTAGATGGTACTGAAATTGATTTCAATAGCCGGTTTGCTGACCTTCATACTGAAAGTTATAAAGCAATTTTGTCCGGTAAAGGTTTTGGATTAAATGATGTCAGGAAAACAATTCAGTTGGTTTATGACATCAGGAATAAATAAAACCTATTTGGTTCAATGATTAAATTAAAGAATGATAATAATTGGATAATTGAATCCAAAAAGAACCTTTTGGATATTCAATTTGGAGATGTTTGGGGTTACAGGGATTTGTTGAAATTGTTGGTTAAAAGGGATTTTGTTACATATTATAAACAAACAATCCTGGGACCATTGTGGTTTCTGCTACAGCCTTTACTCACCACTTTGATTTTTACGCTTGTTTTTGGCAGAATCGGGGGTTTAAAAACAGACGGCATACCTCATTTATTGTTTTATTTTTCCGGAATTACTCTTTGGAATTACTTTTCTGAAAGCTTGATGAAATGCTCAACAGTTTTTAAAGACAACGCCGGAATGTTTAATAAAGTTTATTTTCCAAGATTGATAATACCTTTGAGTATTATCTTTAGTAATTTAATAAAACTTGCATTGCAGTTGTTGTTATTGTTTGCTTTGATATTTTATTATGGACACAATAATGATGTAAATTATCTTACCGGAAACGATTTTTGGTTGTTTCCCTTTTTGATTTTAATAATAGCTTTTCTAGCACTTGGTTGTGGAATGTTGGTGAGTGCATTAACGGTTAAATACAGAGATCTTTCATTTTTAGTTTCATTTGGAGTCCAATTGTTATTGTTCACTACAACTGTCGCATTTCCTTTGTCAGCAGTTCAGCATCCCTACAGCCTTATCATAAATATAAATCCGATGACGGGAGTAATTGAGACTTTCAGGTATATTTTATTCGGATCAAATGAAATGAATTACAACCTATTGATTTATTCTATTTTGTTTTCATTAGCCATTTTTATTATTGGCATAATTGCATTTAATAAAGTTGAGAAAAACTTTGTAGATACTGTTTAATAATATGATTCCTTTTTCCTATTATGCCTGATCCCGTTATTTTTGTTGAAAATATATCTAAGTCCTATCAAATTGGAGAGTTTGGGTCTGGGTCTTTAAGGAATGATATTCAAAATTGGTTTCAAAAAAAAAGGGGCAAGGAATTTGAAAATAATTCCGATAAAATCTGGAGTTTAAAAAATCTGTCTTTTAATGTAAATAAAGGAGATATTGTTGGAATCATTGGAAAAAACGGAGCAGGTAAAAGCACATTGTTGAAAATCATCAGCAGAGTAACAGCTCCAACATCAGGTAAAATTATCGGTAATGGTAAAGTTGCTTCCTTGCTTGAAGTTGGTACAGGGTTTCATCCCGATCTTACCGGAAGAGACAATATATTTTTAAATGGAGCTATTCTTGGAATGAGAAAAAAAGAGATTGAAAGAAATTTAGATAACATAATATCTTTCAGTGGTGTTGGACAGTATATAGATACTCCGGTAAAAAGGTACTCCTCCGGAATGTATGTTAGACTTGCATTTGCTGTAGCAGCGCATTTGGACTCTGAAATTCTGATTCTTGACGAGATTTTGTCTGTTGGTGATGCAGCGTTTCAAAAGAAATGTCTGGGAAAAATATCTGAATTGAGTGCCGAAGAAGGAAGAACAGTGCTATTTGTTAGCCACAATATCAATAGTATCAGATCTCTTTGCAATAGATGTTTGTTACTCGATAGTGGCTCATTGAAATTTGATGGAAATGTACATGAAGCCATTGAAAAATATTCAGACGATTTATTGACTGAAAATGAAACAATTCCTTTTATTCAGTTTAAATCAGGAGAGAAAAGTCATTTAAAGATTGATCAAATAATGGTAAATGGTTCCTATAATAATCCTGTAAAATTGGTTGGAGGGAAAAATTTAATCGAATTTGAAATATCAGGGGAGGTTTTAGCAGATACATTTTTGTCTTTTGAGTTTAGATTGTTTGATAAAGGAATGAATCCTTTATTATTTCATAGTCCCGGACACTTTGAAGGTATTTCAAACAAACTGCTTCCCGGAAAATTCAATATTCGACAAAAAATAGAATTGCCAAATAATATCAATAAAGGTGATTACATTGGATCATTTTTTTTGACTGACCCTGGATTTGATTATCATGTTAAATTTGAAAATTCAATGAACATCCAGATAGAAGGCTATCCAACTAAAACAGGTCATGTTTTTGAATATAAAAATGGGGCAGGTTTTTTATTTTCACATTGATTTGAATGGCTAAGATTTTTATTTCATACGGCAGCAATGATTTTCAAAAATCACTTGCAAGAATTGGAAAAGAAGCCCAACTCACAGGTGTATTTGATAAAATATTGCTGTATTCTGAAAACGATCTGCCTGAATTTATTAGATTATCCCCTGTATTTAATTTCAGAAGAGGGGGTGGCTACTGGATGTGGAAAGCATACATCATTAAACAAACACTTTCTGATATGAAAGAAGGTGACATATTATGCTATGCAGATGCTGGATGTACATTAAATAAAAATGGTTTGTGGAATGAGTATTTAAATTATTTAAATAATTTCAATGCATTGTTTTTTCAATATAAAAACGTTGACTATGGATGGAGTCGTTTCTCAAAATATGATTATCCAAAGTTGAAATATTGGATAAAAGGCAGTGCAATTGAAGTGTTGAAATCAAATTTTAAAGACGATGAGTGGCTTGATTTTAATAAAATCATGGCTGGTTTTTTATTTGTAAAAAAAACAAAAAATACCTGTAATATTATTGATCAATGGTACAAATTGACAATAAATAATCCGGAGATTCTTGTTGACAATTATGAATTGAACGAAATAGAAACAAATGTTTTATTGAATGAGCACAGGCATGATCAGGCGATACTTACTGCCATGGTCTATTTATATAAGGAATTGGATCAGGTGCTGGTAATTCCAGAATCTTTTGAACTGGAAAAAAATGGCCCCATTTTCATTAGCAGAAAAAATGATTTTCAGCTTGGCGTAAATAAAAATTGGCTGCGAAGTAAAGCTATGGGTGGGTATTCAAGATTGAGGTCATTTTTGAAACATTAATCTATTTTGGTAATTCTCTACATATCACTTTATAATACAGATTCAATAGAAAGGAAAAATGATATTGTAAACTGTCTGCAAAATAATCTGAACAATAAATATATAGACAAAATAGTTGTTTTAAATGAAGGTTTAGAACATTCAATTTTAAATTCTGAAAAAGTGGTACAGTTTTCAATGTGTGAACAACCTTCATTTTCAGATTTTTACTCTTTTCTTGAAACAGATGCCATCAACATTATAGCCAATAGCGATATTCGATTCGACTCATCTTTAAAATATTTGAAATTATTATTTTTAAAAAAAGGTGATCTTTTGTCTCTCACAAGGAAAGAAAAAAATGGTATACACCTCAGGATTAATGAAGGGGATTCTCAAGATGCATGGATATTCAAGGGAAAACCTGAATGCCTTTTAAATTGTGATTTCAAAATGGGAAAATTAGGTTGCGATAGCCGTCTTAATTTTTTATTTTACGAGGGTGGTTATCGTGTTTTGAATCCTTCTAAATTAATTTCAATATTTCACGAACATACTCCTCCCAATACCCAACATGCTGAATCAGACAGAATTAAAGGTCCTTATTTGTTTACGGTTCCAATTGGGTTTTTTAGCTTTATTCTTCATCGGATTTTGCTTTATTATTTCTCAAAGCGCAGAGTTAATATATTCTACTCTGAATAATCCTTTATTCCTATGTCTGCAGCTGATTCATTTCCAAAAAAAATTTTAATTATTTCTCCGGTTCCAACTCATCCTGATTCTGCAGGTAATCGAAAAGGTGTGCTGAATATTGTCAACTTTTTCAAAAGGAGAGGAGATGATGTTTCGTTTTTATTTCTTGAAATGGAGAGTTTTTCTTTTTATGAAATGAACCAATATTTTCACAATCAACTTTTTGTCATAGACAGAAATGATGTTTTCAATTCGCAAAAGGATTTGATTACTTTCTTTAAAAAGCTGAAACATACCATAAAGTCGTTTTTAAGATATATTATTGGAAATATTTCATTGAATGATTTGAAGTTTAATACCCATGTAGATTATTTGATAAACAAAAAAATAATCAACCAGGTTAGAAAAATCAGCATGCAAAATTGGGATATTGTTGTTTGTGAATATGTTTGGCTTTCCAAGTTGCTGGATTATTTCCCCAAAAATGTCCTTAAAATTATTGATACCCACGATAGTTTCACTAATAGGTACAAAAATTACCTTGAAATGAAAATTGTTCCTCAGTGGGTTAGTTTATTCAATGATGAAGAAATACGTGGATTGAAAAGGGCTGACATTGTAATAGCCTTAAATCATAAGGACGAAGCTTACTTCAAATCAAAATTAAATAAAGAAATAATTCGGTTTCAATACTTACCTGAAATCAATTCTATTTCGAATAAAGCATTTGATTTTACATTGCTCTATTTTGCATCATCCAATGTTAACAATACAAATTCTATCAATTGGTTTTTAAATAATATTTTTCCTGAATTGCAAAAAAAAATTACAACATTAAAACTGTATATCGGTGGTACCATCTCAAATGAAATCAGTTCTTC
>CAZCOL010000015.1:23612-24747 GCA_964500545.1 uncultured Ferruginibacter sp. | reverse complement strand
TCGGTAGCTATACTAACTCGAAGGGATTATAAAAGTCCAAGGGTGTTGGCAGAGTCTTTAAAGTTAATGTGTGCAGAGTTATCTGTGCATGCAGATATTTTTTATGAGGGAAATGGTATGCTGTCTAGACTTTTCGGATTATTTAAAAAAAGACTTAGTTATAAGAAATTTCATTTTCTTTTACGTCAAAAAATATATCATTTTTTTAGCGATAGGTTTTTATTGTTAAAGCTTAAAAAATATGATTTAATAGTGGTCTCTGATTGTATTCCAAATGCCTATTGGAGAGGATACTATGATATAGAAAAACTTAGAAAGTGGGTAAAAAAACCAGTTGCTCTCTATGAAGTATATTATTTAGGAAATTCTATCACACATTCTCATATATTAAAAAGTCAGCATCATCATGGAATTGAAAGATATGATTGGAATTTTTCAATTTCTGAAATTGCTGAAATAAGAAACCAGCCTTCTGAAATTTTAAGATGGGGCAGTATAGGATTGCACATTGCTAATTGTGGATTGAAAGCTAAACGTAAAGATTCAATAAATGCTATTATTGACTTTCCTCAGGAGGGGTTTGAACAAACAAGAATAGAACAAATTGAAATTTTGAAATTGTTTCCACAAATAAATTTGATATTTCTTACGGGTAATTATACTTTCAATGAAATAAGAAAAATATATCAGGAGGCAAGTTTATTCTTTGTTCAGTTCCCGGAAGCATTTGGCGTATCTATTGCTGAGTGTCTTTCCTCAGGATGTCAAGTAGTTGTCAAAGATCCTGAATGGGCAATGTCTTGGCGTTTGGATGATCAAGAAGGTAAAACATTTTTGCCCGATTGTTTTTTCGTTTACGAAAATCCTCAAAATCTTCGAAATTATCTTCAGGATTTTCTTCATGATTACGATGCCGAGAAAACTCCTTTAAAAGTAAACTCCTCATTCATGCAACATTATCCTCAATTTTATCTGGGTGACAGTAAAAAATTAATCAATTCCTTTAATGCAATTGAAAGACTATATAGAGCATGAATGTTTTGATAATTGCACCATACGATAGAATTTATCCTCCCCATAACGGAGGTATGCAAAGGTGTATCAATATTATTGATCAGGTTTCTAAATTTGCAGA
>CAZCOL010000015.1:21767-23512 GCA_964500545.1 uncultured Ferruginibacter sp. | reverse complement strand
TTTAATTTACACAATACAGTTGATTTTATATGGGTTTGCAGCAATATTGATGGTGAATTATTTAGGAATGCGAATAACCATCTTTTGAACTACTATTTTATTCCCAATGGAGCATCTGTTCCATTATTGATGCCTGATAACAAAAATAAGAAATATGATTTGTTGTTTTGCGGATCTATGGACTACGCGCCAAATGAGGAAGGACTTCTTTGGTTTTTGAATAATTGCTGGCCGACGATTACATTACTAAATCCTTTTTGCACTATGGTTGTAATAGGCTCAGGAATTCCAAGTAAAGCATTATGTGAAAAATTGAAATCTGAGGGTGTTATTTTTAAGGGAGAGGTAAATGATGTTAATCAATATTACTTACAATCAAAAATATCAATAGTTCCTTTGAAGCAGGGGAGTGGAACAAGATTGAAAATTATTGAAGCGATGTCATTTGGAGTAACAGTTGTTTCTACTTCCAAAGGAGCAGAAGGAATCGATTGTATGGATGGAGAAAATATTATAATTGCCGAAACATCTAAAGATTTTACTGAAAAAATAATGTTGCTTTTAAATAATAGTAATTTAATTAATAAAATTTCGAGTAATGCATTTCAGTTGGTCAAAGAAAAGTACGATTGGAAGGTAATTGGTTCCATGATTCAAAAATGCCTGCAGTAATTTGAACAGTCCCCTAGTTAGTATTATTATCACTTCATACAATCGCGAATTGTTTATCAGAGAGGCAATAGAAAGTGTTCTCGCATCTGATTACAAAAATTTTGAGTTGATTATATCCGATGACTGCTCAACTGACCTCTCTGTCTCTATAGCTGAAAATTATGTACAATCAGATTCAAGGGTACAATTGTATGTAAATGATGTTAACATAGGAGATTATCCAAACAGGAACAAGGCAGCTTCATATGCCAGGGGTAAATACCTTAAATTTGTTGACAGCGATGATTATATATACAAGGATACCATCAGCCAAATGGTTGATGGGATGGAAAAATATCCTTCTGCAGCTTTTGCAGTTTCATCTCGTAACCAAGATGTTGAGAGGTACTTTACATCATTAGAAGCTTATCAATGTCATTTTTTTGAGAGAGGTCTTTTGGATTATGGTCCAACAGCAGCGATTATTAGAAGCGATTGTTTCAGGCAAATTAATGGATTCAAACAACTTCAAAATGTCAGCGATGTGGATTTGTGGTTGCGACTGGCTGCCAATTACCCAATGTTAGAACTTCCTAAAAATCTGGTTTATTGGAGGATACACCCCAGTCAACAAACAAAATTAGCTCCAGAGAAATACAATGAATATTTCTGTCAAATCCTAACAGAAAATTTACTTAGTGATGCCTGCCCATTAAGCAAATTAGATGCTTTGAATATAATTAATAAGTACAGAAAATTTAACGCAAGGTCAATTCTAAGGTTTTTAATTAAAACCGGAAAAATCAAAAAGAGTTTTTACCTGTGGAATGTAAACAATCATCAAATTAAAGAATTGTTTTAATGGAGTTGGTATCAGTTATCATTCCGGTATATAATGGTGTTGATACTATAAAAAGGTGTGTCTATTCAGTATTGAATCAATCATGGAAAAATCTTGAAGTGATTATTGTTGATGATGGTTCTACGGATAGAACCCTTGATTTCATTACAAATGAATTTGGTACAAATGCTAAAATTAAAATAATTCATCAGGAAAATTCAGGAAGTGCAGCAGCAAAAAATACAGGAATAAA
>CAZCOL010000015.1:17836-21667 GCA_964500545.1 uncultured Ferruginibacter sp. | reverse complement strand
GGAATGATTCAACCAAATGCATATTTGGTTACAAAAGAACTATTTTATAATGCTGGTATTTGGAATGAAGAATTAAGGCATTCACCCGATGATGACAGCGAATTTTTTTCAAGGGTGATATTGAATTCAAAAAAAATAATTTTTGATAGTAAAAGTATCAATTATTATACGGTAAGTAAAGATTCTGTTTCAAAAAAATTCAATGCTTTATCGTCTTTAGGTGCTTTAAAAACTGTTCAATATAAATTTGATAATATTCTTTTAAAGGCGGATTCTATTGCTATAAGAGCACTTTATAGAAGGCATTTAAGCATTATAGCCTATTTGTATGGTCGATTCAATGATACAGTTTTGAATGATTCCTTGAATATTATTCAAAATCTAGGGTTTAAGAATTTTGCTTTTGTCGGGGGCGTGTTCTTTAGAATTGTATTTTTCTTTACCTCATTTAAAACTTCCTTGAAAGCTCAGCAAATATTTATAAATATGAAAAGTTCCTTTTCAAGGAAAATTATAAACAAATACCAATGAGATTATTGATCATTGGTTCAAATAATGAAAATTCAATTGAAAGGTATTATTTAAAATATCTACCTGAAATAATAATTTCTAATTCACAAATTGATTTTTTTGCAGCACATGATATTTTTCTAAACTACTACTACTCAAATATCATTAATAAGATATTATATAGAATTGGGATTAGCAACATATTATTTAGAATTAACAGAATCATTAAACAAAAGGTAAATGAATTTAAGCCGGATGTAATATTGGTTTTTAAGGGGATGGAAATATTTCCTTCTACTCTTCGTTGGATAAAGAAAAAATCAATATTAACAGTCAATTATAATCCGGATAATCCTTTCATTTTTTCGGGTAGGGGAAGCGGAAATAAACATTTAAAAAATTCTTTGCCTTTCTACGATTTATTCATCACCTATGACAATCGAATTGCTAGTTCGGTAAAATCGAAATTGGGAATAGAGTGTGCTGTAATACCATTTGGTTTTGATCAGGTGTTAGAATTCGCTGAATCTCAGGAAGAAATATTGAAACTATGTTTTGTAGGAAATGAAGATAAGGAAAGGCTCTCATTTCTCAATGAATTGTCTAAAAGAGGTATTGAAATTGATTTATATGGTGACTGGAATAAGAAATTTCTGCATTCTAATATCAACTATTTAGGAAAGTTAAACAATGATGAACTTCTGTCTAGGATGAGTAAATATAGGATCCAGCTTAATTTATTGAGGATTCATAATTCAGGTTCTCATAATATGCGAACATTTGAAATTCCTGCTTCCGGTTCCATTCAATTGGCTCCATTGACAAGTGATCATCTTACTTTTTTTGTGCCAGATAAGGAAATATTTCTTTTTTCAGATGTAGATGATTGTATTCTTAAAATTTCCAGGTTACTCTCGGTTGAAAAAGGAATAACAGATCAGTTTAAAAAATTATCTCAAAAAAAAATTATGAATTCCGGCTATTCATATTACCATAGGTCAATTTCATTGATGAATGCAATAAATAAAGTAAACAGTAAATGTCAGGAAGTTTAGATAAGGATAAAATTGTTGTAATTCATTTTCAACCTGTGGAATTATATCCCCCTGCAATGAATCTCGTAAATTATTTGGGTAATAGTTTAATTAAAATTGTTTTACTGATTTCTAATTCCAGCGATAAGCATTTGAAATTAAAACCATTTTCATCTCAATCAACCAATATTGATGTAATAAGGCCAACATTCATTTCAAAATTTATTTTATTAAGATACTTTAATTACCTTAAATTTTATATTGTTTCTTTATTTTATCTTTTATATTATCGTCCTTCCATTGTTATTTATCTGGAATCTATTTCCTCTTTTCCTGCAATTCTATATAAGAAAATATTCTCGAGGGTGCATATTATTGCACACTACCATGAATATACGAGTCCCGCTGAATACAATAGTGGGATGAAAATTGTAAAATGGATGCATGGTTTGGAGAAAAAAATTTATTCTCAATACGATTGGATATCACATACCAATGCTGAAAGACTGAAAAAATTTATTTTTGACAATAATTTGCAGAGTTTGTCTCAAACTTTGTTTCATTCAATGCCAAATTATCCTCTTTCAACTTGGATTAAAAAAAATAAATCTAACGAGTTTTCTAAACTAAATCTGGTTTATGCTGGCTCATTGGGGCTTGAATCTTCATATTTAAGTGAAATTTTAGTATGGGTTCAGGAGAATAGTCAGCATGTGACTTTGGACATCTATTCATTTAATATTAAGAAAACTGCTTTGGATTTAATTCTAAAGTGCAATAAAGATGTTGTTCGATACAAAGGTTATGTAGATTATGAAAGTTTGCCGGAAGTATTGATTAATTATAATACAGGAATTGTATTGTATAAACCTTCAACAGAAAACTTTCAATATAATATTCCAAATAAAATATTTGAATATCTGTCTTGTGGTTTGTATGTAATCATTCCTGATACAATGAATTACGCCAGAGAAAGTATGCAACTTCGTTCTAATCCAAAATTGATTTCTTTGGATTTTTCAAACCTGCAACAATACAATCCAATGAATTTGTTTAGTGATAATAAGACATCTGAAACCAATGAGTGTTTTTATGCTGAATTGGTTTATGCCGAGATGCTGATATTTTTGAAAAAACTTGATCAAACATATAATGATTAAAAAACTGGCCATCATTGCAACACACCCTGTGCAATACAATGTACCACTTTTTCAATTATTGCATTCAAATTGTAAAATTCAAATAAAGGTTTTTTATACATGGGGGATAGAATCATTCAAAGAAAAATTTGATCCTGGTTTTGATATGTCTGTCAGCTGGAACTTGCCATTGTTAGATGGCTATGAAAATATTTTTTGTAACAATATTGCCCGGAGTAAAGGTTCTCATCATTTTTTTGGAATTGATAACCCTGACCTAATACAATTGGTGAGTGAATTTTCACCGAATGGAATCCTGATTTTTGGTTGGCGTTTTAAAAGTCATCTGAAGTTGATGAGGCATTTTAAGGGGAGTATTCCAATATTATTCAGAGGAGATTCAACACTCATTGACAAACAAAATTATTTTAAATCAAAATTTCGAATCTTTTTTTTAAAATGGGTGTACAGACATATTGATAAGGCGTTTTATGTGGGTAAATGCAATTATGATTATTTTGTTGCTTCAGGTTTGAAGAAAAATCAGTTGATTTTTGCACCTCATGCTGTTGACAATAAACGCTTTGGTAATTTAAGTCCCTTAAGTAAGAAAATCTCATTTAATCAAAAAGAAAATTTGGGAATAGAATCAGGGCATTTTGTTTTTTTATACACAGGTAAATTTCAAAAGAAAAAGAACATAATCTTTTTAATTGAGTCTTTCATTCAAGCTTCATTTGGTGATGATGTTCATTTGTTATTGGTTGGAGCAGGTAATCTAGAAAGTGATATAAAAAAGTCAATCAAAGGTTGTAAAAATATTCACTTATTAGGTTTTGTCAATCAGCAGGAAATGCCGTCAATTTATGATTTGGCTGATGTTTTTATACTACCGTCAATAGGCCCTGGTGAAACATGGGGTTTATCAGTCAATGAAGCCATGGCCAATGGAAAGGCTGTAATCGTAAGTGATAAATGCGGCTGTGCGCGTGATTTGGTCAGAGAAAACGGTTTTGTATTCGAGACTGAGAATTATGCTGATTTAACAAACAAAATGAAAATGATTATATCAAACAAGGAAAATTTGATTCAGATGAAGCAAAATTCTAAAAATATCATTCAGGATTATTCATTGGATAAACTTGCTT
>CAZCOL010000015.1:0-17736 GCA_964500545.1 uncultured Ferruginibacter sp. | reverse complement strand
TTGCAGATAAATTAAAATTTATTTATTTTCTAAATGTTAAAAAAAGAATTGACGAGCCTGTTTTGAAGATTATTAAAGAGAATGCAAAGTCAGATACAGTGTTTTATTTTTCTAAAATACCATCTTACAAAGATTATTTCATTTACCTAAAAGAACATCGGAATCTGGTGATTGAATTACTGGATGATTGTCTTAATGTAGAGATTAAAAATAATTTGTTTAAAGGTGATTCTTCAGGAATCGGTATTCATATCAGAATGGGGGATTTTAGAAAATTAAATGAAAATGAAAAGTTTGTTGGCGGACATGTTAGAACGCCTGAAAAATATTTTGTATCGGTAATTAACAAAATACGAAAATTTATAGGGTCTGATTTTCCGGCAGTTGTTTTTACGGATGGTTATACGGAGGAGTTTGATGATTTAAAAAAAATGAATGCCGTAACATTTCATGAAAGTAAATATGATATTGTTGATTTGCTCAATTTAAGTAAATGCAGGATTATTGTCACCTCTCAGGGAAGTACTTTCAGTTATTGGGCAGGATTTTTATCCAATGCTTCCGTTATACATCATCCTGAACATATACATCAAAAAACAAGAAAAGTTGAATTAGGTTTGTATGAAGGAGAATTCAATGAAAATGAATTTAAGTTGATTCAGTCATTAGAGAAATTGAAAGATATTTATTCATAAAAAGGACTTGCTGAAATTTGAAGACTCTTTTTAATATCAAGTTTAACTGGACTCAATTCATCATTGTGTCGGTTTTAATACGTTTGATTTTTTTAGACATTTCTTTCTTTTCATATTTTGCTGTTATCCTAACTCTTTTTCAATTTAATTTGTTGTTTCTTTCAATAGGAAAAATAATTCCCATCAGGTATTTGTTTGGATCATTGATGTGTTTGCAACTGCTACTTGGGCCGGTATTGGCATACAATGGATTAGATAGTTTTCAAACCGGATTTTACAGAATGCAAATTTCTGAGCAGGAATATTTTATGTATGTTATACCTGCTGTTTTATTTTTCATTTTTGGACTACATTATAAAGCGAATGATTTTTCAGGCGAAAAGTTAGATACAGAATCACTTCAGCAATATCTGAAGAATCATCCACAGTTGCCATTCCTATTAATAATTATCGGTTTTATATCAAGTATTGCCGGTACATTCTTTTCAAATGATCTGGCTTTTGTCTTTTTTGTATTAGGCGGTTTCAAATTCATCGGAGTATTTCTGCTTATTTTCAGTCAAAACAAATTAAAGCCTTTATACCTGTTGTTGGTTTATTTCTCAGTAATTTCAACATCAGTTATCAACGCCATGTTTCATGATCTTTTGATATGGCTGATCTTCCTAGGAGTGATTTTTTCAATCAGGTATCAATTGTCCAAAAAAGTTAAAATTATTTTGTCTGGTTCATTTATTCTACTCTCGATTTTAATTCAGATTATAAAACCCGATTACAGAAAATCAACCTGGAAACAAGGTCAGGAAGCAGGAGTTGAAACCCTTGAAAAAACCATCTATCTAAGAAAGGAAAAAACGGGCTTTTTTGATCTGAATCTCCTTGCCCAAAGTAATGTAAGAATCAATCAGGGGGCAATTATTACTAACATTATGAGAAATGTGCCGGATCATATTCCTTATGCAAATGGTACTCAGTTGTTGCAGGTATTGGAAGCTTCAATTTTACCCCGTATCCTTGTCCCGGATAAATTAAATTCCGGAGATCGGGATTTTTTTATGAAATGGTCTGGTATGGTTATTTCCAGCAATACATCAATGGGATTGAGTTCCATCGGTGATGCTTATGTCAACTTTGGCGTTATAGGCGGTTGTATTTTTATGTTTTTTTATGGACTGTTGTTTAATACAACTTTGAAAATATTTGGAAAATATAAATCCAGGTATCCAGTTATTATTTTATTTGTTTGCCTGGTGTTTTATTATCCTGTAAGACCCGATTGCGAATTGCACACTATTTTGGGGCATCTGTTCAAATCCTGTTTTCTGATTTTCCTGATTTTTAGAATTTGGAAACAAGATTTGTATTTAAAACCTTCCTCCAATTGAAAACAGTCTTTATTGCTATTCCCTGGTTTACACCAGCCTATAAAGCCGGAGGGCCAATCAGATCGGTATTCAATCTTGTAAACAAGTTTTCAAATGATATTCAATTCAGAATATTTTGCAGTAATAAAGATATTGATGGCTTGACTTTGAAAGATATTCAAACAGATAAATGGATTGATTTTAATGACCATACAAAAGTTTGGTATGTTTCTTCTGTATTTCCAATTTTTAGTTTTAAAAAACAATTAAGAGATCAACAGGCTGATGTATTGTATGTTGTTGGAATGTTTTCGCTTTCCTACAATATAATTCCCATTTTTTTTGGAAAAGCAAATAAAATTATAATAGCGCCAAAAGGTATGTTGCATACACCTGCTCTTTCTCAAAAGAATTTTAAAAAGGGCATTTATTTAAAATTTATAAAAATTACAGGAATTTGTAAAAATGTGCATTTTCATGCAACGGACTTGAATGAAATTGATTCCATCAAATCCAATTTTGACAAAAATTCAAAAATATCCGTTGCTTCCAACTACCCAACATTTTATACTCCCTCATTGAGCCGAAATAAGAAAATTGGCGTTTTGAAACTGATTACTTTGGCATTAGTCAGCCCTATGAAAAATCATTTGATTGTATTACAGGCATTAAAAACATGCGAGGGCTTGATTGAATATCACATTATAGGTGGTATAAAGGACAAAGCATATTGGAAAAAATGTGAGCAATTCATCCAACTATTGCCGAAAAATATACATGTCATTTATCATGGTGAAGTAACACCGAATAATATTTCTTGTCACTTTAATGACGCTCCTGTAATGATAATGCCGAGCGAAAGTGAAAATTACGGACATTCAATCATCGAGTCATTATCAGCTGGAATCCCGGTTATTACATCATTTTCGACCCCCTGGAATAATCTACAGGAAAATAACGCCGGATTCAATACTGAAGTGTCTGCTGAAAAAATAAAAAATTTAATTGATTTCTATGTTTCAATGGATCAAAATCAATATATGCTTTCATCAAAGGCAGCTATTGAATATTCATCGAAGTCAATTAATGAAAATAAAATCAATTTGGATTATCAAAAATTATTTATTGAATAAAATTATTTTTAAGAATTGAATCACTACTTTGACAAAAAATATTTTTTTCTTTTTTTAATAAAATTCATTTTGTATTACTGTGTGTTTTATTATGGAACATTTGCCATAATAGGATTATCTTCATCTTCAGGTTATTATATTGAATTTATTCATAGGTATTGTGATTATACAATTATTTTAAAAAATTCCTTGTTGAAAGGTGCCGGTATCATCGCAGGGATATTTGGTTATGAAACTGTTTATGAATCCGGTGATTTAATCAGGGTGGTGGGCCAACGTGGTGTTAAAGTTGCAATCAGTTGTTTGGGAATAGGAGTAATGAGTTTTTGGGCTGCATTTATCATAAGCAGTAACTTACTGAAAAAAATGAAAGTGCTATGGTTGTCAGCTGGGTTAATCATTCTGTGGATAATAAATATTTGCAGAATTGGTATTTTTTTGGTTTCCATCAATAAAGGTTGGTCTTTACCGTTCGGTTTAGATCATCACACCTGGTTTAATATACTTGCATATTCAGCCATATTTTGTATGATATATTTATTTGAAAAATTGAACAGTAAAATTGAATAATAATGAAAGTCGATCTTTCACTTTACCAAAATAATTTACATCAACCCGCAGGATTAATCAAGCGCATAGTATGGTATTATGTGAATCTTTTATTTTTTAAATCTGGGTTGTTTCCGATTTATAAAATAAAAATATTTTTACTTAAAATGTTTGGAGCATCTATTGGAAAAAATGTTGTCATCAAACCCTCTGTAAATATCAAATACCCCTGGAATCTTCAATTAGGAAATAATGTTTGGATAGGAGAAAACGTTTGGATTGATAATCTTGTAAAAGTAAATATAGGAAATAATGTTTGTATTTCACAGGGTGCTGTAATCATCAATGGTAGTCATGATTATAAAAAAAGTACTTTTGATTTAATGATCGCACCAGTATCGATTGAAGATGGCGTATGGGTATGTGCAAAGTCTATGATATTTGGCGGTACTTTTATTGAAAAGAATGTTGTTTTATCAGCTGGTTCATGCGCTTCTGGTAAACTTGAAAAAAACGGAATATACCGCGGTAACCCTGCAATAAGAATCAAGGAAAGAGCGATTATAGATTAATCGAAATTATCCTGTATAGTTTAATTAAATGAAAGTAACTATTATTACTGTTACACTAAATGCACAACGAACGTTGGAAGCATGCATCAATTCTGTATTGAATCAATCACATAAGAATATTGAATATATTATTATTGATGGAAAGTCAAATGATAATACAATTGATATCATTAAGAAATATCAGGATAAAATAAGTTATTGGATCTCTGAAACGGACAGAGGGATGTATGATGCCATCAACAAAGGCATTGAAAAGTCGTCAGGTGAAATAGTAGGATTGCTCAACAGTGATGATTTATTTTACAGCAATGATGTGGTTCAAACAATTGTAGAAACTTTTATTGCAACCAATACAGATAGTGTTTATGGAGACCTGGAATATATCGATGCTGAAGACACCAATAAAGTTTTTAGAATCTGGAAAGGAAAAGAATTTAAAAGAAAAAGATTTTTAATGGGTTGGATGCCTGCTCATCCTACTTTTTATGTAAAACGCAGTATTTACAATAAATATGGGGGGTATGAAAATCATTTTTATTCTGCTGCGGATTATGAGTTGATGTGTCGTTATCTTTACAAATTAAGGATAAGTGCTGTTTATATTCCAAAATTGATTGTGAAGATGCGGATGGGAGGGCAAAGCAATCGAAGTTTTAAGATGAGGCTAAGGGCAAACCGAAGGGATTATCTTGCGATGAAAAAAAATAAAATCCCCTTTGCTTTTTTAATTTCTATTTTAAAACCCCTCAGTAAGCTACATCAGTTTTACAGGACAAATAAATAAGATTGATTTCAAATCAATGAACTGAAAAATCTATGTTATCGTTATTCAAATTCAAACCAAGGTTTCCCGCTGATTATTTTCCCTTTACAACCGATATCCATTCTCACATTCTTCCCGGAATTGATGATGGTTCTCCTGATTTGGAGACTTCTGTTTTACTAATAAAGGGATTGATGAAACTTGGCGTAAAAAAATCAATTGCAACACCACACATCATCAGTGACCTATATAGAAATACTCCATCAACCATTGCTAATTCCCTATTGTTGCTCAAGACTGAGTTAAAGAATCAGGGAATTGATTTTGAAATTTCAGCCGCTGCTGAATACATGCTGGATACTTATTTTTTTCAATTGTTGAAAAGCGGGGAACCGCTACTTACAATCAGTGATAATTTTATTTTAACTGAATTTTCTTATGTTTCGCCCCCGGATGAAATTGAAAAAATTTCATTTGAAATCATAACAGCAGGTTACAAACCTATTCTGGCTCATCCTGAACGATATGGTTTTTTCAACAGAAATTTTGGCATGTATAATAAACTTTCAGAACTTGGATTCCTTTTGCAGGTAAATTTATTGTCATTGGCTGGATTTTATGGAAAGGATTGCAAAAAGGCCGCACAATATATTTTAGAAAACAATCTTGCAGCCTTTACCGCTACCGATTTACATCATGAAAGACATTTGGCAATGTTGAATCAGAAAAAAAGCAGGGCAGAGTTTCATAAATATCTCTCACACAGAAAATGGAATGTTTTCATTCGCTAAATTGTCCAATCAATTATCTCATTTTCCCACTCTTTTTTATAGGGCGTTGTTACTTTAATATAGTTATCTGAGTAGCCCTCCATCATTCCGTTCTTATTGACACTTTCAAACAAAACCTTTCTTTTTTGTCCTATGTTTTGTTCTGTGAAAGATTGCATTTTTGCATAGCTGATGTTTCTCAAAATACTGTTTCTCTCGTTTCTCGTATTTACAGGGATGATAGGTTTAATGTTTAATGCATGGGTGTTGTCTCTTTCAGAATAAGTAAATACATGCAGATATGAAATGTTTAAAGATGAAATGAAATCTGCTGTATCATTGAAATCTTCATTGGTTTCTCCAGGAAAACCTACAATCACATCAGCACCAATACAAGCATCTGGCATTAAGTTTTTTATCAGGCTGACTTTTTCAGCGTATAATTCACGCTTATATCTTCTGCGCATATTTGACAACGTTGTGTTGCTGCCACTTTGAAGCGGAATATGAAAATGGGGCATGAACTTTTTACTTGTTGAAATAAATTCAATCATTTCATTACTCAACAGATTTGGTTCGATGGAGGATATTCGCACTCTTTCGATAGGCGAACTTGCTTCAATTCCTTTTATTAAGTCGAAAAAATTTTCTTCCTTTATTTTACCTCCTGATATTCCTTTTCCAAAATCTCCCAGATTTATTCCGGTTAATACAATCTCTTTGGCACCACCTGCTACAATTGCTTCAATGTTGCTTAATACATTCGAAATACTATCACTTCTGCTTTTACCCCTTGCAAGTGGAATGGTGCAAAAACTGCAATTGTAATCACACCCATCCTGAACTTTTAAAAAAATCCTGGTTCTTTCATTAATTGAGTGTGAAGCTGTGAAAATATTTACATCTTCAATTTCGCAACTGCAAATTTTTCCTGAGTCATTTTTGGTAAGTTCCTTGAGGTGAGTACCGATGTTAAATTTTTCAGCAGCTCCAAGTACAAGATTTACACCGGGAATGGCTGCGATCTCCTTTGGTTTCAATTGTGCATAACAACCCGTGATTACGACCATTGCATCAGGGGCTTTTTTTTGAATACGCCTAACCAATTGCCTGCATTCTTTGTCGGCATTTTCTGTTACTGAACAGGTGTTAATTACATACAAATCAGCAATGTCCTGAAAATCTTTTTTAATAAAACCTTCTTTTTCAAGCATTCTGCCCATGGAGGTTGTTTCACTGAAATTCAGCTTACAGCCCAAAGTATGAAGTGCTACACTCTTGTTCATTTTGCGAAATTAAGAAATATTCATTCATCATAATTTTCACTATGGGTAATCAGTCATAATGCCTGCAATCAGACTATTTTGACATATTTTACCTAAGTTCTGTTATGTTTAATACATTTGCAATCTGTTTTATGAAAATAAAATCCTTATTAGCCAAGCCCTTTGCCGGCTTTATACACAGACAGATTAAAAAGGGGATGCAGACTGCATTGGAAGATCAGCAGCTTGTATTCAAGAACTTGATCAAAATGTCTGCTAATACCGAATTTGGAACTGAACATAATTTTTCAAAAATCAATAGTTACGAAGATTTTGCAAATTCTGTTCCCATTAGGGATTATGAAGGATTTAAGGGATATATTGAAAAAATAAAAGCGGGGAAACATAACGTACTGTGGAAAGGCCAGCCAATCTATTTTGCCAAAACCAGTGGTACAACCAGCGGTGTCAAATACATACCCATTACAAAAGAGTCTATACCCAATCATATCAATACAGCCAGAAATGCACTATTGTGTTATATGGCAGAAACAGGAAATACCGGATTTGCTGATGGTAAATTGATTTTTCTGAGCGGTTCTCCTGAACTCGAAAGAATAGGGGGAATACCAACAGGAAGGTTGAGTGGTATTGTCAATCACCATGTACCTAAATATTTGCGTTCCAATCAATTGCCCTCTTTTGAAACCAATTGTATTGATGACTGGGAGCAAAAACTGGAAAAAATTGTGGAGGAAACCATCCAGCAAAATATGACATTGATAAGTGGAATTCCACCTTGGATGCAAATGTATTTCGACAGATTGATCGAAAAGTCAGGTAAAAAAATAGGGGACTTATTTCCCAACTTCAGCGTAATGGTTCAAGGTGGTGTGAATTATGAACCCTATAAAGCCAAGCTAAATGAAAGCATTGGACGTTCCATAGATACAATTGAATTGTTTCCTGCAAGCGAAGGTTTTTTCGCTTTTCAGGATACCTTGAAAGAGCCTGGAATGTTGTTGAATACCAATAGCGGAATATTCTATGAATTTATTCCCGCTGAACAATTTGGGTTGGAAAACCCTCAAAGACTAACTCTTAATAATGTTCAGATAGGCGTCAATTATGCATTGATAATCAGTACAAATGCTGGCTTGTGGGCTTATAGTATTGGTGATACGGTAAAATTTGTTTCTTTAAATCCTTTTCGGATAATTGTTAGCGGCAGAATCAAGCATTTTATTTCAGCATTTGGAGAACATGTTATTGCTGAAGAAGTAGAATCTTCTATTTTGAATGTTGTAGCGGAATCAAAAGCTCACCTAACTGAATTTACCGTAGCCCCATTTGTAAGCTCAAATGAAGGGAAAAGCTATCATGAATGGTTTATTGAATTTGAAAACCTTCCTGATAATCTGCCAGAATTTGCAGCTAAACTGGATTTTCAAATGCGCTCCAGGAATGTTTATTACGATGACTTGATAAAAGGCAACATTTTACAACCATTAAAAATTACATTAATCCGTAAAAATGGGTTTATTGATTATATGAAGAGTCAAGGAAAACTTGGGGGACAAAATAAAGTACCCAGACTTTCCAATGACAGAAAAATTGCAGACCTAATGATTGATTATAAATTATAATGACAATTATTGGGTTGAAAATAGAACTGATGTTTCAATAAATATTATTCCAATTAACGTGGTCAAAGGTCAATAAAAAGTAAATTGCACTTCAATTTAAAATTTATCTGATATCATGGGAGAAACTCTTAAAAAAAGAGTAGCCATTTTTGGTTCAACGGGTTCAATCGGTACACAAGCTTTAGATGTAATCTCTTCTAATAAGGATTTGTTTGAGGTTGAAATACTTACCGCTCACACAAATGAAGAATTATTAATAAAACAGGCACTGGAATATAAGCCCAATGCAGTTGTAATTGGAGATGAAAGTAAATATGAAAAACTAAAATCCTCCCTTTCATCAACGGATATTAAAGTATTTGCCGGTGAAAAGGCTCTTGAAGAGGTTGCTGATTTTGATACTTATGATGTGATGATTGCCGGTATTGTTGGTTTTGCAGGATTGAAACCCACATTAAAAGGGGTTGAAAAAGGAAAGACTATTGCACTTGCCAATAAAGAAACCCTTGTTGTAGCTGGCGATATTGTGATGAAAAAAGCTGTGGAGTACAGAGCCCCCATAGTTCCGGTTGATAGTGAGCATTCTGCCATTTTTCAATGTCTCATCGGAGAGTCGAGAAATCCAATTGAAAGAATTATACTCACAGCGAGTGGCGGACCTTTTTTAGGAAAGAAGCCCAATTTTCTGGTGAATGTAAAACGTGATCATGCTCTGCAGCATCCCAACTGGAGCATGGGCGCCAAGATTTCCATAGATTCTGCAACCCTGATGAATAAAGGTTTGGAAATGATCGAGGCCAAGTGGTTGTTCAACCTGAATGCCGATCAAATTGAAGTCATCATCCATCCACAAAGTGTTATACACAGCATGGTTCAGTTTGAAGACGGAAGCATCAAGGCTCAAATGGGGTACCCTGATATGAAGTTGCCCATTCAGTATGCTTTGGGTTTCCCCAACAGATTGAAAAATGATTTTCCGAGATTCAATTTCCGAAAATATCCCAATCTTAGTTTTGAAGAGCCGGATTTAAAAACTTTCAGAAATCTTGGGCTTGCTATGGATGCGTTGAATGCAGGGGGAAACAAAGCATGTGTGTTGAATGCTGCAAACGAAATTGCTGTTTGGGCTTTTCTCAAAAACAGGATTGGATTTTTGGATATTACAGCTGTGGTTGAGAAAACCATGGATGCTGTTCCATTTATACAAAATCCCACTTTGAACGAATATTTTGAAAGCGACGGCGAGGCTCGTAATTTTGCAGCTTCGCTGATTAAATTATAAAGAGACTCTCTAAAGAATTATTATTGTTCAATTAAATACTGCTCAATTAGAGTAAAAAATTATGACATTACTTTCCATTGATTGGTCAAGTGTTGGAATGAAAGCTGCACAACTTATTTTGTCTTTGTCCATTCTTGTAATATTGCATGAATTCGGTCATTTTATCACTGCCAAGTGGTTCAAATGCAGGGTGGAGAAATTCTATCTTTTTTTTGATCCCTGGTTTTCAGTTTTTAAAAAGAAAATAAAGGATACAGAATATGGTATTGGGTGGCTTCCATTAGGAGGTTATGTAAAAATATCCGGAATGATTGATGAGAGCATGGATAAAGAGCAATTGAGCCAACCTGCTCAACCATGGGAATTCAGAAGCAAGCCAGCCTGGCAAAGATTGATCATTATGGTGGGAGGAGTCACTGTAAATGTTTTGCTTGCATTTGTTATTTATTCAATGATTTTAATGGTATGGGGTGAAAAAAACATCAAAACAGATTCTTTGAAATACGGAATTGCTTTCAACGATCCAATCTTTAATGAATTGGGTTTAAAAAGCGGAGATAACATCAAAGCTGTTGATGGAAAAAAAATTGATGAATTCACAGATGTAATTAAAAAATTGTTGATAGTTGACAGCAATGTAACCATAATCAGAGATGGCAAAGAAATGACCATTCCAATGCCTGTTGATTTGATTGGCAAATTGGTTGAAAAAAGAAAAAAATCTGAAAAGCCTATTATTTCTCCTCGTGTACCCGTAGTTGTATTGATGATTGAAGATACTTCCACAGCATTCAAAGCCGGATTAAGGAAAGGAGATCAGATTATCAGTATAGATTCAGTCAGCACATTGTTTAGGGATCAATTTGAAGGTCAAATGGAAAAGAGAAAAGCGGGTGAAAGTGTTGCGATAATGGTTAAAAGAAATGACAGCAACTTCATTCTTCATTCAATTCTCCCTGAAGATGGTAAAATAGGATTTGGGGCTCCGGTATTACCCGAACAATATGACAGTTTGGGTATTTACAAGTATTCGGTAAAAAAATACGGATTTTTTGCTGCTATTCCGGCGGGTATCAATCGTGCAGGAGAAGAACTTGGATTTTATATTGATCAATTTAAAAAAATACTATCACCCGAAACCGGTGCTTACAAAGGAGTTGGTGGATTCAAATCAATGGGTTCTGTATTCTCAGGTAAAAGTTGGGATTGGGAACATTTTTGGACCATCACTGCTTTTTTCTCTATTGTTCTTGCTTTCATGAATCTTTTGCCTATTCCCGCTTTGGATGGTGGTCATGTTCTTTTTACTTTGGTGGAAATGATTACCGGCAGAAAGCCTAGTCAGAAATTTTTGGAATATGCGCAAATTGTCGGTATGATTTTGTTATTGGCATTGATGTTGTATGCCAATGGAAATGATTGGTTTGGATGGGGAAAGTAGTTATTTTTTAATTTTTTACCATTTTCAAATGGTCAGTTTTAATGGAAATTAATTATTGACTTTGTTATCAAATTCCATTAAGACTATTTCTTATCATTTGTTTATGATACTAACAATTTATTTATTGTAGTATTTTCGTATTATGTTGAAGTCCATTCACATTTTTCAGAATTCCATCAGACTTACTTTTCAGGAATTAAAAGTAAATAAACTACGCACCGCACTCAGCTTGACGGGTGTTGCATTTGGTATTTTTTGCATAATCGGCGTTCTCACCACAGTAAACAGCCTGGAGCAAAATATTCAAAATGAGGTAAAGAGTTTGGGCAGCAATACCATTTACATTGACAAATGGGATTACAGCGGAGGCCCTGGAAGACCTATGTGGAAATACAGGGCAAGACCTGTAATGAAAAATGAAGAAGCCGGCTTGATAAAGCAAAGGTCCATGTTGACTGAATCTGCAACCTATCTGATGCAGACCATGGCCAATATTTCTTATAAAGATGATGTTATTGAAAATTCAACTGTTTATTGCATCAATGAAGATCAAATGGATATTCAACCTGTTCAGTTTGAATCTGGCAGGTATTTTTCTTCTGCTGAATTTACCAATGGAACCAACAATTGTATCATCGGTTATACAAATGCGGAAGATTTATTTGGGAATGCAGACAGGGCATTGGGAAAACAAATAGATATTAAAGGAAAAAAAGCAACAATTATCGGCATCATTAAAAAAGAAGGAAAAAGTTTTATTGGTTGGGATTATGATAAATGTATCATGATCAATAACAAATTTGCAAAGCAACTATTTGACCCTCAATTTTCCAATCCTATATTGATTGTAAAGGGTAAAAAAGATATCACAACCAATGCATTGAGTCAGGAATTACGGGGAGTCATGCGGCAAATAAGAAGATTGAGTCCATTACAGGAAGATAACTTTTCTTTAAATACTGTTGAGGCCTTCAGTAAAGCCATTTCAGATTCATTTGTAACTATTAATATTGTTGGTTCCATCATTGGAGGAATCAGTTTGATTGTAGGAATGTTTGGTATTGCCAATATTATGTTTGTAACGGTAAAAGAAAGAACATCAGTCATTGGTTTAAAGAAAGCAATCGGCGCTAAAAAAGGAACCATCTTATTTGAATTTTTATTGGAGGCATCCATACTTTGTATTCTGGGAGGTTTGATCGGTTTGTTGCTCGTGTACATTTTGACATTGATATTGTCCGGACCGCTTGATTTTCCTGTATTCCTGTCTGCATCTATGATTGTTACCACTTTCATTATTTGTCTTGCAGTGGGAGTACTTGCTGGTATTATTCCGGCATCGAGAGCGGCTAAAATGGATCCCGTGAAAGCCATACGCAGTTAATTAAATTAATTAATTAAAATAAACAACTTTGAGTATTACAATTCTCGCTATAGAATCTTCTTGTGATGAAACATCCGCAGCTGTTTGTAAAGACGGAGTGATTCTATCCAATATCATTGCCTCTCAAAAAATTCATGAACAATATGGTGGTGTGGTGCCAGAGCTTGCCAGTAGAGCTCACATGCAGAACATTGTACCCGTGGTAGATGTTGCCATGAAAAATGCAGGGTGTAGTTTAAATGATTTGAATGCCATTGCATATACACAATCGCCCGGATTGATTGGAGCATTACTGGTTGGAGGGCAGTTTGCAAAGTCAATGTCATTGTCTCTGAACATTCCATTAATAGCTGTTCATCATATGCAAGCGCATGTATTGGCCAATTTGATTGAAGATCCCAAACCTGATTTTCCTTTTCTGTGCTTGACAGTAAGTGGCGGTCATACTCAAATTGTATTATGTGAATCTCCTTTGAAGATGAAAGTAATTGGTCAAACCATCGACGATGCTGCAGGAGAAGCTTTCGACAAAACCGCTAAAATGCTGGGCTTACCCTACCCGGGAGGCCCATTGGTAGATAAATATGCCAAAGAGGGAAACCCTAATGCGTATAAATTTCCCGAACCTCAAATACAGGGATTGGATTTCAGTTTTTCCGGGTTAAAAACATCCATACTTTATTTTTTGAACAATGCAGGAACCAGTAATGTATATAAAGAAGAATTTACGGTAAGTGCAGATGAACGACAGCAATTCATTGAAGATCATCTGCCAGATATTTGCGCTTCTGTCCAATCAAGGATTATTTCAATCCTTCTGAACAAATTGCAAAAAGCTGCAAAAGAAACTGGAATCAAAGAAGTGTGTATTGCAGGAGGGGTTAGTGCCAACAGTGGACTGAGGACAGCTATAACGGAAATGGGTAAACGCAATAACTGGAATGTATATATTCCCAAATTTGAGTATTGTACCGATAATGCAGCTATGATTGCCATTGCAGGCTATTTCAAATATCTTGAAAATGAATTTTCTGATTTGTCTGTTTCATCAACTGCCAGAGCTGAATGGTGATATAATTTACAATTAATGAGCCAGTCTTATTTTAAATTCAAGCAGTTTATCGTTCATCAGGAAAATTGCTCCATGAAAGTGTGCACCGATTCCTGTTTGTTTGGTGCATGGACGGCTACAAAAGCAAATCAACAGGAAACTCCGGTAAAAAGAGCGCTGGATATTGGCGCTGGTACAGGATTGTTGAGTTTGATGTTTGCGCAAAAAAACAATACAAGCATTGATGCGGTTGAAATTAATCAGTATGCTTCTCAACAAGCCATTCATAACATCTCTTTGTCCGACTGGAAAGATTCTATAGTTGTGAATAATACCTCACTACAACTTTTTAACCCGGTTCGGCATTATGATTTTATTTTCTCCAATCCTCCTTTCTTTGAAAATGATTTGAAATCTACAGATGAGTTTAAAAATTCAGCAAAGCATGACATTTCATTAACTCTTGATTATCTGGTTCATTTCATAGCTGAACATATCGCATTTAATGGAAAGGCTGCCGTATTATTGCCTTTTCATCGAACTTCAGCATTTGAACAGATGGTAATTGAAAATGGCATGTTTGTGAATGAAAAAATAATGGTCAAGCAGTCCGTCAAACATGATTATTTTAGGTCCATTTTATTGTTTTCCAAAATCAAACAGCCCAAAATGGTTTCAAAAGAAATTTCCATTCGAGGTGATCAAAATGAATATACCCAAGCGTTTAAAGAGTTGCTGAAGGATTATTATCTTGCTTTTTGATTATTGAAAATCTTTACAATGAAGCTTCCGCGTATTCTTTCATATATTGATAATGCTCGGTAAGTTTGCCTTTCTCAACAATAGTGGCTTTGTCAATAATCTTACTGTTGCCATCGATAATGTCTTTTAATACATGCTTGATCAATTGTTGACCAAAATATCTGCTGGCATCTCTTGGAAGTTCATTGGGCAAATTTCCTACAGCCATGATGTCAATTGAATCGGGCAGGTAGGGGGCTGTTTTTTCAAAAGTTGTTTTGTTTACACCATAAACAGGATCATCAATGGTGGAGTCACCTAAGTTGCATGGAACGGACCCATACATATCATCCGTGATATCTGCGATGGTTTTTATTTTGAAAGTAGGTTTGTTAATTGCTTCTTTTTCAAAAAGTCTGGGTATATCATTATCCCAGTAAATTCCATTCATTAAAATATCCGTATGAGGAATGTAATTTTCAAAAGTGCAATAATAATGAGATGGATTTAGATGGAAATCTGTTCTGCTATAATTGTTGATTGTTTTATGCAAATACAAATCCCTTCCTTTTAAATGAACATATACAGGATAAGGGAAAGCTTTTTCAATATAATCTTCCGGTTCTACTTCATGAATGCCCAACAGGTTCATGATTTCAAGAACACCATGAGCAACGCGTCCGCTGCCGGTTACGGCTATTTTTATTGGAGGTACATTTAATCCGAAATAAGTATGGATAAGGTCGTTGAAAGTTTTGTTGGAGTTCACTTTATCTAGATGGTAAGCGCCAGTTTTTCTTCCATAGGCCAGCATACCATTGTGGGCACCAACTACACCTGCAAAAAAACCAAACCCGATGATTCGTTTGCCGTCCTCATGTTCCAAACATTCGTAATCAATCAGGGTAATGTTTTTTTCAATTATTTTTTTGATTAGTTTTTGGTTGTAGGGTTGTAGTTTTTTTGTGTGAGAGAAAAACAAATAAGTTTTGCCTTCAATGAGCATTTCCAGAGGCACTTCTTTGATGCCTAAAAGAATATCGCAATCGGTCATATCATCCCTTACTTCAATACCTGCCATCAGATATTCTTTGTCAGAATAGCAGCGGTTTTCACTTTTTTGTACAACAACTTTTAAATTGGGTTGAGTTTTATTGAGAAATTTGCATTGAGCAGGAGTTAGGGCCACCCTGTTGTCAGAAGGTATTTTGCCTTCTCTTATTAGTCCTAAAGTAAGCATTCGTTTTTTATTTGGCGGCAATTTACATTTTTATATGAATAGTTTGAGTTCTACATTTGTAGAATAATCAATAAAAACAGCAGTTATTGCATGAACTATTACGAGTTGTTTCAAATTCCCGTTTCACCAAAAGTTGATATCAGTTTATTACAAAAAAAATATTATGAATTGCAACGTGCTGCCCATCCTGATTTTCATTCAAATGCTACTGAAGAAGAAAAACAAACATTATTGGAGTTGTCTGCACAAATTAATAAAGCCATTGTAATCTTTAAAGATGAACAAAAATCAATAGCGTATTTTTTGGAGTTAAAAGGAGTGTTGGAAACAGAGGATAAGTATGCTTTGCCCAATGATTTTTTGATGGAAATGATGGAATTGAATGAGATTTTGGAAGATAATAATAAAGAAGCCGTAGCATCAGCAATTCAAGCAATAGAAGTACAATTTGCCGGGTCAATAAATGAGTTATTTCAAAAAAATGATACTGAATTCTCTCATGAAGAGTTGAATCGATTAAAAGAATATTATTACAAGAAAAAATATTTAAAACGTATTTTGGATAGGTTACATGAATAATGTAATATTGCAATCCAATTTCAAAAATGCCCAGGTGGCGGAATTGGTAGACGCAGCAGACTCAAAATCTGCCGTTCGCAAGGATGTGCTGGTTCGATTCCAGTCCTGGGCACAAAGCCTTCTTTTTAGAAGGCTTTTTTTATGCTCAAAACCTCTGTCAATAAAGAGTTTCAAAATATTATATTTTCCTTTCATTTCTTTTATTTTCTCTTTTTTTCTCAGTTTTTGTACCTCCATTGTACCTCGAGGCGTCTTTTAGGGGTCTCTGGAGGTACAAAAAAGACCTTTTTCCAACCAAATTTTTGTAATTTTAGGATACTATGAGTGTAAAACTAAGAAAACGCAAAAACGCCGATGGTACCATCTCTTTGAGACTGGATATCTATAAAGATGGCAGGAGAATAATTGAAACATTGAAGCATCTTCAATTGGCTAAACAATCCAATTTGGTCGACAGGGAAAACAACAAAGAAAAACTTAGGCAGGCTGAAGCCATTGCCATCCAGCGAGCCGCTGAACTGGAAGCCAACAACTATGACATGGATTTAGATATTGGCAGGAAAACGATTGTTACCTTCTGGATGCAATCTTACGTGGATAATTACAATAAGAAAGATAAACGAAATATGCAATCAGTTTTGAATAAGTTTGTCAAGTTTTTATCAGAGATTAGAAAGCCCAACTTAACCTTTGCTGAACTGAAGCCCTTGATGATTGAAGATTTTATAGAGTATCTCGAAGAGGGTAGCAAAGGGGAAGGAGCCCGTTCCTATTTTCATCGGTTCAAGAAAATGTTACACCACGCTTACAGGAGAAGAGTCATGAGAACCAACATACTTGATTTTGTAGAGAGAAAAGCAACGGGCAAGGCAAGAAAAAAAGATATTCTGACGTTGGACGAATTAAAGCTGCTTTCAGAAACTTACATCAAAAACTTAGAGATAAAAAAGGCGTTTTTGTTTACCTGTGTCACCGGTCTGCGATTTTGCGATATCAATCAACTTAAATGGAAAAACATCAATCTGAAGGATAGGATGCTAAGTCTTAATCAAAGTAAAACCAGCGAGGATGTTACAATACCATTGAATGATACTGCATTAAAACTTATAGGCGAGGCAGGAAAGCCAACGATGAAGGTTTTTTCTCTTCCCTCAGCAAATGGTTGTAACAAGATATTGAAAGCATGGATAGAAAGTGCAGGGATACAAAAGCAAATCACCTGGCATAATGGTCGCCATTCTTTCGGTACAAATTTGATATT
>CAZCOL010000014.1:20970-41939 GCA_964500545.1 uncultured Ferruginibacter sp. | reverse complement strand
TTCAGTGTTACCCATTTGTCTTCTTCAGCAAGGAAGAAACGCTTGGTTTGCAAATTTGGTAAAAATCTGCGCTTTGTTTTAATATTGGAGTGAGAAACCTTGTTTCCTGTAATAGGTTTCTTTCCTGTAACCTGACATACTCTTGCCATATTCCTTAATTTTGGAGGGCGAAGGTAGGAATAATTCTTTGATTTTGGTACTTAAATCTTAAAAACTTTTTCAAGATATCTATTATCCTGCTTTTCAAACCAAAAATACCCTGTATAAACTTAAAAGTATATAGTAATTTTTGTAAAATTCAAAAATACATTAAAATATTTAATATATGCATACCGTTAGCGCAAATTTTGAAGGAGGATTGGCATTTAAAGCAAAAATTGATGAATATGATGTCCCAATGGACACTACCGATGAATCAACCAAACATTTTGGTCCAAGTCCTAAAAAACTGATGCTTGCCTCCTTGGCAGGTTGTACGGGAATTGATGTTGTTTCAATTCTAAATAAAATGAAAGTCGATTTCAGTGATTTTAGTATTGACATCAATGCTGAACTTACAGAAGAGCATCCTAAAATATACGATAAAGTGGAAATTGTTTACAGGATTAAAGTAACCAAGGAAGCGCAAAATAAAATGGAGAGAGCTGTTCAACTCTCAAAAGAAAAGTATTGCGGCGTCAGTGCTATGTTTTCCTATTTTGCAAGAGTTAAATTCTCGATAGAATTTCTTTAATTTTTACTCAACTTAATGACTCTCCACATCTGCAATATTATTGCCAGTATTATAAAAAACAGTCCCAAATAAAAATGATTGTTGAGCAGTTGATTTTCCTTAAAAAGAATAAAAGCAAGCAATATTCCATATAATGGCTCCAGATTGTAGGTTAGGTTTGTAGTAAAAGCGGAGATTTTCCTAAGAGCATCCAACTGCAATGCAAAAGCCAATATGGTACAGAATATGGTCAATACTAAAAGCCATATCAAATCATTTGTTGTGGGCAACCAATATGCAGGTATAAATTCTGTAAAGTAAACGGGCAACAAAAAAGTAAGAAATATCAACCCTCCGGAAAACTCATAAAAAGTAAGGATTTTAGGAGGATGTTTTTTTAACAGCTCCTTATTAAGCATTGGAAAAATTGCACTGCCAAATGATGAAATTATGCCAAAAATTATACCCTTCTCATACTGTGGGTGAAAATCAAAAATGATGTAAATGCCCAACAAGGAAATTAAGCCTAAAAGCATTTCTGCAATGACCGGTTTGCGTTTAAATAAAATGGGTTCCAGCAATGTTGAAAAAAAACCTGAAGCAGACAAGCAGACCACAGCCACTGATGCATTTGCGTATTTTACACTTGCATAAAAAGCAACCCAATGAAAAGCAAGTATCAACCCTACGAGTGAAATTTTTACAAACTCCCCAATTTTTATTTTGGTCAGTTCCTTATTGTAAACCAAAGTAAGTCCAATCAAAATAATTGAAAAAAATAATCGATACCATACCAGTAATCCCTCATTCATTTCTATCAGCTTTCCCAAAATAGCTGTAAAGCCAGCCAGAAAAACAGCCGCATGCAATTGTAAAAATGCTTTCTTCATTTATGGCAAAGATATCCTTATTCGCCCATTTGTTTTTTTCAATAAAAAGCACAGAATTCATTCACCCATTGTTAATGTATTTTAACAACAAAAAAAATCCCGTATGAAAAATATTGAATTAACTTTATAAAACATACTTATAAAAATGACTCATACATTTGAAACTGAAAATAATAAAAAAGCGTTGGCTTATACCCTTGTCATTTGCGCTGCAATAATGTTGCTATTTTTTCTGATTCGCTGGAAATCACTACCGCCCTCCGAAAATATTGTACAGGATTTGATCGAAATCAACCTTGGAAACAATATTGATGGAATGGGGGAAGAACAGCCACTGATTAAAGGCAAACAGACTGTCAATAAAGAACCTGATGTCAGCAGTCTTGAAAAAAATAATCCCACACCGATTGAAGCCCTCAAAACCGAAGAAAATAAAGACAAGGATGCAGCTGCAATTGTGAATACAAGAAAGAAAACATCACCCCTAGAAAGCGAGAACATCAACAAGAATAAAAATAAAATTGCAAAAATAACCTACACTGGTCCGGATAAAGGTAAAAATGGCAATAACAACATTGATAATGGTTACAGGTATCAAGGAAATAACAAAACAGGCCTGGGAGACAATGGTTCACCGGAAGGTGACAAAGATTCCTATGGCAATACTCCGGGCGGAAAAACCGGTGGCCCCCGAATAATAAAAGGAAACAGAAAAATAATTCAGCATTATAAATTCGAAGGTGATCTTAACAGAGCAACAATTTACGCCATCATAAAAGTATCCCCCAATGGCACTGGTCGATTTATCGGCTTTGACAAAGGAAGCACGGACCGGACACAAGCCTATGCTAATGCTGTCAGCAACTATTTAAAAAAAATCCAGTTCGACAAATCTGACCTGGAATCACAGGTAACTGTGGAGTTTGTATTTGATGTAAATTGATTGATTTTCATCTGAATTAATTTGTAATTAATTTTACACAGATGAACTATGCTGAAACAATTGAATTTCTTTACGCTCAACTTCCCATGTATTCGCGCATCGGTGATGCAGCCTATAAAAAAGATATTGATAACACTGTAGCTTTATGTAATGCGCTGAACAATCCTCAGAATAATTTCAAATGCATTCATATTGCCGGCACCAATGGGAAAGGGAGTACAAGCAATATGCTGGCTGCCATTTTACAGGAAGCAGGGTATAAAACGGGCCTTTATACATCTCCTCACATCAAAGATTTTGGCGAAAGAATACGCATCAACGGAAAAATGATCGACGAGAATTTTGTCATACATTTTGCAGAAAAAACAAAAGATCTATGTAAAGCAATCAAGCCTTCATTCTTTGAGCTTACAGTGGCTATGGCTTTTGATTATTTTTCTGAGAAGAAAGTGGACATAGCCGTTATTGAAACTGGACTTGGAGGCAGACTTGACAGCACGAACATAATCACGCCCATTTTATCCATCATTACCAATATTGGACTAGACCATACGAACCTGCTGGGAAATACTGTAGAAGAAATTGCATTTGAAAAAGCAGGTATCATCAAGAATGAGATCCCTGTAATCATTGGAGAATCAAATGATAAGACAAAGTTTGTTTTTGAAAAAAAATCTTCAGAAATGAATGTAATCCCTGTATATGCTGAGGATTTTTTCGAAGCTAGATTATCCGAAAACAATGGTGACACTCTTCACTGTAAAGTATTGAATAAAAAAAACAACGAATTTGATTCGTATTCGCTGGATCTCAATGGCAACTATCAGCTGAAAAATCTACAAACCGTTCTTGCAGCAGAAAAAAAGCTTGTTGAACTGGGAATGAAAATCAGCATTGAAAATAAAAAAAATGCACTTGCGAATGTGAAGAAAATTACCGGTTTGCGTGGCCGGTGGGATGTCGTATCAAAAAAACCAACCATCGTATACGATGTTGCCCACAACAAGGATGGGATTGCTGCTGTTTTAGCCCAATTGAAATCAATGGAGGGAACAAGGCAATTGCATTTTGTGCTTGGTTTTGTCAATGATAAGGATATCAGTTCAATACTTGACATTCTCCCCAAAGACGCACTTTATTACTTTACAAATGCCCACATACCCCGTGCTCTTTCAAAAGAAATATTATTGGAATACGCACTCAAAAAAAATCTTATTGGAAAATGTTATGAGAATGTAAATCATGCTATTGCGGAAGCTAAAAAAAACGCTTCAGAAAATGACACCATTATTGTTTGCGGAAGTTTTTTTATACTTGCAGAAATTGATTCTTTTTAAAAAACCGGCTACCAATCCATTCTTTTTTTGAGTGCATTTATTTGTGCAACATGATGCTTTGAATGCCAGGCATAAAGTCCTAAAATATTCCATACGGTCATTTGCCTGTTATATTCAGGATGATGAATCGTTCTCTCAAGTTGAGCCATATTCATGGCTTTTAACAATTCATGCCACCTGATATGCAAAGCATGTAAAAAAGTAAAGGATACATTTACAGGCAAAGAATATATTTCGGGAGTAACTGCCCAAAGGTTTTGATCGTAGGGCTTTATCGTAGGATTATTTTCAGTCAATGCAAGTTTTGTTCTGATGAATGCATTCATATGACTATCAGCCAAATGGTGAACAATTTGCTGTATTGTCCAACCTCCATCCCGGTATGCAGTGTTTAACTGAAATTCATCCAGATTACTCACGGAATTTTCCAAATGATTAGGGAGAAAACGAATATCGAGCAACCACTCCTTGAACTGTATCTCAGAATAAGGTTGCTCGACATATGTTCCGATGGGATAGCGAATTGGATCCATCTTTATTTAGAAGATGGCTTGATATCCCGCAGTGTTATTTCAAATACAAGAACAGCATTAGGAGGTATAGAACCACCTGCCCCTCTCTCCCCATATCCTAATTCGCTTGGAATGGTTACTTTCCAATGGGCACCTTTTGTCATTAGTTGTAAAATTTCAGTCCAACCCTTTATTACACCACCCAATGGAAAAGTGGCAGGTTGACCTCTTTTTACAGAATTGTCAAATTCAGTCCCATCAGTTAATGTTCCCACATAATCAACCACTACGGTATCTACTGCTGTGGGCTTTGTGCCATTGGGATCCCCAGCTGTTATAACTTCATACTGAAGTCCGCTGGGCAATGTGGTTACACCGGCTTTGGCTTTATTGGCTTTCAGATAGGCTTCTCCCTGTGCTTTTTGCGCAGCAGATTTTTTCTTTGCAAATTCCTGTAGCTTTTGTTGTAGAGTCATGTTAGCTGTTTCTGTAGTTAATAATCTTGGATTATTTTTCATAACATCTTCTATTGCCTTAAGCATGAAAAATGAATTCAATTCGGTGATGCCCTGATTTTTCATGTTTTCACCAATATTCATACCCGCAGCATAACTGAAACTGTCCATGGAAGTTTGTAAAGAAATGGTTGGCATGGAAGATGGAGAAGAAGATGAATTTTTATTGGTTTTGTTTTGAGCTGAAACGCTGAAACTGAAAATGGTTAGTAATGTTAAACAAACTGAAAAATTCTTCATTGATGGTTATTTTTTATGATTAATGATGAAATTAAATGAAAATCATTCGTCTCTTATCTCTCTGCCTGTTAAATGTATGAAAACATCCTCTAAATTGGCTGCTTTTACTTGTTTTGGCCTTTCAAAACCTGTTTCAACCAGCTCATCGATCATTTTATCCGGTGAATCCATTTTTATTATTCTGCCTTGATCCATAATGGCGATTCTGTCACACAGTTGCTCGGCTTCATCCATGTAATGAGTGGTAATGATAACCGTTGTTCCATTGGATCTGATTTCTCTAATCAGCTCCCACAGGTTTCTTCTGGCCTGAGGATCCAATCCTGTAGTAGGCTCATCCAAAAAAATTATTTTGGGTTGATTGATCAAGGTCGTTGCAATGGAAAAACGTTGTTTCTGACCCCCACTCAATTCCTTACTTTTACTTTTGGCCTTGTCAGCTAAATTTACTTTTGTCAATAATTCAATTGGATCTACCTGCCTGTTATAAAGGCCACTAAACATTCTGATTAACTCAACAAGATTCAAACCGGGATAAAATCCGGATGTCTGCAATTGAACCCCTATGATTTTTTTGATTTCAGATGGTTGCGAATCCAGATCAAAACCGGCAACATTGACTGTTCCTGAAGTTTTACTGCGTAGTGTTTCAATGATCTCAAGGGTGGTAGATTTACCTGCGCCATTTGGTCCTAACAATCCAAATATCTCACCTTCATACACATCAAATGAAATGGATTTGACCGCATGAAAATTGCCGTAGTTTTTAACCAGGTCTCTTACAGAGATAATTACATTATTCATGAGAATGATTGGGTATTTTCAAATTCTTCCATCATCAATTTACTTCCTACAAAAAAAGGCACTCTCTGGTGAACTTCTGTGGGCTGTATTTCCAAAATTCGCTGTTTACCATCCGTTGCTTTTCCTCCCGCAACTTCAACAATGAAGGCAAATGGATTACATTCATACAACAATCGTAGCTTACCATTTGGTTTGTCTTTGGTGCCCGGATACATAAATATACCGCCTTTGATCAGGTTTCTGTGTACGTCTGCCACCATGCTTCCGATATATCGCTGCGTATAGGGTCCACCGTTATCTTTTGTCTTATTCTGACACTTGTCAACATATTGTTGAACCTGTTCATTATACTGAAAGAAATTGCCATGGTTAACGGAATATATTTTCCCTTTTTCGGGACACTTAATATCAGGATGGCTCAGGGTAAATTCTCCAATAGACTGGTCAAGCGTAAATCCGTTGACTCCTCTTTTGGTAGCATAAACCAGCATTGTTGAAGATCCGTAAATAACATACCCTGCGGCTACCTGATTGATTCCCTTTTGCAAAAAATCTACTTTTGTTGCGGGCTTTCCAAGTTCACTAACCCTTCTGAAAACACTGAATATGGTTCCAATGGAAACATTCACATCAATATTGCTACTGCCATCCAATGGATCAAACAGACAAACATATTTGGATTGATTGCTGATTTCATCATCAAACACTACAATATCGTCCAACTCCTCACTGCCAATTCCCGCACAACTTATTCCATGACGAAGTACACCCATGAATTGATTGTTGGCAAACACATCCAACTTCTTTACCTCTTCCCCCTGGACATTCATGGTCCCGGCATCTCCCAGAATATCAACCAGACCGGCCTTGTTAACTTCCACATGTACCCTTTTTGCTGCCAATCCAATATCCCTGAGCAACCCGGATAATTCCCCGGTTGCATTTGGAAAATCCCTCATCTGCTGAATGGTAAATTCATCAAGTGTTTGAATTTTTCTGTTTACTAGCATAAAACTTTTCAAGATTAGGTTGAACGAGGTTAAATTTGCGGTTCAAAAGTAACATTTATTAGCTTTTCAGCATTCACGATTTGTGTGAATTTTATTCTTTTGATACTTTTTTATACATAACAATTAAAATAATGAGGATTTTTAAATTCGGGGGTGCTAGCATTAACAGTGCCGAAAGATTCAGAAATACGGGCAACATCATTGATTCCTTTCCTTCTGAAAAGATACTGATTGTTATATCCGCAATGGGAAAAACAACCAACGCACTTGAAGCGATTGCCGAAAATTTTTTTGAAGGAAGAAAAGACCAAGCAATTGATCTTTTTAACAAATTAAAAGAAAGTCATACCGATATTTTAAAGAACCTTACCTTAAATTATTTCAAGCAAGCAGAAGATCAGCTGAAAGATTTTTTTACTGAAATAGAATGGCTGCTGAATGACAAGCCTGTAAGAAGCTATGATTATTATTACGATCAAATTGTATGTTGCGGAGAATTACTCAGCAGCACCATCCTATACCATCATTTAAAGGAAAAAAACCTGAAATGTGCCTGGATAGATGTGAGAGACATCATCAGAACCGACAATAATTTTCGTGATGCCACAATAGATTGGTTGTTTACCGAAAACAAGATCAAAGAATCCGTAACTTCTCTTTTCAGCAACCATGACATTGTGATCACACAAGGATTTATTGGCGCTACTGATGAAAATGAAAGCACTACGCTTGGGAGGGAAGGAAGCGATTATACAGCTGCTGTATTTGCCAATCTTATGAATGCAACATCGGTTACAATATGGAAAGATGTTGAGGCAGTTATGAGCGCTGACCCAAAAAAATATCCGGATGCATCCAATCTTGAAGCTTTGAGTTATTCAGAAGTGATTGAAATGGCTTATTATGGTGCTCAGGTGATACATCCAAAAACCATCAAACCCCTGCAAAACAAAAACATTCCACTGCTGGTAAAAAGTTTCTTGGATAAAGACCTCGAGGGGACCGTCATTTCTAAACATTCAACAAAAAATCTACCTCCTGTAATTGTTCATAAAGAGAAGCAGGTACAGATTAAATTTAAATCAAAAGACTTTTCATTTGTAGAAGACAAGCCTATTCAGCAATTGTATGAAATATTCAATCAGGTAAAAATTAAACCTAACATTTCACAGCATACTGCCATTTCCCTCATTTGTTGTTTTGACGATCATCCCGAAAAAATAAATCAACTTGCCTCTCATGCAGAAGCTATTTTCGATGTTGAGTTGGAAAGAAACCTTAGCCTGCTGACCATTAGGCACTATGACAAAAAAATAGTTGATGTGCTTAGCTTAGGAAAAACAATTCTACTCGAACAGAGAACACCGGAGACCATTCAGATGGTAATGAGAAAAAGTGATTAATCTATCACATAGTCACCGCGCTTGTTAACCATTATAATTGGCAATTCTTTTTTCAACTCAAAATGATCAAAAGCCTCTCGGATGTTTTTATTGAATTGCTGCAAATAAACATTGTCCTTTATGGAATTATTCAAATAATCCAAAGAATTCTTAACATTATATCTTGCTGGAAAAACATGAACCGGAACAAATTCCTGCCCATTATTTTTGGCAGCAGAAGCAATGACAAAAACTTCTTCAATTGACAAATCCCCTATCGCAATACAACCAACTGAAACACAGTTGCCATGAATATAAATCGCGCTGCCAGGCCTTACTGAATCACTTAAAATCCTGTCGGATGCATTTGGATAATTAAGTCCAAGTGATAAATGATAGCTGCTGTTGGGATTAAAATCGTTGATATAGTAAAACCCTTCTGGAACCTGATAATCTCCTTCCATTCTTTTGGGTCCTGTTGTTCCGCTTTGCATGCAAACTTTGTACGTTTTAAAAAATTGAAAGGGTGATTTGTTGTCGTTCTTCACCCAAACTTCCAGTTGGCGATCATATTTAAAACTTCTTATGTAAACTGATGCAGGGGGCCAATTTAATTTCTTTGATTCAAATTGTTTTTGAAGGGAATCTTCAGTTCTTGGAAGTAATTCTGAAATTTTATTGACATTTTTTGAGGCAGCATTGAAAGCTGTTTGAGAAACTGATAAAAAATATCCCATTGAAAGCATGACTACAAAAAAAAATCTAATCATGTATTTTGGTGTCATTTTATTTTTAGGATAATGTTTGATGTTAAAGTTAAGAAATTTTCAGAATGATTAAATTAAGCATTCACATCAAGCAGATAGAAATAAGTAAGTTTTTTTGAGATTGACCAAAACTTATTCATCTTATAGATTCCCCCTTAAATCCTGCTCTCTTTCCAACGCTTCGAACAATGCTTTAAAATTTCCCTTGCCGAAACTTTTCGCACCTTTTCTCTGAATAATTTCAAAAAATAGTGTAGGCCTGTCTTCTAAAGGTTTACTGAAAATCTGCAATAGATATCCTTCATCATCACGATCAATTAAGATTCCAAGTTTCTTCAGAGGAGCGAGTTCTTCTTCGATTTTTCCAACCCTTTCCAATACAGTATCGTAGTAAGTATCTGGAACTTTCAAAAATTCTATGCCGCGATTCTGGAGTTCCGTTACCGTTTGAACAATATTTCCGGTTGCTATAGCCACGTGCTGCACTCCTTCCCCATTGTAAAAGTCAAGAAATTCCTCCACCTGACTTTTTTTCTTGCCCTCAGCAGGTTCGTTAATTGGAAATTTAACATATCCGTTACCGTTACTCATTACTTTGCTCATCAAAGCAGAGTATTCAGTTGAAATATCCTTATCATCGAAAGATAAAATATTTTTAAACCCCATCACCTCCTCATAAAACTTTACCCAAGGATTCATTTGATTCCATCCAACATTACCCACACAATGATCAACATGTAATAGACCAGTTTCTGCAGGATTATAATCTGAAGTCCATTTTTTGTAACCCGGCATGAATACACCTGAATAATTTTTTCTTTCAATAAACAGGTGAACGGTATCTCCGTAAGTATGAATTCCGGACATCACAACATTTCCATGATCATCTGTAAGTGTAACGGGATCCATATATGTTTTAGCACCTCTTTGTGTAGTTTGTTTCCATGCATCCGTAGCATCATCTACCATCAAAGCCAGCACTTTTACCCCATCTCCATGTTTGTAAATATGGTCTGCTATGGCATTGTTTGTTTTTAGTGGGGTCGTTAATACAAAAGTGATTTTATTTTGCCTGATTGCATAACTGGCCCTGTCCATAACACCCGTTTCAGGTCCGGCATATGCCAAAGACTGAAATCCAAAAGCAGTTTTGTAAAAATGAGCAGCTTGTTTGGCATTCCCAACATAAAATTCAACATAGTCTGTACCGTGTAGCGGTAAAAAGTCTGCCGAATTTGATGAATTGACTGAATCAGTGGACATATAGAAAATATTTACTTTTTTAGCTAAAATTTTGAATTTTCGTAAAATTAATGAAATAATAGACATTGAACTTAATAAACAGTGAAAATTCTGTTCATAAACTACACTTTAAATTGACAGTAAAACAGGATTAATAATTACTTTTGTCACAAATAAAATTATTATGCTAAAAGTAAAATTTCTTTTCTGTTTATTGTTTTCAGCGATCGTCTCTAAAGCTCAGAAAGTATCGTTTAAAGAATACGATCTTTCAAACGGGCTGCATGTCATACTGCATCAGGACAATAGTGCTCCTGTAGTAGCGGTATCTGTGATGTATCATGTAGGCAGTAAGAATGAGAACCCTTCCAGAACCGGATTTGCACATTTTTTTGAACATCTTTTGTTTGAAGGCAGCGACAATATAAAAAGAGGTGAATTCATGAAAATTGTAAGCAGCAATGGCGGTCAAAACAATGCCAACACTTCTCAGGACAGAACCTTTTATTATGAAGTATTTCCTTCCAACCAACTGGAAACCGGATTATGGCTGGAAAGTGAGCGTATGATGCACCCGGTTATTAATGAAATAGGCGTGAAAACACAAAATGAAGTGGTGAAGGAAGAAAAAAGAATGAGGGTTGACAATCAGCCTTATGGTAACTTTTTAGCAGAAGTAATGAAACGTCTCTTCACCAAACACCCATATAACTGGGTCCCCATTGGGAGTATGGCTCATTTGGATTCAGCCAAACTATCCGAATTCATTGCATTCAATAAAAAATTCTATACACCCAACAACGCAGTACTTTCCATTTCAGGAGACATAAACATTGAAAACACAAAAAATTTAGTTGCTGCTTATTTTAGCGACATCCCTTCGGGCGTAAAAATTGAAAAAGTAAATGTCCAGGAAGATCCCATCACAACTGAGATTATAGATACCGCCTATGACGGCAATATTCAGATACCTGCAATCATGACCGCATACAGAACACCCGGTGAAACTAGCAAGGAATCATTGGCACTTGAACTTGCATCGAGCGTATTGAGTCAGGGAGCAAGCAGCAGAATGTATAAAAAAATGGTTGACAACAAAAAAAATTCACTGCAGGTTGGATGCTTCAATTATGCACTTGAAGATTATGGAGCATATATTACCTATGCTCTGCCAAATGGTGAAACATCATTGAACACATTGTTACAAGATATGGATGAGGAGATTATTAATTTGCAAAACAATTTAATCAGCGAAGAGGAGTTCACAAAAATCAGAAACCAATATGAGAATGAATTTATCGGAAAAAATGACAAAATGCTGGGTGTTGCCGAAAACCTTGCTGACAGTTATACTTTTCACAATAAAAACACAAACTATGTTAACGAAGAGCTGGATGAAATACGTAAAATCACACGCGAAGACATACAGAATGTCGTTAGAAAATATTTGAATAAAAATCAAAGGGTTGTGGTGTATTACTTACCGAAAAAATAAATTCAATCAAAACAATTCACATTTTTAAAACTCAATTAAATGCATAAAATAATTATCTTTTTTTTAGGGGTCGCAATCAGCTTAAACAGCTACTCTCAGAAAAAAATCGACCGCAGCAAACAACCCAAACCAGGCCCCGCCCCTGTAATTAAAATAAATGACCCTGTTATTTTTAATCTGGATAACGGCATGACCGTACTGGTGGTGGAAGATCATAAATTACCCAGAATTACTGCGACTTTCAGCATTGACCGTGGTCCGATTATCGAAGCAAACAAAGCAGGAGTGAATTCTATTATGGGACAAATGCTTGGAGAGGGGACTACTAAAACACCCAAGGATAAGTTTGATGAAAAAATAGATCAAATGGGTGCCAATGTGAGCCTTAATGCTACAGGAGGCTTTACATCTGCACTCAGCAGATATTTTGAATCCGCTTTCTCATTGATGGCTGAAGCTCTTCAGAGCCCTGCATTTCCTGAAGCCTCCTTTGAAAAAATAAAATCAATGACCCTCACAGGTTTGAAATCAAACGAAAAAAGCGCATCTGCCATTTCAGCGAGAGTAGTTAGAGCACTTAGTTTCGGAAAAAAATCTGCACAGGGCGAATTTGAAACCGAAGAGTCAATAAAGGATTTAACAATTAGCGATATTCAAAATGCATACAAAGAAAACATTACTCCATCTCGCAGTTACCTCATTTTTGTAGGGGATATTACTCCAGATGCCGCTAGAACTCTGGCAACAAACACGCTTGGAAACTGGCAGGGGAAAAAACTAGGAATCCCATCAGTTGCCAATGCTGACAATGTTGTAACTACAGAAATAGATTTCATTGATTTACCAAGTGCTGTTCAGGGAGAAATTTATGTTGGGAATCTGATTAACAACCCCCTGAGCAATCCTGATTATCATGCTTTGATGATTGCAAATCAAATTTTGGGCGGAGGCGCCGAAAGTAAACTCTTTATGAACTTGAGAGAAAAACACGGATTTACATACGGATGCTATTCAAAAATCGGTAATGGAAGATTTCAAACTCAATTCTCTGCAAATGCTCAGGTTAGAAATGAAAAGGCTGACAGTGCCGTAGTTGAAATACTGAAAGAAATTAACAACATGCGTGATGGCAAAATCACCAACGAAGAATTGGAAAATGCCAAAGCAAAATACAATGGCTCATTTGCATTGGCCATGGAGGATCCTGAAAAAACAGCATCTTATGCAAGCAATATTCTGATCAATGGACTTCCCAAAGATTATTATAAAAATTTCCTTCAAAAAATTAATGCAGTTTCTATTGCAGATGTCCAAAGAGTCTCTCAAAAATACCTTTTGGCTGAAAACAGCCGAATTGTTATTGTAGGGAACGGGAGCAAAATATTACCTAATCTCGCTCGACTAAAAATACCTATCAAAAAATATGACAAATATGCAAACTTTATAGATGACAAGTCTGCAGCTAGTAAAAGCGTAAAAGAACTTGCAGCAACAAAGAAGGAAGGCGTATCTGCACCATCAATCATATTGAAGTACATCGCAGCTGTTGGAGGAAAAGAAGAAATAAAAAAACTTAATTCTTTAAAAGTAAATTTCACTATGGAATTGATGGGCAGAAACATTGATGGAATAGACATCAAAAAAGCCCCCAACAAACATTATACGTTATTAAAAATGGGTGAAATGAAATTAATGGAATCAGTTTTTGACGGAACCAGCGGATATCGCTCTCAAATGGGCAGCAAAAATGAACTGACTGAAGAAGAAATTAAAGAGGCTTCTGATGACAGAGGGATCATACCTCAATTGTTTTACATGACCTCCGATTACAAAATCGAATATCTTGGAACTGAAAGACTGGATGAAGATTTTGTAAATAAAATTAAAGTAATCAGACCAAGCGGAAAAATATCAACCGAATTCTATTCCGTTAAATCCGGTTTTCTCGTGAGAGAAGAAACGACCACAACTGAAGGCGATATGGACGTGACTGTTTCTTTGGACTATTCCAATTTCAAAAAAGTTAATAACCTTGTTTTCCCCCATACTATTGTTCAAACCGCAGGAGAACAGGAATTTACCATGAACTTGACTGAAATTAAAATGAATGAAGATGTAACAGACGATAATTTTAAATAGACTTCGATAATTTCATTCAAAAATGCCTCTGTAATAAATGCAGAGGCATTTTTGTGTCAATTAACTTTTACAACTTTGATCCAATTCTTTTGATATTTTTTACCGTACCCAACCAAATACATTCCCGGCGGAAGATCTTTGCCAAAATTGAATTCAATGTTTGGGTAAACCAAAAATGATTTAATCCTCTTCCCCTGAATATTATAAACATTCAAGTAAACCATTTCGTTAGTAATTGAAGTAATCACCCCTCTAAATTCAACCTCAGCAGGATTTGGATAAATTCTCAATTCATATTCAGAAGATTTTTTCAAATCTGCGTTCTGATATTTTAAAGCAGATGACAAACAATTGCTTGTAAACAATTTTATTGATTTTTTCAATCCCAAACAGCCATTGTTAGCCTGAACAATCAAAGAATCATTTGGAGAAGCAAATTGATAGCGCAATTTTACTATGAGACCATTGTTACCACTGTCAATTGAAGCACCTGGTGGTACTATCCATAAATAATTCAATGCTCCCTGAACCTGAGAGGCAGCATAAAGCAAAGAATTATTTGTTCCAACATAGGGACAGATGTTTGCAGTACCCGTAAGTGTCGATGGAGCAGGCAGTATCGGTAAAACATTTGCAGTTATTTTACTTCTAATGGATGAGGTACAACCGGTTACTATGTCTCTTGAAGAAACGTAAAAGCTATTTGATGTTGAAATATTGACCAGTTTTAGAAAATCTGAATTGGTTTTTACAGGCAACCCTCCTGAAGAAGCTGAATACCAGTCCATCGAATATTCGGCATTTGCTGAAACTTTCAAGAGGATATCTCCGGGACCGCATCTGGTATTATTACCTATGGAAACGGGCGGATTGGGTAATGGTAAAACAATAGCTTTTGCCAAAAACCGTGAATCAGACTTACATCCGGTGGATATTGTCCTGCTTTCAACATAGTAGTTGATGGAATTAACAATAATTGGAGTTGTAATATTTGTTGAAGATGCTAAAATTGATCCTCCAGTTGATACATCATACCAATCATAACTTAAATTTGATGAAGGAGACATCACACTCAAAGTAATTCGGCCAGAACCGCAACGTGAACCGGGATTTACAGAGGGTAATGGCGGTCTTGGATATATCAGTACAACTACCGGTTTTTTTTCAGCTGAGATACAACCTGTGATGCTATTAAAATTCGCAACCCAATAAGTTGTTGTATATTGAATAGATGAAGTTGTAAAAACGCTCGTTCCAATGTTTAAAGCACTGTGCAATAATATTGCTCCAATTGAATCAGCATACCATTTTACACTATGACCTGATGCTGAAACTGCAGTTAAAACTGCAGTTTCACCGGAACACTTTAATGATCCTGTTACACTTGTAATGCTTGCCGGCACAGGATTTATTTTGGCAACTAAAGATGCTCTGGATGAAGAAATGCAACCATTGATTGATTTTGAAGCAGCAAAATAGGTAGTATTTGCATTTATAAATGGTGTTCTGAAAACAATCCCGGTATCAAGCAAAAGCCCACCGGCAGATTGATTGTACCAAAGAATCTGATTGCAGGACTGATCAACAATTTTTAAACCAACTGATCCAGGACCGCATCTTGAGCTATCCATACCTCGGGGAGGAGCAGGCACATCTAGAATATGAATGATATAAGGAACACGTTGAGCACTTATACATCCATTCAATGTATCTCTTTTGCTGATCCAATAAGTTGTATTTGAATTTAATGAGGGAGTTTGATAAATTGAATTTGAATTGAAACATACATCAGTAAATTCGGACAAATACCAGTCCACCACTACATTTGAATCTGTAGGAACTGATAAACTAATTGCTCCCACCCCACATCTTGAAACAGACGATAATAATGCATTTGAAGGTAGATTAAATACCATCAAACGACTTGTACCTGAAATCAATTCATTGGAGCACGAATCTCTTAAGATACATCTGTAAAGTTTTCCGGTCATTGAAAGGGCGGCATTACTAAAAAACAAAACAGAATTATTCTCTCCGATAATATCATAAAAATTCTCCCCGTTATCTGAACTAACTTGCCATTGATAATTAATGCCCGTTCCTTCAGCTCGAATACTTATTTCACCTGACCCATGTTCACATAAATTTAAACTGTCAGGTTGTTGAAGAATTGAAACAGGAATACAAGGAAGCGGAGGAAGAATCCTGGCAATGATTTCGGTTCTTTCATAGCAAATATTTGCAGGACTATAAATTGAAGACTTTACTTTTACAACCGCTGTATCAACAAAGTGAATATCATCAAGGAACCAGCCATTGATAAAATTCGTTTCATCTGTTGCAAATCTGAATCTTATTTTAACTGAATTGCCTTCGAAAGAAGACAAGTCAATGGCTGTTTTTACAAATCCAAAACTATTGCCTGTAAATGCAGGTCTTCCTGAAAGCGGATTGCCACAAACATTTATTTTACCATTGTAATAACCCTTTATCATATAATTGCCAAGGTCATTCCAACTTCGTCCGCTGTCGATACTTATTTCAACAACACCTCCATCCCAATTCATTTCACATTGCATGTTAGATTGAAAATTCAACATGGGAGAAGAAGATACGGGAATTGAAAAAGATTCTATAGTTTCTATGCAATTATCTGTTATATACCCGTAATTTTTACTGTATAAAGAAAATGGCCTGCTATTGCTTTCCTCTGAAGTTACTTTCCAGGAAAAAGTGTCATTGTTGGGAATTTGCCATATTCGGGAAATAGTATTTAGAGAAACTGAATCCTGAATGAAATTTATCGGTAAAAAATATGCATTACGTTTTATCTTAACTGTAAATGGATACACCTGAGACTGTCCTTGTTGTAAATTCACCGCAAAATGAATGACTCTTGAGTTACTATCGTAACTTCCTCCAGAAACATATTCGACGTTCAAAGGTAGTGTATCACATAAATCATAATTTATCAAATCAAAGCATTGACCGGATTTTACTTCGTTGAAATAAGTAATCAATCCTCCCTCATGTTGATCGGACAAACTCTGTCTTAATTTCAATTGCAAACCAATGTCACACAAAAAATCTTCAACCTGATCTTTCGTATTATTGGAAGAACCCTGCTGAGCATTTTTACCCATTCCCCTACCTGCAAAAGCACTCCAAATTGCACAACTGTATTTCCCATTAAAAAACAGGGTGTCAGCTTTCAAAATTGCGTTTCTGGAATCAATGAAACCCGGTCTGCAAGGCTGCAATCTCATTCCCTCCATTACCAGTTTCAATGCAATGGAATTCCCACCTAAAACATTTGGGTTGAATATATCAGGATTTATTCCTTCTAGCAATATTATATTCCATGTCATGTCCCATAAAGCAGAACACCATATCTCCCCAATTTTATGCACTTCTCCTCCCAACGATGCAATCATTCCATAAGTCAACGGATCTATCGATTTATTGGTTGAATAAGGATACCTGCGTATACCCCTACCCGTTGTAGAATCTCCCAAAACATAAGTACCCAATGGCCTTTTCTTTGCACCATCCTGAATATTAGCAGTTGACCAGTCAGTTGTCATCATCAAAGCAAAATAATCGCTCCATCCCTCACCTGCCTGCTCTGCATTGCTTAAACAGGATGAATTTGAAGGACCTCCTGTAAGTCTGTTACTGATTCCATGAGTATATTCATGGACAATAATTCCATTATCCAGATCCGCATCTCTCAAAGGAAATGTTGTATTAAACAGGTACATCTGCATTCTGGGTGATACACCATCAACAGGAGTGGTAAAATTAGCATTGTTCAATCTACCCGCATCTTGGGCATCTGCAATAACAAAATCGTTACCAATTCCTCCCCTGATTGAATTGTTGGCTTGAAAATTACCGGACACTTCATCGAATCCATAATTATATGATAAATCATGCATCAGATTATTCCAGTAAAACAAATTGGTAATGGCAAATTTTTGTGAATTTGAATCAGTAGGATTAACATTATAATTAGGCAAATAATTAAAATATAAATTTGGAAAGCCGGTTGTTGAGGCTGCGGATTTACCAAAAGTTAAATTATTATTATCCCTGTCTTCCTGAGCCCATACATTATTACCTTTTGTACTGTCATGAATGAAATAACCGTCATTGTGCCATTTATAAATAGTATCATTAGGTAAACTTATCTGCCATGGATTAGACACCGAATCAAGTTGCCGAATGAGGTGATTGGGGCTTTCAAATGGGAATGGAATTAGATTGTATTTTGCATTTAAGCTTACCGGAGAAGTTGAAATTATACTTGATGCTTCATTAAACCAAGATTCAATATTATTGAATTGATTGTTGTTATTTTCATTGTTTGAATCTTCATTTTTAAATTTTTCATAAACGGTATAATTATTTTTATCCAACACTGTATTATGAATTGCATCCACCCTAATCAATAAATGATCCGAACTGCTGATAGGCAACAATTCAATCTGCCATGACAACTTTACTGACCATTCATCAACCGGAACCCATATCAAACTGCAGGTTATATCTTTATTGGATACACCCAATGTTCCGAAATGATAAATATTGTCGACAACCGATATTGGATTGATATTTTTATTACACTGGATAGACTGTTCATTCAGTGCGGTCAAAACTGCCCTCTCAGGCTTTATCAAAGGTCTTTCCTCATCCTTTGAATTAATTTTATCAAGGTCAAAATAATTATCTGCAATTGAAAACAAAGTATCTTCTTTGAATGCCAGCACTTTCATGCAACCAAAAACAGGCACGCCTTTATATTTTTGCTGCAAATGGACCATTGTAAGTCCACTTGAAGGAACTTTATAGAAACTGACGATTTCATCCGGATTAACATCCACCTTTTTTTTATATACTTTGATGATATTTTTTTGGATAAGTTGAGTCGCATAATTTCTATCAATTTTTTGTGCTCCGAGATTAAATGAGATTAGTAAACTAAATAAAAAAAGAACATACTTAAAATGGATACGCATTAAAGCAATATCAACTGAACTTTTATTTGTCATTTTGTAAAAGGGTTGGATTAAACACGATTCAGATTCGCTGAATCATTTCAATCACAAAACTATTCTGCAAAATGAAGATGCATACATAATACCCATGAAGTAAATTCATGAGTACAGAACTTTATTCAATTCGATTTGCTATTTTTTCTCTGTAAGCAGAGACTTTAGGCGAGAGATGGTATTATTAGCCTCGATAAGTTTCAATTTAAGGGCGTGAATTTCAGGTTGGGATATTTTTAACAGCTCCTCAGTCTCTTCATTACTTCGCTGCAATAAAATGATGTCTTCGTCCATAGTTTTGATCAGAGCGTTTGCTTCATCCAATTTTCTGCCAAGCTCAGTTTCAAGAGCTTCTTTCAATTTAAATGCCGTTATACTTTCTTTCCTGAGCGTTTCTTTGATAAGTTTTTCGCTTTCAAGTAACCCTTCCGCACTTTTCAGTTTTTTTTTCAGTTTGTAATAGGATACAGACCTTATGATCCATGAAGAAATGAAGCCAAATAAAAAAGCGGTCAAAATAAAAATTAAATCCTGTGTCAATGATATCAATTTCTGCAAAAATATTTGAATTAACAGTATTAATTAATTTTGAGTACTATTTTTTAATAATTAATTTTTTTAAAACCTAAAACCATCAAATATCTATTGGATATTTTAGATTTATTAATATCTTCAATTACCCTATTTTTGCTCAATTAATTTATTAATCAATAATATTCTCCTTTGTAAAAATAAACTGATTAATAGGTGCGGTTTTTATTGTAAACCAATTTCTGAAAATCTTATTATTTCTATTTAAAATAAATTATAATGAAAAAAATAACTTGTTTTCTGCTGTTGTTAATATTCATCTCTTATAAATCCTTTGCAGATGAAGGGATGTGGTTGCCCCAATTGCTGCAAACTCTGAATGAAAAAGAAATGAGAAAAATGGGGTTGAAACTGAAAGCCTCAGATATATACAGTATCAATAAAAGCAGCTTGAAAGATGCCATTGTCAGTCTGGGCGGCTTCTGTACTGCTGAAGTAATCTCAAACCAGGGGCTCATACTTACCAATCACCATTGTGGTTTTGATGCCATTCAGAATCACTCTACAATTGAACATAATTATATACACAATGGATTTTGGGCTTATGATAAAAAACAAGAACTGCAAAATCCGGGATTATTTGTTTCATTTATCATCAGCATTGAAGAGGTTACAAACAGCGTTTTGAAGGATGTACAGCCCGGTTTTTCTGAAAAGGAACGTCAAACTACGATTGAAAAAAATATTGCGCAAATAAAAAAAGAATACAAGAAAGAATCTTACCAGGATGTCATCATCAGACCTTTTTTTGAGGGGAATAAATACTTTCTTTTTGTTACAGAAACCTATAAAGATGTTAGACTTGTTGGTGCTCCGCCAGCTTCTATTGGAAACTTTGGAAAAGATACAGATAACTGGATGTGGCCAAGACACACCGGAGATTTTTCAATGTTCAGGATCTATGCAGACAAGAACAACAGACCTGCAGAATATTCTCCTGAAAATATTCCCTATACACCAAAGCGGTCCTTAAAAATTTCATTAAAAGGAATGAAAGAAGGAGATTTCACCATGGTTTTCGGATTTCCTGGCAAAACAAATGAGTACCTCAGCTCATATGCGATTGAACAGATAAAAAACATCAGCGACCCGACCAAAATTCAAATAAGACATGATATTTTGGAAATCATGAAAAACTTCATGATCAAAGATGAAATCATCAAAATTCAATACGCTGCAAAATATGCCAATATTGAAAATGCCTACAAAAAATGGCAAGGTGAAGTACTTGGGTTGAACAAATCCAATGCATTGCAAAAGAAAATAAATTACGAAACTCTTTTTTCAGATAAAATTAATTCCAATCAGGATTGGAAAAATAAGTACGGAACAGTTTTGA
>CAZCOL010000014.1:6797-20870 GCA_964500545.1 uncultured Ferruginibacter sp. | reverse complement strand
AACAGTTTTGATTGACTTATCAAATGCCTATAAAAATATCGATCCGTATATCATTTCCAGAGATTGCTACAATGAAATCATTCCTAGGATAGAAACATTCAATATTGCAGGGGTGTTAAACAACTGGATTCAGTCAGTTACAAAAGACAGTGCATCTAAAAATCAATACGATGATAAAGCCATGTCAAAACTAGAAGATATATTCAAAGAATTCAACCCTGTTCTTGACCGGCAATTATTTGAAAGGTTAATGACTATTTATCTCGAAAAAAACAATAAAGAAAACACCTCTCCTTTGCTGTTGGAATTAATAAAAAATAAAAATCTATCGATCCTTGCTGATGAAGTCTTCAAAAATTCATCACTGATTTCATTGAACAACATCAAAAACGCCCTAGTGCAGAGTCCTCAAAAATCAATTGATTTAATAAAAAGTGACCCTCTTTACAAACTGTACACAGATATAATTGAAACATACAACAATAAGATTGCCTCTTCTGTCTCCGTGCTTCAAAATTTGATCAATAAACAACAAAGAATCTACATGCAGGCTCAAATGGATGTATTTAAAGAAAAAAGATTCTATCCGGATGCCAACAGCACTTTAAGGTTAACTTATGGAAACGTAAAAGGATACAAACCAAAAGACGCAGTGAAATACAATTTCTATACCTATATGGATGGAATTATGGAAAAATACAAACCGGGAGATTATGAATTTGACATTCCTCAAAAATTAATCGAATTGTATCATGCCAAAGATTTCGGAAGATATGGTGTTGATGGCAGACAGCCTGTTTGCTTTATCGCGTCGAATCACACTACCGGCGGCAACTCCGGAAGTCCAGCCTTAAATGCAGAAGGAAATCTCGTAGGCTTGAATTTCGACAGGGTTTGGGAAGGAACCATGAGCGATATAAATTATGATGCTACCATATGCAGAAATATCATGGTTGATATTCGCTATGTACTTTTTATAGTAGACAAGTTTGCCGATGCTAAAAACCTGATCAATGAAATGGATATTGTAAATAAATGATAAATTCTATTGATTGTTTACACCAAAAACTTTCATCAACAAATCTGTAACGCGAGCGGCAGGATCTTTTCTGATTTTCTTTTCTTCTTCAGCTATTGAAAAGAATAGCCCGTTCATTGTTCTTCCCGTAACATAATCAGTTAAATCTGTATTGATGTTCTGATGAAAATATTTATTGTAATAGGTAAAAATATCTTTCCAATATTTAGTCGCATCCACTTTTTTTAGTGATGCATCAATAATAGGTCGGATTTTTTCCATTAATTCTTTTTGAGTTGCACTTTTCAAATAACTTGTAGCGGCGGTATCACTTCCCCTTAAAATCTTTAGTCCGTCTGCAATTGTTATTTTTTTTACTGCGTCAATAAATACATTCCCTGCAATACCTGCAGCATCTTCTGCAGCTCTGTTCATAGAAAGTACCGCCTTGTCAACCTGAGCACCCATTCCCATTTTTCGTAGTGTTGTAACCATTTTTTTTGTTTCAGAAGGCATCAAAATTTTAATTGCCTCATTCCCGAAAAAACCATTTAAGCTGCTCAAATTTCGGGCACTGTTTTGCGTGCCAATGGTTAGCGCTTCTTTTAAACCTGATATAATATCTTCATTGGTAAGCTTTATAGATTTATCATCACCTGCAACAACTTTAGTGATATCAGATACAACATTTGTATTTTTAGCTTGATTAATAGTTGCATTTACTTTATTGAGGATTCCTTGAGAATAGGTCACAGGTAAAATAAACAGAGAAAGTAAAAGAAGAAATAAATTTTTAGTCATTTTGTAATTTAAGGTTAAGAAAATAACAATCAGAAAAATGTATGCAAAAACAACTATTAAAAGTAGTTAAATATTTTAATCATTTACTCTTATTTGAACAAATTAAAAGTTAAAAACCAAACTCAAATCTTATAAAACAAAGTCGTTGTAATGAATGAGAATAATTTTGTTTAATTTACCGACCAAAATGACTATTTGCTAATTTTATAACCCGGCATTGTTAATGAAAATAACAAAACAGTTCAAATGAATAAATATTTATCAATTATCATAGCTATTTCATTGCATTCTTGTACTGGTAACAACAATCCTGATCATGACCCTGAAATTGTAGTACCCCATGTTGGAATTGAAGCCCCTGCCATTTTACAATACAGTGTGATTAGTGAGTATGCTCATGATACGAGTGCTTATACTCAAGGATTAGAATTTTTTAAAGATAAATTGTATGAAGGAACAGGAGATTACGAATCTTCTTCTATAAGAATCACAGACTATAAAACCGGAAACGTTCTCAAAAAGAAGCTGATGGGCAGCAAGGAGATCTTTGGAGAAGGCATTAGTGTTTTTAAAAATAAACTATATCAACTTACCTGGCAAAACCACTTAGTGAATGTATATGATGTGAATAATATTGACCAGGCTATCAAAACTTTCAACTGGCCTTATGAAGGATGGGGTTTGACACATGATACGAGCAGTTTAATTATTAGTGATGGTTCATCGAATCTATATTTTGTAGATCCAGAAAATTTTAAAGTGAAAAATACTGTCTCCGTAAAAGATGATCAGGGTCCTGTAGCAATGTTGAATGAATTGGAATATGTGAATGGATTCATCTATGCAAATATTTATGAAAGCAATCTGATTGTTAAAATAAATCCGGAAAATGGTCGCGTTACAGGCAAAATTTCTATTGAAAGATTATTACAGGAAAAAGATGTTATCCCAAACAGAACAGATGTGTTGAATGGAATTGCTTATAATGAAGCAACGAAAACATTTTTAATAACCGGCAAGCGATGGCCCAAAATGTTTGAAATTAAAATAAGCGAATAACTAATAACAAAATAGCCTTCGAATTGAATCGAAGGCTATTTTCAAAATGAATATAACTTTATTGAGGCATCAATATCCCGTCAATCTTATGCAAGATTCCATTTAAATACAATTGATCACTAGTGCCGTCCGGATCAGCCGTAAGAGGTGTAGAATTGATGATGATATTTGCAGGAGTAGAATTTCCCAATCCCTTTACTATAGCACTGTCAACAAATGGCGTTCCAAATTTTGCTTTAAGGGTAAGTGGCAAACCATTTTGCATGCCGGGCAATTTCAACAATGTATATACAGTAGTTGTAGAGGTTGGAAAATTATTGGTAAATGCCCTGCTTCCCAATAAATGATACACCAAAATACCTTTTACTTTCTCTGCAGTCAATACAGAAAACAACATTGAATTACTGAATACATCAGGGGTTGAAGATAGTGCGGTAGCTTGAGCAATTGCGATTTGTAAAGGCACCCCTTGATTAATCAAAGTTTGAGCGATTAGACCTTTCAATGTGGTTTGAAAAGCTTCATTTGTTGGAGCGAATACGGTAAGATTTGCTCCGATGTTGCCCAAAACTCCTTGAAGGAATCCCGGTGCAGCAGTACCACTGTCTGCTCGAGCAATTGCAGCTTTTAAATAAGTCAACCCAGTATCCGTATTGATTCTATCCCATAAATACCTTTGTGGGGGAATAGCTAAACCTGCACAGTGATGTATTACTCCATTGTAAGCAACAGTGTTTACAGATGTCAAAGGCAGATTATTCAACCATGCCCCATTGATTGTGGAAGGATAAAGATTTAGTCTGAAAAGACTGCTTAAATTGGGTGCAGGATTGAAAACAGAAGGATAGAAAAAATTAGGAAATGTTGAAGGAATACTGCTAGATTTAATAATCTGAGGCATTGTATTGTATTGCACCAATGCCGCTGCTTGTTCTGTAGTTATAAAATTGGTGATGAACTGGGAAAATACAGCATCTGGCAACACAGGCACAACAACTCCGCCTGAAATGGCCGTAATGAATTTCTTCATTGCATTATTACCGGGCACAAACAAAGTAAACGATCTGTTACTGTCGGCTATCATTGCTGTTTGGCCTCCTTTAATCATAAGTCTGTAATAAAGACTGTCATTAGGATTGTTTCTTAAAATTTGATCCAAAGTTTCTCCAGATCGTTGGGGCTGCTGGATATCACCCATTTGTTCCATATCCTTATTACAAGAAACCAGAAAAATGATTGTCAGCGAAAATGCCAAGAGTGTCTTTAAATTATTCATATTGTTGAAATATTGTTTCATAATATAATTTTTTGGTTGAAAATAATCACAACGATTAATAAATATTGTATCCAAAACTGAGGTAGTACAAGCCGCCGATTCTTGCATTACCAATGGCATTATAATAATACTGATTAAGCAAATTATTGGCTCCAAGTTTTATGATAGATTTGGTAGTGGGCAATTTATAGCTTACCTGGGCATCCACTACATGTACATCAGGAATGGTACCAGTTGCAAAATCTCCTTCATATTCCAGCGACTGTTGCCATCTGTAAGAACAATTGAAACCCAAACGTTTCGATGGTCCAAATCCACTATTGGCAAAATAAGCGTTGGCTCTATACTTTGGTGAATTGAAATAAGCAACAAAATTTTCAGGTACATCAGTCAACTGATCCGATGTGATGTTCAATCCAACAGAGAAATTGTTTCTCAGTCTGTAATCGCAGCCCAACCCAAAACCAAATGTCTTCACTTTATCAGCAGAATTTACAGGCAGAGAGTAATAGCGGTTGCTGGTATCTGCAATTGAATGAGGGCCGGTAGGATTTTTAAACTGTACCATTACCCTTCTACCAATGAAATCCTGATATTGTCCGTAATATCCATAAGCATCAATCAATAATTTTCCTCCTGCAAGCAGCCCCTTATAACCCAATTCATATGAAGAAATTGCTTCCGGCTTTACTTCAACCGGATTGTATTTTACTTCGGTGGAAGTAGTCATAAAACTCTCCAAATCATACAATTGATTTCCGGTAAAATTATATTTGGTGCTGAAGTATTTGTTGCTGCCCAGCAATCTTACTCCGGTTCCAACACCTAAATCTATCCACTGCTGTTGATTGGATGGGAAACGGTAAGCAGTTTGATATGACAACCTGAGGTGATTGAATTCAGCGAGTTTGTAAGTCAAAGTAGCTCGCGGAGTGAATCTTCCTTTGAAATTTTGATTTTTATCGTATCTGCCGGAAACTGACAATTTATACTTTTTAAATAATTTTTTGGTTGCCTGAGCATAGGTACCGTATTCGTAAGTGGTGATAGGGCTTCCGGGAGCATCTGCAAACAGAGTTCCTTCTGAATTCAACACATAGCTTTTATACATACCGCCTACGATGATGTCTGCAAAATTGGAAGTAAATTTAGACAGATTGTAATTTCCTTCTACACTGTACAAATCAGACTTGTCGAGCAATTTAGCACCGCCCAATGAAATAGGTATTTGTCTGATAGAGTCATACATCCTTTTGAATTGTGAACTGTTGTGGTCAGGTCTGCCGATATCTGCGAAATTTCTTGCTGCAGCATGAGCATCAGCATCAGAGCTGCCATTTAACCTATAGCCCAAATAAGTTTGGGCATATTGGGAGTACCAACCTGTAGAACCTCCACTTGCTTTCCATGCTTCATTCAGCAATCTAGTTGCGACAGTTGTATTATAAGAATTTCCTGCATCTTCCTGAGTAGTAAATGCTCTCAATACCCAGTCTTTATTGTTCAGCTCCAGTTTATATTGACCCATTTTTAAATTCTCCAAAGAATATCTTTCGCTTCCGGTATAAACTGTATTTCCGGTGCCCCAATATGCTGCAAAAATTGCCTCGGTTTTAGCAGATAACTTATAATGCAGTGCCCCGCTCAATTTATAATTAACAGTTACAGGGTTTACCACCTGATTTTCAGTATACCCTGTACGGGATACATCAATCGATTTGCCTCCGTTTAGGGTATCTATAAAATTTTGCAGGAAAGGAGCCATAGTTGTTGCAATGGGCTTCAATACATTTGATCTGATATCAATGGTGGTTTCATCTCCATAAATATTAATACCATCATAATTGGGATCTGAACTTCTGTTGCCGGCAGTAACAAATCCTCCGGGAGCTATTCTTTTATAATTCCTATAGTCCTGCCCTACCCAGTCATTTGCTTGAATCATTTCAACATTTGCTTTGAATGCAAATTTTTCATTTACTTTCTTAGCCCAGCGGATACTGAAATTATGATAAGGAGATACAGAACGTTCTGCATCACCAAAATGCATTACACCTTCTTTGGCCAAAACTGATAACCCCTGGTATTTAAATGGATTTTTGCTGGTCATCAGTAATGTTCCATTCATTCCTCCGGAGCCATATAATGCTGAGGATGCCCCTGAAAGCAATTCCATATTGTCCACATCCAGTTCACTCAATCCAACAATGGAAGCAACCGAAAAATTAAGACCGGGGGCCTGATTGTCCATCCCGTCAATCAGCTGATTGAATCTTGTATTACCACTGGAATTAAATCCTCTGGTGGTTGGTGTGGCAAATGTGAGCGAAGATGTGGTAACATCCACCCCCTTCAGCGATTTCAATATATCATAATAGTTTGCACCGGCAGCGTTTCTAATGGAAGCAGCATTCACCCTTTCGACAGAAACCGGCGATTCCAGAATTTTTTCTGGCACCCTCGATGCTGACACAACCACATCCTGTCCTAATTTGGTCGATGGGCTCAGCAATATGGCAACCCTTGACCCTGCAGTAGTAAGAGATATTTCCTTTTGCTCAAAACCGATAGATGAAATTACAAGTGTTACCGGCAATTTGGAAACGGAAATTGAAAAATTTCCTTTGTCATCTGTGTAAGTTCCTGTAGATGAACCCTTGATGACAACGGATACGGCAGTTGAATTCTCATTTGTTTGGGCATTTTTGACGTTACCCGTGATGGTTACATTTTGTGCATATGCAGAAACAATCAGCACATTCGTAAGAATCAATGCAACCAAATAGCTGCTAAGCTTTCTCATAATTGGATATTTTAGTTAATAAGAATATGAAAAATAAGAAAAGAATCATTGGCAGAGAAATATAATTTTAAACAGATGTTGAAATCTTTTATAAATCTCAGTAATGTTGTTCGCTTACAATTTCTCCGTAGTTTAAAAACAATTCTTCACCCGCCTTGATATTTTGAATGGCTTCAAAATCTTCTCCGTCATTGATTGATATAATATTGGGATTCTCTGAGTGATTTAGAAATATTACCAGATCAATTATTTTAAATCCATACTCTGGAACAAAATAAAACTTGTCGTCATATAGACAATGATTTTCCACTAAAAACCTTGAATGTTCCGGCAACTGATCAATTTCCGATTTGTGCACTTTTATCCATTCAGATTTGTCATTTGAAAACAAACCCCTTCTTCCTTTTTCTATGTCAGTTATTGCAAACACCCCTATCCCCTGAACTTTTGAAGGGCGCAACATGACCAATGTATTGTTTTTCAATTCATGCAATAAATCCTGCTTGTTCATTTGATGATGATAAAAATACTTACTTAGTTATAACGTATATCAGCGAGCTGCATTTTTCATTGTGTAGCATTGCATGGAAGTTGGAGATGATTCCTCTGATTAATGCTGAAATGATATTTGATTTACCGGTTTTTATTTTTTCACTGAGCATACTCACATAAAAACTATCAAACCACATTGGTCTTGTGGATTTCAATTTCATACCATGTCGCCTAATCAGGGTATCCATACTTTTGGGAGAGAAGTGGTATAAATGACGGGGAACGTCATAGGCAGCCCAGTATTTTTTGTAATATTTGGCATCATTGGATGTATGGTTTGGAACAGCAATAAAAATAACTCCCTTTTCTTTCAATATTTTTTTTAATTGAAGTATATATTCATCCAGCTGATGAACATGTTCAAGCACATGCCATAAAGTAATTGCATCAAAAGTATTTTCTTTCAGCTGAAAAAGAGATGTTGAATCCTGGGGTACAATATTGTAAAGCTTCAATGCATTTTCTCTTGCGTTTTGATCAGGCTCTAACCCTGTAATAGCCCATCCTGCATTTTTCATACTATTTAAAAATGCTCCCGTTCCACAACCTATGTCCAGAATTTCTCCGGCTTTGGTTCCTGTTTCGCTTGTAACCAACTTTCTTTTAAATCTTAAAGTGATGTTTCGAACATGATGGTACATTGTGTTGATGAATCCAATTTTTGTATCACTGTGCGAAACATAGGATTCAGATCGGTAATATTCTCCAATCTGTTCCTGATCAGGAATATTTTGAGTGAATTTCGCACCACAGGAGTTGCATTTCCAAATCGAAAACGCTTCTTTACTAACCGTATTATCCAAAGCCGACAATTCCTCATTGATTGAATCACTTAAACAAACCGGACAGTTTTTATGATGTATCATGATATTATACTAATTCAATTTTTTATAGTGGGTTTTTTCAACATTAACTTTAATGGATGAAGCACTTCCCATTAGACTGCCAGACTTGAAACTGGTTAAATAAACAACAATCATGGCGACGGAAACAATCCCCATGGAAACAGCCGCAATCCACCATTGATAGTTTTTTTGCAATTTAGAAGCCGCAATATATTCTTTCATATATTCTATAGGCATCTCCGCATCACCAACCAGTAATTTCCCTTCTTTTTTGGGGTGTATCACGTGATTTAAATTGACTAATGGAGTCAGCGCTTCATCTAAAACAAATTGCTTGAAATCAATACTGATATTTCCTTCTTTGCTGAAGTAACCTGTTTGATTGATGGTAATCCTTTGTTTAGACTTCAAATCAATGATTTGCTGACAAAACTCATTTAGCATCACTGCAGCAGCATCGACGGATATTTTTTTATTTTTTGAAATAAAGTTTGCGAAATCTGCGGAATTGCTCTCACCGGGAACAAATTTAATTAATTGAACAGGCGAAATCAGTTTCTGCTCTCCTGCTTTCACTGAAGCACTTTTTGACTCCATGCTCAACCTTCCCAATCCGGGAAGCGGACATTCATTGTTTATAAAAAGGTATTGTTCTATTAACTCCTCAACCATGCAATATCAAATTTTTAAAAAATTACTTTTACTCCTCCTACTGCGTTCAAACCATAAACTGGATAGTAACGCCAGCGTTCATAGGAATTTCCAAAGATATTATTTACATTCAAGAAGCCAATGAACTTTCTGTTTATTCTGTATTCTGAGGCAACACTTAAATCCGAACCCCCGGTATTCACTTTGCTGATGTTTCCGATTTCAAGATATTGTCCTCCTGCGAAAAGGTAAAAACTTCCGGTCAATTTTATTTTTTTATTGACCTGTGACATAAAATTTATGCGTGCTTCCATAGGCAAAGTATTCCATGCCTTTGCATTTTTCTTCATTCCAGTATAACCATTAAAAGTAACCTCGCCTGAAAAACTGAATTTATCCCGTTTCACATAACTCAATTCTCCATGTAATGAAAAATTATTCAGATGGGCTTCATCAGATAAAACATAGGCATTTAAACGAGAACCAGAAGCAGTGTCATTCAAGAAAAACTGATAATTCCTGAATCTCTCCCAAGTAGCTTTAGCACTTACCGAGATAAATTTTCCAATAAATGATTTTACTCCTCCACTGATTTCATTTTTGACGGTATTTTGATTTGCACTTTGAACTTTCAAATAAGGATTTATCATCGAAAGATTCCTGTAGGTGTTTTTTATAACCCTTCCGTTCCAGCCGGCAAAAAGTATAACATTCTGAGAGGTCATGGGCAGTTCAGCCTTAATGTCGGGTAAAATTTCCCAATTGTTCATATTTCTTACAAGCGCGGCACCTGCATTGACATAAAAACCCTTGGATTTATAAGCAATAAATGCATTGAAATTCGCTACATTGTTTTTAAAATTAACTTTATTGGATTGCTGATTGGTAAAAGAAACCTTAGTAGCGTCTAAGGAAAAATTCACACCAGAATTAATCATTTCACTAAACCTGAATTCCAACGGCATTTGGATATTTACAGAAGTTTCAGTCAATGAATCTTTTGTTGAAAATAAATCAACCCCAACAGTAGGATGATAATTTAATTTCAAATAATTTTTGGATAAATTTCTTACCCCAAATGAAAAATTAAAATCATTAAACAAATGGGAAATGTCTTTTTTTAAGAAATCATATTTGGTATGGTCGTAACCAAACAAATAAAATTGACGTCTGTCAAATGTTATATTTGCATGCGCTTCATTGTTTTTTAAAAAATAGCTTCCGTCAGATCTGAATGAAAACAGCGAATAATCCTGATTTTTAATGTTTCCTTTGGAAGAAACAGCATAAACATTGGCACTTAATATTGCAGAAGGTATGCTATTCACAAATACTCCGGCATTGAGTAATGGAGTATTCAGATTGCCATAGCCAATTTTTAGGAAATGATGCTGTTTCCTCAGCAGTTCATTCGAATCTGTTTGCATGGTAAGAGGATTTAGCGCAACTGATTCGTAAGAATAAACATAATTCTGAGACGGGATATTGTATTCCCTCACTTCCCTGATAGTATCTGCCGGCAATGATGAACCATAAAAGTTAATTTTAGCTGGACTTATCAAAACAGGCTTAAAAGAGGAAATGATCGTTACAGTAGGCTTGACAGCTGTATCCTTTTGTGCCTTTACTAAAACAAAATGAAAAAGTAAAAAAAAGATGAATATCAATTTGCGATTTATTTCAAAATATATCATTCTGATAAGTAGTTTAACGGTTATTGCCTGAAGATTTTTTTTCTTCACTGCTTGCCTGTTTATATTTTTGCTGGGCTTCATTTTTCAATTCAGGGATGACTGCATTTTTGAATACGCTTTCAAAAGTGGCTTTCGCATTGAAATAATCTTTTTGTTTCATGAAAATATCTCCCAATAAAATATAAGATTTAGTGACCCAGTGATCATAAGAACCTGTTTCCTTGATTACCGCCAATGCGGCTTTTTCAGCCAAATTCAAATCATTTATCTGAAAATAACAATTTGCAGTCTCGTATCTTGATTCGGCACCCCATGCAGATTTATTGAGCGCAGAAACGGTTTTAAATGATGCCAAGGCACTGTTGCAGTCTCCGGATATTTGCTGCGATTTTCCGGTCAAAAGCCATGCTATTGCTTTGTCATCCGAGCTTACGCTTTTCAAACTCAACAGGGCCTGAGCTGCTGTATCTGCCGTTTGATAATCTTTTGAAAGAAAACAACTTCTTACAAATCCCCTCAAAGCTTCAAGATGATTTTCGGAATTGGCAGTATTGCTCATCAATTCCTGAAAATATTTTCTGGAGCTGTCATAATTTTTAAATTCAAAATAAAAAAGCTTTGCCAGCTCAAGGGCAGAAGTTTCGAAATAAGGGTTCAACCCCTCATGATTGATTAGTTTAAATCCTTTTACAGCATTTGTAAAATCATTTTGCTTGAGATAAGCAATACTGTTGAAATACAAAGCATCCAGCCTAAACATACCATTAACATACCTGGTCAAATAATAATTGAAGGAGGTATTGGATCCGCTGTAATCAGCAGATTCAAATTTTTTGTATGCAGCCATGTAGGTCAGTGAATCGGCTTCATTGATACCGATATTGATTCCGTTTTCCCTGAGCAATTCAATATAATCATCAGATCGGTTCATTTCAACATAAATTTCTTTCACGATAGAGAGTGCCTCCTCTGTCTCAGCAGATTTGGGGTACTTACGAATCAACTCTTTGTAAACTTTTAAGGCTGATTCATTCTTATCGTCATTGAAATAGGCGAGTCCTAGTTTCAAATATGCAGCAGGTTTTAAACCAGTTGCATCCTTATGGCTGATTAATTCTTCCAGATATGGTATTGCTTGTGAAAAGTTTTGTTCAGCGATATAACTCGAGGCAATTTCCATTTTGGAATCCAACAAAAGACTGCTATTGGGATATTTTGATTTCAGGGAATTCAAGAGCAGTATTTTTTCATTGCTATTTTTAACTCCAACAATCATGGCTTTCTGAAAAAGTGCATAATCGGAAGATGTGAGATTGTTGCTGATGATATTTTCATACATTTTAAGAGACTTCGCAAACTCTCTTAAAGCATAATAGCAATCTGCAGCCCTTAAATAAGCGTCAAGTTGAATAGATCCGGAAGCGGGCGTTAAAACTTTGGTTATTAATTCGAATTGTTGCAATGCATTTTTATACAAACCTTTTTGAAAAAAACTGTAGCCAAGTGTATATCTGCAATTGAGTAAGTTTGCCTCGTTCAATCCTGCAGGGGCGGACTGATTGAATTGTGAAAGAAAGTTGACTGCATCATCGTATCTTTTTTCCCTGTAAGCAATTTCTCCTCTCCAGAATTTTGCATAAGGAGATAATCTATCTGAGTAAGGCGTCAGCAACAATTTTCTAAATGTCGCATCTGATTCTGATAAGTTTTGATCGTTGAATAACTGAATGGCTTTACCATACAACAGGGATGGGTAAACTTTTTGAGCATTAATGCCCGGGCTTTTTAGAGATTCATACATTTCAATTCCCTGAGAAAAATCATTGGTTTTGGCCAGCAGATTCACCAGCAATTCTTTTGCTTCGGAATCATATTCAGAGGAAGGGTATTCTTTTAAAAAATCCCTTATTTCATTTAGTGCAGCATCCAGATATCCTAACTCAAAAGATAGTTTTGAATAATTGAATTTGGAAATCTTTTGTTGCAATAAATCACTGTTATTGTAGGCACAAAATTGAAATGCGTTTCGGGCATTATGCTTGTCATCAATCGACAAATAAAGGCTGGCCAACTGATACATACTGTTTTGCCCCAAAGAATCTTTTTCACCACTTAGTTTTTTAAAACCCTCAATGGCTTTTGGGATATTTTCGGTTTGATAATAACAGTAACTCAATTCGTATAAAATTGATTTTGAAACATCCCTGCTGTTGTCTGCATAATTTTTTAACAAAGACATGGCCTTTTGAAATTCATTTCTTTCAAAATACAATTGACCAATCAACAAACTGAGTTCCTGTTTGTAATAAAGTGATTGATTGTTTCGCAGGACACTATCACCGAATTGAAGCGCATCATTCTTTTTTCCCTGAGAATAGAGAATTTCAGCAATATAGTAAGGTACTACCCTATTATATTCTTCATCTTTAACTGCGATATAAAAAGATTTCAAAGCATCATCATACTTTTGGAAATAATAAGAAATAAATCCATAATAGTAATGTGCCTGAAACAAGTATTTACTTTCATTCAACTGAGTAATTTCATTGAAAAGAGATTCAGCTTCCTCAAATTTTTTCAGATTGAAGAAAGCATATCCTTTTTCAAATTTGGCATCTGCTATTTCTGAATTTGACAAATGATCAAATCCCGACTTATCAAAATAACTAATCGTTTGCTCATAATCATTTCTTTGAAAATAATAATGAGCAAGATAAAAACTAAGTTTTTGTATAAGACGCAAAGGATGGTTGCCGGAAATAAAATCGACCGCTTCAGTTTCTGCAAATTCATCATTCATTTTAAGCCGGCAGGCAATAAAGCAACAATTCAAGTCTTCGATCAAAAAATGATTGATTTCTCCGGAATTTGAAGATAGGTTTGTTTTTAATTCTTTTAATATTGGATAGGCATAACCAAATTCCTGATTGTTGAATAAAGTTATTGCTTCTCTGATTTTCTTTTCTTTGTCCGTTATAAAATGTGTAGGTTGAGACAACAGGCAAAAAGGAGCTGAAAAGAACAGCAAGCAAAGCGTTTTGAAAATTAACCGATCCTTTTTTTGGGAATTAGGAAATGATATAACTTTATTTATGTTGCAAATTGCACGAAACATGAAAATCAACATTCGATCTACAAATAAAAAGGAAGGATTCATAAATAACGGGTTAAGACAATTATTGGCAAAGGTATTAGTCCGTTTGTAAAAAACAATATTGAAAATAAATATAGCAAAAACATTTGAGCTTTTATACAAAAAGCTACTATGACCATAGTTAACGGATTGATAAAAAAATTCACTATTTTTAATAAAATATTCCCGTTTATGAAAAAACTTCTTTCCGTTCAGTACAGTTCAGCAATGTTCAACACAG
>CAZCOL010000014.1:3672-6697 GCA_964500545.1 uncultured Ferruginibacter sp. | reverse complement strand
CCGTTTATGAAAAAACTTCTTTCCGTTCAGTACAGTTCAGCAATGTTCAACACAGCTTTACTTTTGCTTCGTTTGATTTTTGGCATATTAATGATGAAACACGGATATGAAAAACTGGTTCATTTTTCAGAATTAAAAACGGAGTTCATGAATTTCATGGGACTTGGCAGGACTATTTCGTTATTATTGACAGTATTTGCAGAATTTTTTTGCGCCTTGTTCATTGTGATTGGATTGTTTACCAGACTGGCTTCTGTACCCCTCATCATTTGTATGGCAGTGGCTTTGTTTAAAGCACACAACAGTGATTTTTTGGGTGATGGCCAAATGGCTACACTTTATTTGGGAGTGTTTTTAACACTGCTATTGGTTGGCCCGGGAAAAGCGAGTGTAGATGGCATTTCAGGCAGATAAATTGATTACTTTTTAAAATAATACTCAATTTTTTTTCTAAGTTCAACAGGCATTGTTACTTTTTTCATTCCTTCAATTTGCATAAAGTACATTGTTACTTCTCCAACATTTAACAATTGTCCGACTTCGTTGTATATTTCTCCGTAAAAAAGAATCCTGTGATTGTCGGGTAGTTCTTTTAAAATTGTTTTTACTGTAATCAGGTCATCGTATTTTGCCGGCAGCAGAAATTTAAATCTGGTTTCAATCACAGGCATGATAATTCCCATTGACTCGATATCCTTATATGCAAAGCCCAAAGTCCTGATAGCTTCGGTTCTGCCTATCTCGTAAAACTGTGCGTAATGCCCGTGATAGACAAATCCCATCTGATCGGTCAATGCATAATGAATCCTGATGTTTGTTTCAGCAATAAACATAATTAACTAAAATAACTCATTAAACCCTGTAATGATCTGCACGCCAAATTTGAATGGCTTCTTTAATTTGCTTTTTGGACATTTTTTCATCCGCTGCTTTATGGGCAAGAGCTACAAATTCTCCATCACTTGCAAATCTCAATGCAATGATTTGAGAAATGGAGAGTCTGTTATCCAACAATTTGCCTGTCAAAACAAAATGTCTCAGATTTTCCTCGGCCCTTATCGCTCTGTCCTGCGCTTTTAAAGCAAAAGCCCTGGCAAAATATCCTATTAAAATGATTGCAACACATAAATAAACAATCAACACAGGCAATAAATTTCCGCTCCATCCTGTTGAAACATCCTCACAATAAATCAAGGAAAATAATATTGTAATTAATGCCAAAAGCAAACCTAAGTAGTAAGCCCTTGGGGCTTTTTTTGAATGATTTTTATAATCTTGTTTTTCCATTTTGTTAGTTTTAAAAATTAAAGGTAGAGAAATCAAATTAATTGTTGTGTTGAGCAGAGGAAATAAACATTATTAATTTAATTTTGAAGCATGACTCAAGCATCCATCATCACTATAGGAGATGAACTACTAATAGGACAAGTTATAGATACCAATAGTGCATGGATTGCACAAGAAATGAATAAAATCGGCATTAAAATCCTCCGTAGAGTAGCAGTGGGTGATAATTGGGATCAAATATGGTCAACACTGGATGAAGAATCCAATCAATCAGATATAATTATTATTACCGGAGGTCTGGGTCCAACAGCTGACGATATTACAAAACCTCTTCTGTGTAAATATTTTGATGGGAAGATGATAGTAAATCAAGATGCCCTTGAAAATGTAACTAAGCTATTTGAAAAAGTTTTCAAGCGACCAGTTACCGAAAGAAATTTAAAACAGGCCGAAGTCCCGGACACATGCGAGGTACTTTTAAATACCAGAGGGACAGCACCTGGAATGTGGTTTGAAAAGAATAGTAAAATCTTTATCAGTATGCCGGGCGTTCCAACTGAAATGAAAGGACTGATTGAAGATGCAGTTATTCCAAAATTGATAAAAAAAATAAAACTGCCTTGCATAACACATAAGACGCTGGTAACATTTGGAATTGGGGAATCCATGCTGGCAGATTTGCTGGAAGATTATGAAGCCAAGCTTCCCACTAAAGTCAAACTGGCCTATCTTCCAAATTTTGGAATGGTAAGATTAAGGCTAAGTATTATTGAAGATACCCGGGATAAAGCTGTTGAAATTATCGAACCATTGTTTGTGCAACTTTGTGATTTGGTAAAAGACCATTTGGTCATCAATGAAGATGTACCCATGGAAAAAGTTTTGGCTGATTTATTGATAAAAAGAAATAAAACAATTACCACTGCCGAAAGTTGCACAGGAGGATACATTGCACATTTACTGACAAACATTGCAGGATCATCTGCTTATTACAATGGCAGCATAGTTTCTTATTCATACGAATCTAAAATGAAATTGCTGGAAGTAGATAAGGATACAATTCAACATCAAGGTGCAGTGAGTGAAGCTGTTGTTAAGGAAATGGCAAAGGGAGCAATTGCAAAATTTGAGACGGATTATGCAATTGCAGTATCTGGTATTATGGGGCCGGATGGAGGCACTCTTGAAAAACCCCTAGGAACCGTATGGATTGCAACAGGCAATAAGAACAAAATTGTCACCCAAAAAATAAATGTCAGGTTTGACAGACAAAAAAATATTCAGGTTACAGCTGTGAATGCACTGAATGCATTAAGAGTTTTCATCCTAAATGAAGATAAACAGAAGAATTGACAATATCCAACAAAACAAAACCTCTATTATTATTTTTTCAACAAATAGAAATTAACATTATAAAACTTTATAAAACAACACTTTTAACGCTCAATTCCGATGTTTATATAACTGATGCATCATTCTCATTTTACGTACCTTTGCAAATATTCTATTATTTGAATTTATAATATTATTATATGAGTTTAGTCGACCTGATAATGCCTAAGTTAGGTGAAAGCATCATGGAAGCCACGATTTTAAAATGGCACAAACAACCGGGCGATAAAGTAGCCATGGATGAGTCAGTTTTAGATATTGCTACGGATAAAGTTGACAGCGAAGTACCTTCTACTGCAGCGGGGATCATTCAGGAAATTCTTTTTAAAGAAAATGACGTAGTTCC
>CAZCOL010000014.1:0-3572 GCA_964500545.1 uncultured Ferruginibacter sp. | reverse complement strand
CAGCAATGAAATAAATCCACCTGTTCAGTTTCAGGGAAATATTGAAATCATTGAAATGGACCGCATGCGTAAATTGATTGCGAAGCACATGGTTGACAGCAAGAAAACAAGCCCGCATGTGACAAGTTTTGCCGAATGTGATGTTACCAATCTGGTTTTGTGGAGAGAAAAAGTGAAAAAAGATTTTGAAAAAAGAGAAGGTGAAAAAATAACATTCACGCCCTTGTTTATAGAAGCCATTGTAAAGAACTTGAAAAGATATCCTCTATTGAGCAGTTCTCTTGAGGGTGAGAGAATCATTGTTAAAAAAGACCTTAATATTGGCATGGCAACTGCATTGCCTTCAGGAAATCTGATTGTTCCGGTAATTAAAAATGCAGACCAGTTGAATCTGGTTGGGTTGACCAAGCAGGTTAACGGATTGGCGAAAGCTGCAAGAAATAACAAGTTAAAACCAGATGATACAGTTGGAGGTACATTTACGCTCACCAATGTAGGTACATTTGGAAGCATCATGGGAACTCCCATTATAAATCAACCACAAGTAGCCATTATGGCTGTTGGTGCAATTAAAAAGCGGCCTATGGTTATTGAAACACCTCAGGGAGATACCATTGGCATAAGGCACATGATGTATATCTCTTTAAGTTACGATCATAGAATCATTGACGGCGCATTAGGTTCAACCTTTTTGAATGCAGTTAGCAAAGAACTGGAGAACTTTGATTCAGATAGAACATTTTAAAGAATCAATCATTTAGTGTTAATCCTTATTGAACAGACTTATACGTTTTTAAAAAAGTTCTGTAAACCGAGTCTTTTTGTTGCGGGGACAATTTATAGTTATATTTCAACATTGCTCCTTCCCAATCTCCGTAATTAGGATTAGGAATTACAATAAACCGATTACCAAACTCATTTAAGGATGCATCAACATTAGCGTTTCTTTCTTGTGTAGATTTCTTATCAAACAGCTTACTGAAATCTCCCAAATTATCCCCTACCAACATTACAATCTCATGTGTGGAGGCAACTTTTTGCCTTCTGATTTCCTTACTCGATGTGCCTGATTTTAAAAATAAATGATTGCTGTCTGCATTTGGCAAATCATACTTTTTAAGGTTTTTTAAGGTGCAATCACGTTCCCTTTCATCTCGATTGGTGATATAAAATATTTCAACACCATTTCTTGCGGCAAATTTTAAAAAAGCAGGGGCACCGGGAACGGTATCAGCAATTGCCATTTTCGTCCATTCAAACCAGGATTCAGAGTCGTAATCTTTACCAATAAATGCCTGATGAATCGGGTAAGGACTATTATCCAAAACCGTTTCATCAATATCAGTAATAATTGCTTTAGGCAAATCAGTCTGAGGCTTATATTGTGCAAGTCTGATAGTAGCAAAATTATATGCCTGAAGGCAAAGAGCTTTGTATTCTGCGGCATTCTGCTGATATAGTGAAGTGAATAATTTACCGTCAAATATCATGGAACGAGACTGAGGAATAGTATCATTGAATTTTCGGGTAGTATTGCATGCGGCAATTGATAAAAAGAACAGTAAATAAAATACTCTCATCAAATTTATTTTTAATCATAAAATTAAGCTTTAATCAGTTAATTAAAACAAAGAAAATCGACCTAAATTTGAAACATATTGAGTATGCCTAAAAAGAGTTCTTCGATGATAAATAAAATATGGGGTTTTAGTTTTTGTATACTTATTTGCTCATGTTATTCCAATAAAAAAATACAATCTAAGCAAAGGCAACTAGTTTATAGAGATTCAATGCTGATAGCTAATTATAAAAATGGCATTGATTTTATTGCAGAGGGAAATGATCCTGAAATATGGCAATTAAAAATGGATCTGGATAAATCCATTGATTTTAGGATAGCTGAAAACTTGAAAATCAGTTTCACACCAGTAAATCCGGTTATTTATCCAGACGGATCTGAAATTTACACCACATCATCAGGCACAACAAAATTAAGAATATCTATATTGGAGAAAAATTCAAACAGAAATACTGTTGAGATTTATTGCAATGAAAAAAAATACAAAGGCTTTGGAATTTACACTATAAATCCGACATTACATAACCATTGGAAATTAGATAAAATTGGGAACACAAATATTGTAAAATCTCTAAAAAGAAACCATCAACCATCATTGCAATTTGATCTAATAAAAAATAAAATTTTCGGAAAAATCGATCAAGTAAAATTTAGCGGTAATATTCAAATAAAAGGCAACTATATTCAATTTTCATCATTTTCAAAAAATAAAAAGAAAACAGATAATGAAATCAAGAAGTTATTGGATAGTCAAATAGAAAACCATCTTTTGGAATACTATATAACAGAAAATAAACTAATCCTGATTTTGAATGATGACAGCAGGTTGGTATTTAAAAATAGAAGATAAATTTTATCAGTCTGCGCTTCCTTTTTCTCCAACAAACCAGTTTTCTTTGTTTTTAAACAATACATTGAACGTAGTCAGGGTACCATAAATACGAGTTATATATTGCTGAAGATTTACCTTATCCTCGTCACTAAGCAACTTATGAGCATTTATTTGCTGTTCCATTACCCTCAATCTGTCTCGGAGCATGACGATTTTATGAAAAAAGACATCTACCGGTATTTCTTTGGGCTTTTGTGTTTTATCTGCAGGTTGCAGCATCATTGTACCTCCTTTCCATCGGTCGCCAAGAGGCACAATTTCATTGACATCAGACCACAAACGTAATATTTTAAGCAGTGCTTTTTCTGTATCGGAAACTGTCTCAACCTCCATTGATACATTTTCAGGAATGATATCATCCAGATTAGTGTCCGTCTTGTCAATTTCTTTGATACCTAAATTTATGAATGAAATAATGTAAGTACCATATTTAACACCTATAATCACTCCGGGCCCGTGAAGTGTATGTTGAAGTCGGGTGCCAATACCAAGGGTAAGCTGATCCATATTTTTTTATTTTAAAATTAAAAAAAAGTGCTGAAAAACAAAACAGATATTAAATTGTCACGAATTTTTATCGGTGGTGACACTTTTATTCAATATTGCCATGCCAACGTAAAGTACCGGAGAGATAAGAAATTCCTGAAAAGTTTTAGCCAATTGTATAATACTAAGGCTTTGCAAACCCATAACCCAGGAATAAAGTCCAATCAAAGTAATAGTAATCAGCAAACTGATGTGGATCAAATGCCAGAGGTAACTCATCCAGATGTCTTTCAATTTTCCTAAATGAACTGTTCCAATAAAATAAACCGCTATTGTAGCAAAAAATTTAATGACATGCCTAATCGTACGGGGTATCAATAAATAATAGCTGGTTTCAGCAAAAAGCAGATAGTAACAAGTGTAGATTATAAAAATAATCACAAGCCCTCCTATCCATCTATATCTTTCATTTCTGTAAATATTGAACCTCATAAAAAAATTGGCAATCTTCAATTAATATTTAGTCAAATCAATTTTTCTGCAATACCAATACCAAAGAAAAAAAATTGTCGAATAAACTATGATTTTAAAAACATAATGATGTGCTATATCAAA
>CAZCOL010000013.1:33854-44235 GCA_964500545.1 uncultured Ferruginibacter sp. | reverse complement strand
TAAAAAGTAAAAAGTAAAAAGTAAAAAGTAAAAAGTAAAAAGTAAAAAGTAAAAAATGTATAAGATATTTTTAAAAAAAATAAAGCTGATTGTATTGATAGCAACATTGTTTGCTTTCGCATCATGTCAGAAAGATATTGATGAAACGATATTGAATTCTACCAATCAATTACCTAATTTTTCTACGAAAGTAAGTTCGTCCGTTTCTGGTTTTGTAACTGATGAAAATGGAGATGCTGTAAGCAACGCAACGGTTTATGTAGGTACAAGAACGGTTTTGACGGACGACTATGGTTATTTCTCAGTTAAGAATACCAATGTTGTAAAAACAGCAGCAGTAGTTACTGTTATAAAACCGGGATATTTCAAAGGAATTAAAACATACATTGCTGAGCAGGGTAAGTCAGCATTCTTCAGGATAAAATTGCTTACAAGATCCACCAATGGTAGTATCAATTCAAATACTGGAGGAAGTATTTCTCTTGGCAATGGATTTACCGTTTCTCTTCCAGCGAACTCTGTGGTAAACGCCACAACAGGGTTGGCCTACAGCGGTACAGTAGATGTGTCCGCACATTGGATTGACCCAACCGCTTCAGATGTTTACAATACAATGCCCGGAGATTTAAGAGGGATTTCCATAGATGGTACAATAAAAAGGTTGACATCATATGGAATGGCCGCTGTTGAATTAACAGGAACCTCGGGCGAAATGCTGCAAATCGCTAATGGAAATAAAGCAACATTAACATTTCCTGTACCTGCATCCATTTTAAATACTGCTCCGAATTCAATTCCGTTGTGGTACTTTGATGAATCAAATGGTTTGTGGAAAGAAGAAGGCGTTGCCATTAAAAATGGCAGCAATTATATTGGCGAAGTGAGTCATTTTTCTTTTTGGAATTGCGATGTGCCTAATAATTATGTACAGATGAATTGCAGGATTTTAGATGCTAATGGAAATCCTATGTCTTACGCAATAGTGAAAGTTTCTGAAGTGTCAAATCCTTATAATGCAAGATATGGGTACACTGATTCCACAGGATATGTAAGCGGAGCAGTTCCCGATAATGCTCAGCTTAAACTGGAGGTATTTACCAGTTACGGATGTGGAACATCAGTTTATACACAAACCTTTTCAACTACCAATCTTAATATTTCATTAGGAGATATCATGGTTGCCAACACATCTACCAGTTTAGCTGCCGTAAGCGGAACAGTTACAGACTGTAATAATGCACCGTTAACAAGCGGATTCATTATTATGCTGAAAGACAATCAATATTACAGATACAATATCAGTAATACCGGCACCTATGATTTTACAACCCTTCTTTGCAGTGGTTCATCGCAGGATGTTACGTTTATTGCGGAAAATCCTGCGACAGGTCAGCAAAGCAATCCTGTGGCATTTACTATCAATAGCGGTACAAATACAATTGCTAATATTCAGGCTTGCGGTGTTACAACAGAACAATACATCAATTATACAATCAACGGTGTAAACACAAGTTTTACTTCACCTGCAGATAGTTTTTATATGTATGTAAACCCACAAACCAATCCATCATCAATCAACATATCAGGTCAGGGTTTCCGACCATCCGGAGGAAGCACTAATTCAATTTATACGTTTTTCAGTTTTGTCCAATCAGGTATTGCAGTTGGTGGCAGTCAATCCATGTTGAATTTCTATACAACAACTGTTAATGATTCTACTTCAATCATAACGCCTGTATACGTAAACATAACTGAGTATGGAAATGTAGGAGAATTCATTGGTGGAAATTTTTCAGGAAATTTTGTAGGTGCTGGACCAACGAGTACTATTTACACAGTAAGTTGCACATTCAGAGTTAGAAGAACGCAATAAAAATCTTTGGTTTATTGTTGGTTTAACCCCTGCTTTTTCGAGAGCGGGGCTTTTTTTATTCGGCCATACCTACTATGATTTTTGAAAGCCACTTCATATTTCTGCTACCACCTCTGATATCTTTTGTGGTTAGTACCATAATACTGCTTTCCATTGTATCAATTGGCTTTCCTTCAATTTCTGTAACGATATAAAGATTCTTTCCAATCTCAGTATTGTATATTTCATTAAATGAAAAAACCATTTTATATCCGTCTTTTGCAACAAACAAGAAATAAAATTGATTGAGCATACGTGATTTTTCATATTGAAATGCAACACTGTCCAACAAATTCTTTAACAAAACGCCCTTTATTTCTTTAACCCTATTCTCAGTTTTTGGGGAACAGCTCACATTCACATCAGCAAGTGTAATTATTGGAAATTGCTTAATGTCAGCGAAAGTAAATTTTTTTTCCTGTTTTACTTTGCCGGTAATCCAAAACTGATCAGTTGTATTGATGTCAATTTCTTGAGCGAAACAATTATTTATTGAAATAAAGAGTATCAAAGCGAACAAAAACTTAATGCGCATGTTTATTGGTTGTTTAATTGATTGTAAAAAAATAATTTTATAAAATTAAATCTTTGCTTGTATTTAATTGCAAATAAAATTGCCATCCAATTTTTTATTGGATTCGAAGCAATGAAAAGTTGATAAAAAAACGCAAATGAACAATTTATTCTATCCATCCACCATTAAATACGATTTGCCGGATGCTGATGTAACACTATACAATTGTTTTTTTTCAAAAACGGAATCAGATCATTTGTATAACAACCTGATTGAAAAAATAAATTGGGAGCAACACGAGATCACAATGTTTGGAAAAACAATGAATCAACCAAGGTTGACAGCATTTTATGGGGATAACAATAAAGATTATTCTTATTCAGGCATACGATTGAAGCCAACAGAATGGAATGAAGATTTGATTTTGATTAAGTCAAGAATTGAGAAAACAACAAATGAATCATTTTCAAGTGTTTTGTTGAATTATTACAGAAATGGTCGAGATAGTATGGGCTGGCATGCAGATGACGAAAAAGAACTAGGAAAAAATCCTGTCATCGCTTCAGTGAGTTTTGGCGCAACCAGGCACTTTCAGCTGAAGCACAACACCTTAAAAGATTTCAAAAAGGTAGACATTGAACTTACACATGGTTCATTGTTATTGATGAAGGGAACAACGCAGCATCATTGGAAACATCAAATCCCAAAATCAGCCAAGCCAATAGAGTCGAGAATTAATCTTACTTTCAGGTTGATTGTATAAAAGATATTGGCTCATCAAAGAAATTGAATTTCACTCATTGCCTTCTTTTTCTCTTCATTCATTTTGTCGTAGGTTGAAATCAACATAGCCAATCGTGGGTTTGATTTAAGAAACATTCTGTTTTTGTTCATGAAGTTCCAAAATAATGCATCCCATACAAAACACCAATCACCTTTTTTATAGTTGCTCATTTTAAGCACATAACTGCTTCCGCTTATATAGGGTTTTGATGCCATCAAACCGCCATCGGCAAACTGACTCATACCATATACATTGGGAACCATTACCCAATCATAAGCGTCAATAAATAATTCCATAAACCATTTGTACACTTCATCGGGATGAAATTCACAAAGAAGCATGAAGTTTCCCAATATCATCAATCGTTCAATATGGTGACAATAGCCGGTTTGCAATATTTTCTTAATGGTATTGTCAATTGGCTCTATACCCGTAGTGCCATTATAAAAAGAAGCCGGAATCTTCTTTTTGTAATTCCAGAAATTCTTGTTTCTTTCATGAGTTCCCTTGTAAACATACACTCCTCTGATAAATTCTCGCCAGCCTATGATTTGCCTGATAAATCCCTCCAATGAATTCAGTGGTATGTTGTTTAATGCTGCAAATGAAATTGCAGATTCAACAATCTGTTTGGGTAGAAGCAATCCAATGTTCAACATGGGGGTGAGAACACTATGATGCAAGATATTTGCATCTACGACAATGGCATCTTCATATTTTCCGAACTCTTCGAATCTTTGTTCTAAAAAATCGCGTAACCATAAATCTGCATCGTCATGGGTGATGGGATAAAGAGCTTTTTCATTTATGAAGCCATAGTTGTTAGGAAAGTTTTTTTCAATGTATTCAATCGCATCTGAATAGTATTTATTAATTAAAGGAAATTTAATTACAGGGGCTTTTTTATCTTTTGGATATTTCAATCTGTTATCTGCATCATAACTCCACTTACCACCTTCGGGCTTTCCATCTTTATCAACGAGAATATTTAGTTTTTTTCTTTGCTGTGTATAAAAATCTGTTTGAAAGTACTTTTGTTTTGATTCAAAGTATTGTTCGAGTTCATTTTTTGTATTAATAAATAATTCAGTGGAAAACTCTTCTGATTCAATGTTGTTTTTTAAACAGGCATTTCTGATTCTTTTTTCTAGCCAATTGTCAGCAACATCATAAAATTGAATTAAACAGTTGTTTTTATTTTTAAGTCCATTTATAAATATTCTGATGTCAGATTCAACCATTACTGCATCAATATACTTTACTTTAATTCCGTTTTCAATCAAATAATCCTCATAGTATTTCATACTTGCCCGATGCAATAACAATTTTTGTTTGTGAAAACTATATTGTTTGAAAAACAAAAACTCTTCAATCAGATACACTTCATCCGCTGAATTCAATGATGTGATATCCTTAAAAAGTTGATGTGGAAAGATCAGGAATATTTTATGCATGTTTATTCATTTTGCATTTAACACTGCAATATTTAACTTCATCCCAAACCTTTTCCCACTTCTTTCTCCACGTAAAAGGTCTTTTACAAACAATACATATTTTAGTGGGAAGGTTTTCTTTTTTAATGCTTTTCATTTTATGGCCCGCTATTTAACTTTCATTTACAATTCTTTAATTTCCTTGTCAACTTTAGCATAGCTTAATCTTCCTATTTTATTTGTTAGATGATAGCTGTCTAATCCGCTGCAGGTAATGCTTCCGGCTTCTTCCAGATCGATAAATCCATCTTTTTGAATACAGGATTCCGGCGCAATTATTTTTATTATTTTCCCAATGATCAAAGTAGTTCCATTCAATTCTATGTCTATTCTTTGCATAAGTTCGCAAGCAAACTTTATGTTGCTTTCTTCAACAAAAGGCGCTTCTATCGAATCAAGGTATTGAGGAGTCAATCCTGTTTTTTCAAACTCACTTATTCCTTCATCATACTTTGCACTGCATTGATGAGCTTGTTTGTAAAACGCAGGCAAAATGTGATTGATGGTAAAATTTCGTGTATTTACAATATTTCCCAGTGTATTTTGTTTTACTTCGTTGGGTCTGATGATAAAACCACAATAAGCAGGATTGGCTCCTATATGGAATAGGCTGTTGAATAAAGCCAAATTTTCATTTCCTTGTAAACTTTTTGTTCCAATTAAAACAACACTTTTAAATCCTCCCAATGAATTGATAAGATTAGCCCTAAACCTCGTTTCTAAATTTTCAATATCGTTTTGGTTGTATATCATTTTATGAATTTAATATTTATAGATTCTTCAAATATTTTTCGCATTTTTTCCAATAGTTGAAAAATGAGGGATAGTAGCCAGTCACCTCGCTGAACATCCAATCTCTTTCGTGTTCAATCCCTTTGTAATGTTGATTTGTAGGATGTTCCTTATAGTGAATGGCATTGTCAGGATAATTTTTTATCAATTCATCAAATTCACCCACAAACAGCTTAATTCCTGAAATGTTTTTTGAAAGTTTAAGCAAGAAATTCATGGTATTATCGGATACAGCGAATTTTTTAAAAAAACTTGGTTCCAATAAAAAAACTCTATTGGCTTTTACATGTTTATCCCACCCGGGATCAAGATTGTAGAAATTATAAATGTAAACTGGTAAATGGGCATCAATATTTAAATATTCAGTAGGAGGTAAATTGGTTTGAGCTTTAAATATGGAAGTGTTTATTAGCTGTTCAGGTATTTCTGGCTGATACAATTCCTCGTATTCTTTATCTAAAAAACTATTGGTTTGATCGCTGAAAAAGTATTTATTGATATTCTCTTGATTTGCAAAGTATTTTTTACTGCTGAAAGAGCCTGCTACCCATTGCCAACTCAATGCGTTGCTTGCCCAATCAGCATCAAGCAGATGATAATACATCCATTTTGCAGGATTCAACCAATGAGACTTTCCAATATTACAACAAACACTCGCCACATACATTCTCATGTGGTTGTGCATATAGCCGGTTTCATATAAATTTTCTATGGAAGTGTCTATAGCAGTAATACCGGTATTTGCAAGTACTATATTCTCAGGAGTTCCATGATTACTTACCGGTGTTTGAGGTTGTTTGATGTCTTCATTTATTTTTTCTTTAAAATGAATCCATGTTTGTTGAAAATAATCTCTCCATGCAAGTTCTTTGAGGAAAATAAGTATTTCATAAGGTTTATACCCTTTGTTTAATATCGCTTTTGCAATTTGCCTTGTAGAAATGACTCCTCTGGATATATAAGGAGAGAGCTTGGTTACAGCGCCATTGCCGTAATTTCTTGTTTTACCATATTTTACAGGATCTATATTGTCAATCAATTTAAGTATGTCAACATAGTTTGTGGTAAACATCAGCGCTTTGAAATTTTATTATTTGAAATAACTCTTTGTAAAGCACATTTAAATCTATTGATATCAGGATTTCTTTTTTGCAAATGCTTTTGACTGATACCACTATTGACTCTTTTGCGCCAAAGATTAAAACTGCTTCTTTTCAACTCTTTTCTCATCAATGCAATGACTTCTTGTTCGGACAAACCAAACTGATACTTAATAGCTTCGAAAGGAGTTCTGTCCTCCCATGCCATTTCAATGATTCTATCTATTTCTATAAGATCCATAAAAAGTATACGGTGTTATTTGATAGAACTCATTCCTCCATCAATATGAAAAATCTGCCCCGTTACCCAACTGCTCTCATCTTTCAACAAAAATGCCGCTATACTTGCAATCTCGTCGGCATTACCAATTCTTTTCAAAGGATGTCTTTGAGCATTGGCATCTATTTTGTCTTGTGAACTTAACAAGCTTCCGGCTAAAGGAGTGTTTGTGATAGAAGGAGCAATACAATTCACTCTGATGGAAGGTGCCAGTTCTGCAGCCAAAGATTTGCACAGACCTTCAATAGCACCTTTGCTCGTACTGACAATACTATGGAAATTGAATCCCATCTTAACGGCTACAGTGCTGAATAAAACAACAGAAGCATTGCCTGACTTTTTTAATCGGGGTAAACAAGCTTGTAAAATTTTAATAGCACCGGTAACCTGTAATTTAAAATCCTGAATAAATTCTTCTTCTTTGATTCTGCTGAATGGTTTAAGGTTGATAGCTCCCGGACAATATACCAACCCGTCCAATTGCTCAGGTAAAAAATTCAAATCAATAGTATCATCCAGCACATTTAAATAATGACATGAAACATTTTCAGTACTTACTTCGGTTTTTTTGGAAAAATAAGTGCCGTACACTCTGCAAGAGTTGGATAGTTGATTGGACAATGATTCGCCGATTCCTGAACTGTGGCCTACAATTAAAATGTTTTTCATGTGTTTATTTATTTAAAAAATGCATCCGATAAATTTTTGTTGATATTGTATTTATTCAATGAAATTTTTACTTCTCCTTTTGTCGGTTTATCTGATTTTGCCAATGGCTTCTTTGATGATTGATCATCAAAATCAAAAGTTATTCCCTTGGGTAATTTGTAGTCTTTGGTGTTGAAAGAAAATAATATTTCATCGGGTAGTCCATAGCTCGAATACTTGCCGTAATTCATCGTCAATTCGTAAGTGCCGTTTTCTTTGGTAGTAGTTTTATTTTTTAAAATTAGTAAGTTGATGGGGTCAATGTAAAGAGTACTTAATACCAAATCACTATTATCATCATTAGGTAAAAGCTTCGCTACTCTTACTTTTACATTTTTAATTTTATCGGAGCCGGCATCAATCACAGTGAAATTTTGTTCATTCAATAAAGTGCTCATATTAAGATTAACCGCACCTTTCGGAATAAATGAAATTCCCTTGGCTGTTTTTAATTTGAATTTGTTAGGACTTTTAAAGTAAAGTTTGACCGCTGCAACAGGTAATTTCAGAAACACCACTTTTGTCTTCATTTGCCCCTCTGCTTCATAGTCTTTTATTTTGCTCATTTTTGTTTTAACGTTGGATAATAAAATATTGATATCCTGAGCAAATATTGTTTGATGAAACAAGAAAATGAGTATCAGCAGGTATGTTGATTTTTTAATCATAAAAGTCAATTAGGATAAAATATCTTTTTTATGAAATGAATAAAATGCTATACCAAGGAAGGTTCCAATATGTGCAATTAAAATAAGCAGACTGTTTCTGATGGCTGGCCAGTTTTCTAGAGTTCCTTTTACAGGCTGTCCTTCGTTATCAATACCGATATAAAAAAAGCCTTTCCAACCCACCATGTAAGAGGTAAATAGCCAGGGCTTTACATGCTTATCAATTACAGGCACATTGATATTGGAAACAATGGTAAAAAACAGTACGATGCAAACAGTTGCAACAATAGGACCAATTGAATTCTCCGCAAATACAGACAATAAAATACCTAAAGTTGCAATAACCGTCAGCGCTACAGTAGCATAACCAAATGCAGCAAAATATCTCCACAACACATCATCTTTACTGATTTGTAATATTTGAGATTCATCACCCTTTACCCTGAAAATAAGCATATCGTCTGCCCCAAAAATGAGTAAACTCAAAAACAGAGACAATATCGCAATCCAAACCAGCAGAAAAACAGTGAACAGGAACGCGGCTAAAAATTTTACAAATAACAGTTGGCTTCTGCTGAATGGTTTGGTCAACATTAATCTTAAAGTACCCATATTTGCCTCTCCCGAAATGGCATCGCCAGCAATGAGTGTAACCAATATGGGAACTTGTACAAGTAGAGTGTTCAGGATGATATAACACATGAAATATCCATTGATGGCTTTTGACTTATCCAGATCAAAACTATCCTGTACATTTTGAAGCATTAAATTCATATAACTCTCCCCATCGGCTTTGAAGGCAAACTGAAAAATCAGTACGATGGCAGTAATAGCTGCGAAAGCGATGTAAGTTCGGGGTCTTCTTGATATTTTAAACAATTCAATTTGTAAGAGACTGAACATGGGTGTTGGATTTAGTAAGATTCAAAAAATACTCTTCTAAAGAATTCACATGCTTTACTGAAAAAATATCAACCTTATTTTCTGTTAAAAAATGAATCAAGAAAGGCGTTTCATTTTTATGCATTTTGATAAGAACTTCATTTGCATTTAGTTCAACATTTTCTGAGTGTTTCCATTTTTTAAGTAACTCAAATGCATTTTGATTATTGGATGTTTCAATTTTAATGATTGTTTCAGCAGGGTCCAACAGGCTTTTTACAGATCCCTCAACAACTTTTTCGCCTTTGTGTATAATGAGCAATCTGTTTGCTATAATTTCAATTTCGCTGAGTAGATGAGATGAGACCAAAATTGTTTTTCCTCGCTCCTGACTAAGGCGTATGATGAGGTTTCTGATATCAACAATTCCTTGCGGATCAAGTCCGTTGGTAGGTTCGTCGAGTATGATTAGTTGAGGGTCATGAACCAGTGCAACAGCAATGCCTAAACGTTGTTTCATACCCTGGCTGAAAGTTTTTACTTTACTGTTGCTTCTGTCTGCCAAGCCAACAAGATCCAGCTGTTGCATTAAAATATCTTTCGACAATTTCAATCCGCTCATTTTTGCAAACAAGTTCAGATTTTCGAAAGCGGACAGGTATTTATACAGATCAGGTTTTTCTATAACGGCACCCACTCTTTGTAATATGGATTTTCTGTTTTGCTGGAGTGTTTCTCCAAATAATTGTATGTCTCCTGATGTGGGCTTGATCAATGTAAGCAACATTCTGATGGTGGTTGACTTGCCCGCACCATTTTCGCCTAAGAATCCAAAAATATCGCCTTGATTAACCGTAAAACTCAGCTTATTTACAGCGTTTAAGCTATCAAAAGATTTACAAAGATGATTAACTTCGATAATTGGTTTCATTCAAAAAGTATAACAATAAAAGAAGGGAAATGTTGGGGAAATTGATGTACGGAACACCTTTTAACTCAATTATTTAATAATTCGGGGTATTATAATAAAAGTAAAACAAAATATATTATATGTATATGATAAATTTCTCTTTTAAAATTCTAAAGAATCAATTATAGTTTTATTAGAAGAATAAAGTAGATGTATGTAGTATAAAAAAATACTTTTGCAAAAGAAGGGAAGTCTAGTGAAAGGACAATTACTGTTTGTAAATAGATTTTACTTTTACTTTTGAAATTATTATGAGTGAATGAGAATTCATTTACTCA
>CAZCOL010000013.1:0-33754 GCA_964500545.1 uncultured Ferruginibacter sp. | reverse complement strand
AGATTTTACTTTTACTTTTGAAATTATTATGAGTGAATGAGAATTCATTTACTCATAATAATTAAATGAAAATCATCACCCACCTTAATTAAAAAGTATAAAAAAATGGAAATTCTCTTAGTCATAGAGGCAGTTTTACTGCTGCTGATTATTATTCTGATCATTATTTTTAGAAACAAGGATAATAGTGAGTTACCACAACTTACTTTAAAAATCAACGAATTGCAGTCCGGGTTGACAAAAATTGAAAACAATCTTAAGGATGATTTTAGGACAAACAGAGAGGAAACAGCCAATATTGCTAAGGGAAATCGTGAGGAACTAAACAAAGCAATCACTGAGTTCAGAAATGAAACAACGGATGCAATCAGGCAATTAAGCAAACAAAATGTGGAAACATTAGAAAAATTAAACAATATATTGGAGTTAAAGCTTCATGCGTTAATTGAAAAAACAGAAAGAAGTTTTAAAAATTTCCAGGAGGCTTTTGATAAGAATGTACAATCGTTCAATGATGTGCAAAAAGAGAAATTTGGTGAGCTTCAGGCTAAGCAAAACGAATTAGTGAAAGGTACAGAAACCAAACTTGACATCATTAGGTCAACCGTTGAAGAAAAACTTGAAAAAACATTGAGCGAACGACTTGGACAAAGTTTTGAAACAGTCGGCAAACAACTGATAGAAGTTCAAAAAGGGTTAGGTGAAATGCAAACAATAGCTTCCGATGTCGGCGGTTTAAAAAAAGTATTAAGTAATGTAAAGCTGAGGGGCGGTGTGGGCGAGGTGCAATTGGCCATGTTATTAGAGCAGATACTGGCACCTTCGCAATACGATTCAAATGTAAAGACAAAAGTAGGAAGTAGTGAACCGGTAGAGTTTGCTATCAAATTACCGGGAAAAAGTGAAGACGAAAACAATTTTGTGTATTTACCAATAGATGCTAAATTTCCTAAAGACACTTATGAAAGTTTACTGACAGCTTACGAAAATGCAATACCCGATGAAATCGAAACAGCCACAAAAAATCTGGAAAGCACAATAAAAAAAATGGCCAGAGATATTCGCGACAAATACATAGATCCACCGAATACTACAGATTTTGCAATAATGTTCTTGCCTTTTGAAAGTATTTATGCAGAGGTAATCAGGCGCAGTACTCTGGTAGATCAATTGCGCGATGAATTTAAAATAACTGTCGCAGGACCTACAACTTTAGTCGCAATTTTAAATAGTTTGCAAATGGGTTTTAGAACGCTTGCCCTACAAAAAAGAAGTAGTGAAGTATGGAAAGTATTGGGAGGAGTTAAAACGGAATTTGAAAAATTTGGCGGTATGCTTGAAAAAGCTCAAAAAAACATTCAAACCGGTCTAGGCCAACTGGATGATGTGGTAGGAGTCAGAACAAAGGCTATTCAAAGAAAATTAAAAGAAGTTCAATCACTTCCTGCCGGAGAAAACCAACAATTGCTTTCGGATCTTACTTTAGACGCTTTGGAAACGGATAATGAACCAGAAAATGAATGAGAGCGATAAGATTCTAAAAAATAAAACCAGTTTGTAAGATTAAGTCTTAACTATTTAATGTAAACAAATCAATTCTTTCATCAATCTATAAAGACAACCATCTGTCAATTTAAGCGTTCTTCAAAAAAATTACTAAAGCTGTTTTATTATCGATTTTATCTAAAATAATCCTACCACTATCGGAAAAAACCGATAAAATATTTAAAAATCATCATATTTTACTCGTTTTCTAAATAAACTTCAGTTCAATATTTAGATTATTATTTAAAAAATTATATCTAAAAATCTAAAAATAGTATTTAAATCCAATAAAGTAGCGATAATACTGTATTTAAATCCAATAAAGTTGTATTTTTGTTCGTGAATTCCTTATTATGATAAAAAGAGCACTTGAAAAAATCATACAATCCAAAATAGGAACAGGCAAAGCCATTCTATTGATGGGCGCCCGTCAGGTTGGAAAAACCACCCTGTTGAATAACTTATTTAGAAAAAACCCGGGAGTGCTATGGCTGAATGGTGATGAAAAGGATGTTCAGGATTTAATTCAAAACAGTTCGTCAAGCAGGCTAAAAACTTTTTTCGCAAAGAACACAATCGTGATTATTGATGAGGCGCAGCGAATTCGTGACATTGGACTAAGAATGAAATTAATAACGGATCAAATTCCTGAAGTGCAACTGATTGCAACGGGAAGTTCGGCATTTGAACTCGCTAATAAAGTTAACGAACCCCTTACGGGACGCAAATGGGAATATAAAATGTATCCCTTGTCGTTTCAGGAAATGGTTGAACATCATGGATTACTGGAAGAGCAGAGAATGTTGACTCATCGTTTGATATTTGGTTATTATCCGGATGTCGTAAATCATGCTGGCGATGAGAAAGAAATCCTGAAACAACTAACCGAAAGTTACTTATATAAAGATGTGTTGTGGCTGGAACAAATTAAGAAACCGGAGGGCATGATCAAGTTATTGCAGGCACTGGCTTATCAAATAGGTTCGCAAGTTTCTTATAATGAATTATCTGCAACAACCGGCATAGATATAAAAACCATTGAAAAGTATATTACCATCCTCGAACAGGCATATGTGATATTCAGACTAGGTTCGTTGAGTAGAAATCTAAGATCAGAATTGAAAAAAAGCAGAAAAATTTATTTTTATGACAATGGGATAAGAAATTCATTGATATCTAATCTCAATCTGATTGAACAGAGAACGGATGTCGGGGCTTTATGGGAAAACTTCCTGGTTGCTGAACGCATGAAATGTAATGAGTACCATAAACGATGGCCCAATTACTGGTTTTGGCGTACAAAAGACCAAAAAGAGATTGACTACATAGAAGAAAAGGATGGCTTGATCAGTGCTTACGAATTCAAATGGAATCCTGCGAGCAAACACAAAAACCCAAAGTTGTTTTTAAATGCTTATCCTGAAAGCAACTTTCAAATTATACATCCCGGCAATATGGATCAATTTTTGCTTCCGGAAAACTAAGCATCTGTTTTTATTGATAAACGAAAAATAATTTCAATGAGTGATTACGCTGCCATAACAAAACATTGTAAAAAACATTCTGAAATTTCAAGTACAGTCATTGATGATTATCTGATGTATTATGCTTCGGCGAAAGAAGGGATTGAACCCAAAATGAACATCGATTTCGGTAAATATAAACATCTGGATTTGGGCGTTGAACAAACAAAAATGCTCAACTTGTTCAAAGCAGAATATGTGGTTTCAAAAATTTTTCTGAAAAACGGGTTCATAAAAAAGTTTCTCAATCACAGTGCAGTAAAACAAATGCCGGAAGAACAATATCGTTTTCTGCAGCAACAGACAGAACATCCATGGAAATTCAGTTTCGCTGAAATTGTAAACAATCCTTCAGATTGTTTTTATGAAATGGAAGACATCTTTTCACATGAATCCTATTTGTTGTATTCTCCCTCCATGAAATTAACACTTGAGGAAAGAACACCAATTCTATGGTTTAATTTAATTGGCTTCAATGGTCATTGCTGGCAGACTTTCGGAGTGGTTTCACATTTTCGCGCATTTAATGCAGATGATATTTTTTTCTTTGCCACCGAAGTAAATTCGTCCATAAAAGATGACAAAGACCTTATTAATGAAATAGAAACAAACCCAGTTCCATTTTTCATGTTGATGTGGGCTTCTGAGAAACCATTGATAACAAATAATGGCAACCTGATCATTCATAATACAGCAGTCGATCCAATGCAATCATTTTCTCTTGATACATTCGGTGAAAAATTCACGGCTTCATGGAATGACAATTTTTTTCAGCTGAAACTGAATAAATGGTCTGAGTTTCCGCATTATGCAATTGCCTATATCGACGAAAAAAAGAAAACCATCACAAGAACCGCTCTTACAGATTTAGGTTTTGATAAACTTGCCGCAGCATTGAAGCAAACCGGTTTGAAATTATCTGCGGATGCAGACATCAGGGTAACACTAACCATGCTCGCCACAGCAAAAGAGGTGTTAAACAAAGAGATAGACTTGAATCCATTCGAGTCACTTTTTTCAACCGTTGATACAGAGTCCATTGATGATGCAGATGAATCAGCTCTCGAAGGATTCAATGAATTTATCAAATTGGCGATTCCTTATCTCAATGAAAACAAAAGACCCAATCTGGTGGAACTGGCCAAACAAACTGGCATCGAGCATGAGGTCGCAAAAAAACTATGGGCAATATTGAAAAAAACAAGGAAAGGAAACACCTAACAATGCCATCTCATATTTTTCTGGCAAAAATTTATTAGGAACTCTTTTCATTCAGTTTTTACAAAATAAACTCAAGATAATTTTCTTTACTGATTAATGTAAAATTTGCATCAGGATAGATTGCATTGAAAGCACCGGGCTTTTTTATTTTTTTTGTTGCAGTCATTTTAATTTCAAATCCGCTGATGATACCATTATTTAACTCTATTAAATCTATCTCTGCTTGATTATAATTTCTCCAGAAAAAAAACTGTGTCAATTCCTGATTGTATTTTGTTTTTTTGATCCTTTCCGAAATAATATAGTTTTCCCACAAAGCACCCATATCATTTCTCATAGTCGGTATTCTAAAATCGTTGATGATTGCATTGCGTATGCCGTTGTCAAAAAAATACCATTTCGAACTTTTGACAACTTCACTTCTTTGGTTAGAGCTGTAAGATGGAAGTTTATAAATAATGAACACCTTGCTTAACAAGTCTAAATAATTTTCAACCGTAATTTTATTGATACCTAATTGGTTACTCAGTTCATTGTAGGAAACTTCACCTCCCACCTGAAAAGCGATGAGTCTTAACAGTGACGAAATTTTATCGGCGTGTTTGATTCCTGAATAAACTAAAATGTCTTTTAATAAATAGGATTGTACGAGATACTGCAGATAAGCGGCTTTTTCTTTGTTGCTGCTGATATTGAATATTTCCGGATAGCTTCCATAAATTAATCTTTCATCGAGATGTTGTTTGGCATCGAGCAGATTTTCTTTCAATTCCATTTGAGCAATAGGGTATAAATAAAAGGGAATCTGTCTGCCAGTTAAAGGCTCTCCCGATTTATTGATTAAATCAAGTGAAGAAGATCCTGTTGCTATGATGGTGAGATTGGGATTGGTATCAATCATTAGTTTCAGCGACTGACCAATGTCCTGAATAGATTGTGCTTCGTCTATAATCAGGAGTTTGACCTCACCAAGTAGGCTTTTATAATTTGCGGTTGTTCTTTTTTTAAAAATCTCCTGCACATCAAAGTCTTCTCCATTTAACACCAGCATCTTTTCCTTGTGTTTTTTTTGGATGGAATCGATGAGAAAGGTCTTGCCAACCCTTCTGGTTCCAAAAAGCAAAATAACCTTATTGCTTCCAATTTTGCTAACTAATTGATTTTCAATAAATCTGTCGATTTTTTTCATTATTTAAGACCTTTCTATTATCTAAATTAATACAAATTTAGATAATAAACTGACAAATTTAATAATAATAAGAAAAAACGCTGCGCTGCGCTTCGCGTGTTCAATGTTTAATGGTTTAATAGTTCAAGGTTATAGTTGATGTTGGTGGAGGTATTTTAAAAGTTTATTTACTTCTAACTCTTCAAGGTGTTCTGCAGATTTATTTTTTGAAGTCATAGTCCCTGTTTTGAGGCAATGCTACTATTTTCGGAAGTGACTGCAATGCTAAATTATTGCTATTAATGAACTTCAAAGAGTTAGATGCTCCGTCTTCCACAAAAAGGGAGCGGGGAGTTTCTTGAATACATTGTATTTATTAATCCTTAACAAGTCGGACCGAAAAACCAATTATTTTATTATAGCTGTATCTTCCTACACTGCTATTCGCATAATTCAATGCTCTAGCCCAAGCGTTTGCTGCATCATACTCTTTCATACTCCACCAATAACCGAAACTCCCAACACTAGTGAACGAGCCATTAGTGTTTCTAACACCACCTGGCAAACCATTAAATTCACTTGTATTAGTTCCATTAGCCCCGTTCCAGCCTGTTGTAGATTTTAACTTGGTACCAGGGTCAACTCCTAAAAAATTAGTTAGTACTGTCCATTCTGAATCACTAGGAATGTGCCATCCCTGTGGCGCGAACCCTCTAGGATCAGTGACTGCATACCAATTATATAGTTTTCCATAAATCGCAGCATAATTTGCGCTATCGTTGTTATACCAACACCATGCACCTGAAGTAAGATTAACCCATTGGTTTAAATCAGTTACTTTAGGTATTGAGTCACCATTTCTATATTTTGAGGCATCTAAATTCTTTATACTCCAAATTTGGTTACCAATTAAAATATTAGGTATAGTCGTAAAACTAACTTCGTTTCCATAAGTTGTTCCAGCACTATTTGTAGCATAGGCCCTGACATAATATGTAGTATTAACAGACAGTCCAGCTATGTTACTTGTAAAATTATCAGAACCTATTCCATCAATCGTTTTAGTGCTTAATGAAATAGTTGGATTACTATTGGTGCTCCAACAAATTCCCTTTGATGTTATAGAGGAACCTAAATAATATATAATAGTACCACCTGTGGTAGCGGAAGATGAAGAAATGTTACTTATAGAATTTGTTGTAATTCTAAGGGTGCTATCTCCTGTTATAAAATTAATATTATTTCCATATGCTGTTCCTGCACTATTTGTTGCATATGCACGAACATAATAAGTTGTACCAGGTAACAATCCAGAGAGAACGCTGATAAAAGAACCACTCACAGCCCCATCATTTGTCTTAGTAGTCAAAGATATTGTTGGGTTGGAACTAGTGCTCCAACAAATTCCACTTTGTGTGATAACAGATCCCCCATTAGAATTAATAATGCCTCCGGTTGAGGCAGTTCTCATGGTAATGTCGGTAACAGATGATGTAGTAATATCAGGTAGATTAGCTAGTGTTGTAAATGTAAGTTCATTTCCATAAGCAGTTCCAATACTATTAGTAGCATAAGCACGAACATAATATTTTGTCGCAGGTTGCAACCCTATAATACTACTTGGGAAAATACCCGAACTTCTTGCATTATCAGTTTTCGTTCCTAGTGAAATTGTAGGATTTGGAGTTGTGCTCCAACAAACTCCTGCTGCAGTAATAATTCCTTGCCCTCCATCATTTGTAATATTCCCCCCACAAGTTGCAGATGAAGATGTAATATTGGTTATAGTCGCTGTAGAAACTTTAGGTAAGCAGCCACCCCAGCTTGGAACTCCGTCACAATAAATTAAACTTTGTCCGTATTGTCCAGGTGTTATTGTAACCCATTCACCACCATTCCAATACACCATCTGTCCAACTGATGTTCCATTTTGAAAACCATTACCCTGTGCACCAGTTAATCCTCTTACATATCCTGCGTTAATAACATTTCCTGTACTTAATGTCAAAAACAAACTATCTCCGATAACCTTGGACGTTCTTACACTTACGCCACTATCGCCTTTAACTCCTTGAATTCCCTGCAACCCCTGTACTCCTTGCTCACCTTTATCTCCCTTTGCTCCTTGTATTCCCTGAACACCTTGAATTCCTTGTGCTCCTGTTAATCCTCTTATATTTCCTGCGTTGATAACATTTCCACTACTTAAAGTTAAAAACAAACTATCTCCAATTACTTGAGATGCTCTTACACTTATTCCACTATCTCCTTTCACTCCGTTGGCAGAGTATAACGCATACGGAACACTCAAAAACTGAGTGGTTCCTAAATCAGTGAAAGTATTGTCGTTGTTGATACTTAATTCTGTTTGAACAAACTTATTGTTCTTCCCCCAATTTATACCTGAGAATGTTCCTATGGTGGATGTTCCCTGTCCGATATTGGTAATTACCAATCCTTGTGAGTTGGTGGAGATAGAATGAGTTTCCTGATACACCACATTTCCATTGGTGATACTATCGTGGATGGTAAACCTAAGTTGAACGGGGTGAATGGGTAGGATATTACCATTACCATTTCTCACCACCGCCTGATAAGGAATCGCAGACGGAACCTGAGCATGACCAAATTGGAATAATGATAATACCATCAGAAGAACCAGGAAATGTTTTTTCATTTCTATGAGATTAAAGGATAAGAAAAAAAGAATTACAATATCAATGGTTCGTGTCTGGGGCGCACTAAAACCACCCTTCAAAAGTAGTAATTATTTTAATATTTTATAATGTTATTATTAAATTACGATGAGCTTGATACGCGAGGGTTTGCTTTATCAGGATTTAACAGGTTTTGAGCGCTATTGGAATAGTAAGCACCATTTATATTCCAATCATATTCAGACATATAATTGACTTATTCTTCTTTGTCTTCATTCACAGAAAGGACATTTATTGGCCGCAGGTTTCCGCGCACTGAATTAAAAAACCCACGCTGGACGTGGGTTTCGCTCTTTAAAAGTGGCGTGAGCCGGGATCGAACCGGCGACACAAGGATTTTCAGTCCTTTGCTCTACCAACTGAGCTATCGCGCCAGATTTTTATTATTTTATATATGTATTAGTAACTAAACTAAACATTTATACTCCTGTTTTCTACTACCAATAAATTATTAGTAGATTTCCACCACATTTTTCTTACCACTCACCGGATGGTTTGTTTTTGCTTTTGATGTTACCTTTTGAAGTTTATATTTCATCAAAAACTACTACCGAACTAACTCCTAAAATATTAGCTTTATATAACAGATATTTAAGGGATTGCAAATATAAGCTTCTAACTGTTTACAAACAAAAACTTGTACTTTTTTTCAAAACTGAGCATAAAATAATGAAAGGGTGAATATAAAATCACATAATTGTATTCCAACTATTTCGTTTCCAGCAATTTGAAAAACTGATCCAATTGGGGTAATATCACAATGCGTGTTCTTCTGTTGGATGCTCTGCCATCATTTGTAGCGTTGTCTGCAATGGGTTTGTATTCACTTTTTCCTGCTGCGGTTATGTTTGCAGGATTTAATCCATATTGATATTGTAAAACCCTCACAACAGATGTCGCTCTTTTTACACTCAAATCCCAGTTATCCAACAAAGGATCCCTTTTAAATGGAACACTGTCTGTATGACCTTCTACCATAAACTCAATATCCGGCTGATTCTTTAAAACTGCAGCCACTTTACCCAATACTTCGCTTGCTCTGTCAGTAATGTCGTAACTGCCACTCTTGAATAAAAGCTTGTCGGAAATATCAATATAAACTACTCCCTTATCTATTTTGATGTTGATGTCTTTGTCGTCTATATTTCCCAATACCCCTTTCAAATTCATGACCAACGCCATATTCAAAGAATCTTTTCGGTTGATGGCCGATTGAAGATTTTTGATGTATGCATCTTTAATACTGATATTTTCCAGTGATTTTTTGATGCTCTCTGCCTGCGAACTGGAAATTACCGAAAGGTTCTCCAGCTGTTTGAGCGCTTGATTATTGTTCTCTTTCAGGTAATCTATCTGTTTTTTAAGAGAGGCAATCTCAGCATTCAGCAAATCCTTTTTTCTGTTTGATTCAGTATTTAAGTCATTACAGTTTTTTAACTCGGATTGAAGTTTTACTAAATCACCTTGCAAAACCTGATATTGATATTGTAAATTATCGTAACGAAGTTTTTCGTTTCTCATGGCTTTTTTTGTTACGCAGGAACTTATTGCAGCAACGGAAAAAATGCATAATATAAAATAATGGATGTGTCTCATGATTTTAATTAATTGATGAGAAGTAAAAATATCCAAACTACTGAAAACAAAACAAGATTGTCGTCAGTAATTTGTTTATTTGAAGTTAAATTATTTGTGAAACGGAGGGGTTGTGAATAAAGAAATTAATTGCCGTATTCACATAAAAATTTGATACGCATGATTTTCAATTGTTCCCAGTTGAAATTCCCATCAGCCAGTTCTTCCTGAGCGATTTGCAATGAAGATGTTTCACAACTTTTAAAATAATCCATGATTTCTTCTTGCTCATATTCATCCACCATATCATTGATAGCGTAGGTTAAATTAAGTTTTGTTCCACTTGCAACAATCGTTTCCATTTCCTCGAGCAATTCATCTATGCGCAATTCCCTGTTTTTAGCAATGGTTTCCAAAGGAATTTTTTTATCTACATTCTGAATGATGAAAATCTTATTGTTGTTTTTGTTGAGTACGCTCTTCATCACAAAATCATCCGGTTTGATGATGTCATTTTCTTCAACATAAGCAGCAATCATGTCTATAAAAGGTTTACCGTAACGCGTCGCTTTTCCTTTACTTACACCACTGATCTTTTCAAGGTCGGCCATTGATGTCGGATACATGGTAGCCATATCTTCGAGTGAGCTCTCCAGAAATATTACAAATGGGGGCAGATTTTTTTCTTTGGAAACTTTTTTTCTAAGTTCTTTTAATGCATTCAACAACTTTTCGTCAAGGGCACCTGTGCTTGATACAGCCCCGGAACTTTCTTCATCATCAGCATTGGCTTCTTCAAAAAGATTATTTAAGGCAATCTTTAAGGATGTTGGTTTTTTGGAAAAAGCAATTCCTTTTTTAGTGATTTTTAAAACCCCATATTCTACTATGTCTTTTTCCAGCAAGTTGTTCAGTAACATTTGACGAATCAAACTGTTCCAAAAGTGCGGCTCTTTTTCATTTCCGCATGCAAAAACATCGAGTGCTTCATGCTTATACATTTGCACCTGTTTGGTGGCTTTGCCGGTAAGAACATTAATCAGATAATCTATTGTAAAATGTTCACCAAGCGCATGAATGGTTTTTAAAACTGTTATGGCTTCTTTTTTTGCTTCAATTTTTTCTTTGGGATGCAGGCAGTTGTCACAATGACCGCAGCTTTTGCTGTCATCGTATTCTTCTCCGAAATAATACAGCAATGTTTTTCTTCTGCATACACTGCTTTCCACATAAGACAGTGTTTCGTTTATCAGCTGGGCACCAACTTCTCTTTCACTGAGTGGTTTGTCTTTCATCAGATGTTCCAGCTTTTCTACATCTTTATGAGAATAATATAAAATACACTTTCCTTCCATACCATCTCTTCCGGCTCGACCTGTTTCCTGATAATAATTCTCAATAGTTCTGGGCATTTGATAGTGAATTACAAAACGCACATCTGGTTTGTCAATTCCCATACCAAATGCAATGGTCGCCACAATAACATCTACCTCTTCATTCAGGAACTGGTCTTGTCTTGCGGCTCTTAACTTTGTATCAAGACCGGCATGGTAGGCAACTGCTTTTATTCCATTGGCCATCAGCATTCCGGCAAGGTCTTCTGTTGTTTTTCTGTTGAGCGTATAGATTATTCCGCTTTTTCCCTTGTGGCCATGAATAAATCGAACGATGCTTTTATTTGTTTGATCAATATTTGTTTTGGGTTGTATTTCATAATACAGATTGGGTCTGTTGAAAGAAGAAACAAAAACGGAAGGCGTCCTTAGTCCCAGATTTTTAATGATGTCGCTTTTTACTTTTGGGGTAGCCGTTGCAGTTAGTGCAATGATGGGTGCATCAGGCTTTATCAGTTCCATCATTTCTTTCAGTCTTCTGTATTCGGGGCGAAAGTCGTGTCCCCATTCACTGATACAATGAGCTTCATCAACTGCAAAAAAGGAAACATTGATGGATTTAAAGAAAGTAATATTATCCTCTTTGGTCATTGTCTCAGGCGCCACATAAAGCATTTTTGTTTTTCCGCTCAACAAATCGTCTTTAACAGTTTTTTGCTGACCTTTGTTTAATGTGCTGTTTAAGAAATGAGCAACATTGTCTTTACTGCTGTAACTTCTAACCAAATCTACCTGATTCTTCATAAGCGCTATTAAAGGAGAAACTACAATGGCTACTCCTTCTTTCATCATTGCGGGCAATTGATAACACAAACTTTTACCGCCGCCTGTAGGCATTATGACAAAAGTATCTTTTCCATCCAACAAGGCATTTATGATTTCTTCCTGAGGCCCCTTAAATTTGTCAAAACCAAAATGTTTTTGAAGGGCCTCGGTTAGAACACTCTTATTTTTGTTATCAGAAGTTTTTTTTTGGATAATAGTCTTTTTACTTTTCGCCATATCATTCATAGTTGATATTGAATTCGGGGTCGTTGTAGAATTATCTATTAACTAACATCCTTTTTTCAATTGTAACGAAGATAATTTAAAAAGCCGAATATTACAAGCTGTTGAAATATATGTTAAAACGTGCATAATGTCTATATTTCCATTTTAAAATCATAAAAAAAGCCACCTTTTAAAGGCGGCTTTACCAAACTGAGAAGTTAAACTATTTAACTACGATATTTTTAGATGTTATTTTTTTTGCTTCTTCTTTTTTGGGTAATGTCAGGTGCAAAACTCCGTCGGTATAAGCTGCCTGAATATTGTCTTTACTTACTTCATCCGGAAGCGAAAAACTTCTGCTGAAGGAGGAGTAATTATACTCTTTCCTTGTGTACTTACTTTCTTTTTCTTCCCTAGATTCTTCTTTCTCTGAGCTGATGGTCAGCATATTCCCATCTACCCCGATATGAAAATCATCTTTTTTCATTCCGGGAACTGCAAAAGACAATTTAAAATCATCTTTTGATTCCATGATATTAACTGCAGGAACAGTTAACTCCCTCGTCAGAAAATTCCTACCACCATCAAACCATTCATTCCATGGTTTGAAAAAATCATCAAATACCGCCGGTAACAATGATCCTCCATTTCTTGTCAGTGCTTTTGTTGACATAGTTTCCTCCTTTTTTGATTATTTAAAAATATAAGGCAAATCTATTTCTTCCATGTTCTTTTAAAAGTATCAATTATCAACACAAATGATGAGTTTTATCAGAGTACGGCGATACAATTACCATCACAGATTATTCAATTGCGATTGAATAATAAGCTTTGTATTTTTTCTTACGACTGAAATTTTACATGGATTTTAATAAACTAGAATTGAAAAGATTATTTAAACTAAATACTAATAGCTGATGGATGGGATTTTATTTGCAATTTTAAATCAGTGGTTAAGTATTTGAATCTATATTTCTTTACATTAAATTCTAAAAAAGATGAAAATAAAAATACAGATTGCGAATTGGTTTTTAATTTTTATAAGAAACAGTTCATTTTCTGTATTTTCTGTTGCTTTTATTGCCTGTTCACTTATTTTCTCAAAGTCATATGGATATTGGCAGAAGGCATCAGTTTCTCAAAGATTTTTCGATTCAACAGATGATGTAATCTTCAATCGACATGTTAGCAGGGTTCAATCCTACCACATCAGAGAATCAATAAAATTTCTGCAATATCCCTGCTTTGTTGAAAGAGAAAGTTTCGAGGATACTGGTAACAAATTACATCAGGAATTTAAAATTTCATTGACACCCAATCCTTCCAGGAATAATTTCAGGCTTTATATTTCTTCATCCACTTTGCAAAAAGCAATGGTTAACATTTTAGATGAATTGGGCAAAAACATTCAGTCATTTCAGACAAACACCAATCATGAATTATTCATAGGGAAAGACTGGAAATCCGGAATATATTTTGCTGAGATAACTATAGGGAAAAATCAGCATTTAATAAAAATTGAAAAATTCAATTGATGTAAATGATTATTAATAAATAGATAAAGTAATAGAATCAATTTATCCTTTCGCTTAATTCAAGCCAGCGCATTTCTTTTTCGTCCAAGAGCTGAATCACCATACTTATCCTGTCGGCTGCAGCTTGTAATTCCTCATAAGGCAGATTGGAATTCATTTTTTGTTCCAGTATTTCTTTTTCTTTTTGTAATTGAGGCATTTCCTTTTCAATTGTTTCCAGCTCATGTTTTTCTTTGAAAGACAATTTTTTAATGTTTGTTTTTTCAATGGAAGTCGTTGCGTTGTTTTTTTTGACATCTTCTTCCACTGGCTTCATGATTTGCTCAGTCTTATGTTGCAAAAGACCTTTAGAAAGCGCTTCTCTGTATTGAGAATAATTGCCCGGAAAGTCCCTGATGACCCCTTCTCCCTCAAATGCAAACAAGTGATCTACCATGCGATCCATAAAATATCGGTCATGACTCACAATTAAAATACAACCGGGATATTCCAACAAAAATTCTTCCAATGTCCTTAATGTTTGCAGATCCAAATCATTGGTAGGCTCATCCAACACTAAAAAATTGGGATTTAAAAACAATACACTCATCAAATGAAGCCTTCTTTTCTCTCCCCCACTTAATTTACTGAGCAATGTATATTGTTGTTCTCCGGTAAACCCGAATTTCTCCATAAACTGACTGGCCGAAATCTTACTTCCATCTGCCAAAGGAAAAAATTCCGCCAATGACTTTACATAATCGATGGCTCTTTTATCTTCTTTGTAAATAAGTCCATCCTGACTGAAATTCCCGAATACAACCGTATCGCCGTGATTGATTTTTCCGCTGTCCGGCTCTTCTAATTGCAATGCTATCTTTAGAAAAGTTGACTTCCCAACGCCATTTTTACCAACTACGCCTATACGCTCTCCTCTTTTAAAAGTATAATCAAACCCCTTCATGATGGTCAGGTCTCCATAACTTTTATTTACTTTTTTCATTTCAAGAATCTTTCCACCTAGCCTGGTCATTTTTACCTGAAGACTTACTTCAGCTACCTCTTTTTGTTGCTTAACCCTGTCTTCTACTTCTGCAAAAGCATCTTGACGGCTTTTGCTTTTGGTCGTTCTGGCTTTTGGTTGCTTTCGCATCCATTCCAGTTCTTTTCTGAAAATATTTTTATCCTTTTGTAATTCGCTTTGATGTATTTCAATTCTGAGACTTTTTTGTTCTAAAAAGTAGTCGTAGTTGCCTTTATAGATAAAAACCTTTTCTTCATCTATCTCAATAATTTCATTACAAACGGCATCTAAAAAATAGCGATCGTGCGTTACCAGCAATAACGTTATTTTTCGGGCATCCAGATATTCCTCCAGCCATTCAATCATTGAAACATCCAGGTGATTGGTTGGCTCATCCATGATCAACAGGCATTTACCTTCGTGCAACTCAGATTCGATAAGCGCTTGGGCAAGTGCCACTCTTTTTTTTTGCCCACCGCTTAGATTGCCCACTTTTTCATTTAGAATATGCAAATTCAGTTTACCCAGAATTTGTTTTAAATCGCTTTCGAAATTCCATGCATTAAGATCATCTAGTTGTGACATCAGTACTCCAAGTTCATCATGATTATCTGATCCCTTTTCAAGAAAAGTTTCATAATCTTTCACGGCTTTAATGACCGGATGGTTTAAGCGAAGTACATTGTCCCAAATGGTTTTATCAGGGTCAAAATCATTGTCTTGCTGAAGCATCACTGTTTTGATTTCTTTGTGAATCCAAACAGTTCCCGAGTCTGCTGATTCAAGCCCGGCAATTATTTTCATCAGGGTGCTTTTACCCGATCCGTTTCTGGCAACCAGGGCGATTTTGTCACCTTCTTCTATATTGATCGTGATGTTTTTAAATAAAGTTCTGATTCCGAAGGATTTACTGATATTTTCTACTGAAGCATAATGCATAATTGCAAAGATAATCTCAGAAGCTGCAGATGCGGGATAAGTTTTTGAATGAAAATCCAAAATTACGAAGTGGTAAACACCTGCAATATTCTCCCAAAGCCCTGAAAACAAACAAAAAATAGTACCTTAGCACCTTGTTATTACTGACTTTTTTTATTTCCAAAAGTATATCCAAATGAACGCATTAAAGCCGATTGTTATAACAATTTTTCTTGCTCTCCTTTTTAATACAAGTGCTTTAGCACAATCAACCTTATTGGAACTCAACGACTTATCTGAAATCAACATTGATAAATACAGTGATGCTCAGATAAGTTCATTGCTGATTAAGGCAAAGGATTTGCAAATGGAAGAAGAGGAGCTACTCATTTTAATGAAAGATAAAGGATTGTCAGACAATCAAGTCAATAAATTGAAAAACAGAATTGAAAAAATAAGAAAACAAAAAGTAGATTCAAACCAAGATAAAGAATACGATGAAGCGTATGAATCTGAGAATGATAAAAAGGCAAACGAAGATTTATCGGATGATAACTTTAAAAATGACCGGAGATATTACGACACCTCATTGTACAAATTAAGAATGAAGGAAAATAAAAAAGAATTGGAGGTATTTGGGTCAGAGTATTTTCAAAAAAACAGTTTGGTCTTTGAACCCAATCTCAGAATCAGTACCCCATCAAATTATATTGTAGGACCTGATGATCAGCTCATCATCAATGTATTTGGTCTGAGTGAAAAAAAATATTCTGTCGAGGTAAATGCGGAGGGAGAAATATATATTCCTAATGTAGGCCCAATAAATGTAAATGGCTTATCTATTGAACAAGCCACCCAAAAAGTGAAAGCCAAACTTGCCTCTACTATTTATAATGCGATCAGATCCGGACAAACACAGGTTCAGATTTCTCTGGGAAAAATAAAGAGTATACGCGTAACCGTTATTGGACAGGCAAAAAAGCCCGGAACCTATACGGTTTCTTCATTAACGACATTATACAATATCCTTTATGTATGCGGAGGTCCGGGAATGATGGGATCTTACAGAAACATTGAAGTGATTCGGGGTAATGTAGTAAAGATAAAAGCAGATTTATATTCTTTTTTGATATACGGAAATCAAAAGGACAATATTTTATTACAAGAGGGTGATGTGATCAGAATTCCTTATTATGGTAAACAAGTAAAAATTACTGGCAATATAAAAAGAGAAGCAAAATTTGAAATGCTTGAAAATGAAAATTTTCAGAAACTGCTTGATTATTGCGGAGGATTCAATGAGAAGGCCTACAAATCATCTGTATCTGTTAACAGAATAACTGATACAGGAAAGGTGATTGTTGATTTATCCAAGGATATGTTTGATTCCTTTATATCTGAGTCTGGGGATGAGTTTTTTGTAGGTAAAAACAGGGAGCAATTTTTAAACAGGGTTTCATTGACGGGTGCTGTGGTAAGGCCCGGCAACTATGAATTATCTCAGAATCTTACTTTGCTGTCACTGATAAAAAAGGCAGGAGGTTTTATTGAAGATGCATATACAAAAAGTGCTTCTATTTACAGATATCAAAGCAATAAGATTCCAACTATGTTGAACGTTGATCTTGACTCTGTAATTGAAAATCAGGCAGACATTTATTTATTTAAAGACGATTCTATCTCCATACATTCTTTATTTGACTTTAGAGACAGCATGTATGTAAATGTAGAAGGACATGTAAGAAAACCAATGACAATCAAATGGCGTGAAGATATGACACTCAGAGACGTCATTCTGATTTCCGGAGGAATTACTGAGTATGCTGATTCCACTAAAATTGAAATTTCCAGCAGGATAAAAAATGCCAACATCAGTGAAAAAGACCACCCTGAAGCGGAAACAAGACTGGTAAGTTTATCAACCAATGTACCCTTACAACCCTATGATTTTATTGTGGTTAAAAGCTCATCGGGATACGTACCCCAACGCTCTGTTACGGTTCTTGGCGATGTTAAAATTCCCGGGAAATACATACTTCAAAAAAGCGGAGACAAACTTACGGATATCCTTAACCGAACAGAAGGATTTAAAGCATCTGCAGACAGCAGCTCTGCAACCATAAGAAGAATCATTAAGTCCAATCTTTCAGTAAAAGAGAGGGAGGCCATGTTTCAGCGACTGCTTAATGTAAATAACGACAGTCTTATATCCAATAAAAAATTACGAAATGAGATCTATAAAAGCTATGAGTTAATCAGTGCCAATATTGCTCAGGCCATGAAAGATCCATCCTCTCCCGAAAATCTCGTTCTCGAAGACGGAGATATCATCACCATTGAAAAAAATACCAATCTGGTTAAAATATCCGGTGATGTGTATTACCCAACAATCATTCCATTTAAGGAAAAGCGCAATGCGAAATTTTATATCAAACAGGCCGGTAATTTCATGCCGTCGGCGAGGAGATCGGGTGTATTGGTGATTTATCCTAACGGGAAAGCCAAATCCATAAAAACGTTTTTATTCTTTAAATCGTATCCGACCGTAACCTCAAGGTCTGAAGTTTTTGTACCTCAAAAAAATAAAAACAACCGCACTAAAATAACGGCAAGTGAATTGGCGGTAATTGTTTCTGCCTTGGGTGTTGTGGCAAATGTTTTTATTACTGCCAAAAAACTATAAGCATTTGAATAATTATTGAATTAAACATCTTAAAATGGTAAAAGAAAACGGCATAATAAGCGATCATTCTTCCATACAAAATACAGGCGAGTCGACAGGCTTTTCAAGATCATATCAAATATTGTATAAAAGAAGATGGATTGTTTTTTTAATGGGTATGATAGGATTGATAATCGGGGTTTTTTATGCACAAAAAAAACCGATTGTTTATGAAAGCCACCTTACTTTTTCTTTAGACGAAGGAGCCGGCGGATCAGGAACTGCAGCCGGTGGATTGTTGGGACTGGTTGCACAATTTGGTTTGGCAGGTGGAGGCGGTAATGATATGTTTTCAGGTGACAATATTCTTGAAGTCATTAAAAGCAGAAGAATTGTCGAGGCTGTTTTATTGGGAACAGATACTGTCAACAACAAACAGATATCATTGATGAGCGAATGGAAGAACATGAAGCTGAAACACATTAAGTCAGCTAAGCAAAGAGAATTACTCTTAGCCATTCAGTTTCCGGCAGGCAGTAAAAAAAATCAATTGACTTATACTCAAGACAGTGTTTTATACAAAGCTTATGAATACATTGTTAAATACGATTTAGATGCATCCAGACCGGATAAAAAATTGAATATTTATCAAATCAAATTCAGGTCGGAAAACGAACGATTCACAAAAATATTTACAGACAGGATTCTTTCAGTTACCACTCAGTTTTATACAGAGTTAAAAACCAAAAAAAGCATGGAGACATTGAACGTGCTGGAAGAAAGGGTAGCCGCAGTTAAAAATAATCTTGGATCTTCAATAGTTTCAAGAGCCGCATCACAGGATGCAAATATCAATCCGGCTTTCGCAAAATCTCAGGTGCCAATACAAAAGCAACAAATCAATATCCAGGCCTATGGCGTTGCTTACGGGGAGCTTTGTAAAAATCTTGAGCTTGCAAGATTTCAGTACTTACAAAACGTGCCCCTTCTGCAGATTATTGACAATGCTGATTATCCAATGGATGAAATAAAGTCTTCAAAATTGAAGTATATGTCACTTGCTTTTCTCTTATTCTCTTTTGCCGGAGGTTTATCCATATTATTATTCGCTCAATTCAAAAAAAAGCGTTCTCAATAAAGCCCAGGAAACATGAACAGCAATCTACTTCTCACTGAGAATGATATTTATGGATCTGTCATTTGTTTCTTCTTCGCACTCTTTTTATTAAAATGGGTCTCAGTTAAATGGATTAAAAACAAACAACTCTTCAATTTGTTTTTAATCGGATTTTTACTGAGAGTGATTGGGGTGATGGCATCTGCCTATTTTAATTTATATATAGTTAAATCCGACAGTACGATTTATTTTTCTGCCGCAAAAGCCATATCAAATGCTTTGTCCAATTTGGACTTCAGCGAGTCAGTCAAAATTTTCTACACAGACTTTTCAGACTTGCCGTTTAAAACAAAGTGTTTTTTTTCCAATACAGAGGCATTCAATTGGGTGTACAATGATAATAAAGCACTTATTCATATTGCGTCGATAATATCCTATTTCACTTTTGATTCTTATTTAGCCATTTCTTTTTTTCTGTCTTTATGGGGTTATATGGGCACTTGGCTTATTTATCACACACTATCTAAAAAATTTCCCGATACGTCAGTTCCGTTATACGTTTTTATCATAGCTTATCCTTCTTTGTTTTTTTGGACAACAGGGTTGATGAAGGAGCCGGTTTGTATGGGGGCTATCGGTCTCTTGTTTTTTCTTTTGTTCAATCGATTTAATTTCGGAAAAAGAAATTTATTTTTTTATTTTTTGAGTTTTATTTCCCTGTTTTTATTGTTTAAAATAAAACTCTATCTTTTTTATTGTTTTTTTCTTTCAGTCATTCTGGCATTTGTTTTTTACTATGCAAATAAAATTTATAAAGATCAAAATATTGTAGTTGCAATTTCATTTTGGAGCTTTACTGTTTTGGTTTTCTTAAGTATATTTTATTTTCTAGGAAACATAATTCTTAAATCTGTCTTCGAGGATGTTACACAAAATTTAATCAATATTACCAAGGCTCAGCTTGAACAAGGAGGATCCAGTTATGATATTGGTCAGCCTGACTTAAATGCAGTCAGCATGATTAAGTATGTTCTAAGTTCTATCAATGTAACTTTATTCAGACCATTTATTTGGGAGTCTTCTAAACCCCAACTTTGGTTTTCAGCTTTGGAAGGATTATTTTCACTTTTGATGATTGGTTATTTGATTTTTAAAAAAAGTATTAAAAAGACAATGACTTTCATTGTATCCAATCCGTCACTTTTATTCTCATTTATTTTTACCATTATATTGTCAGCCATTATTGGCGGGATATCATTTAATTTCGGAACATTGATCAGGTATAAAATCCCATTGCTTCCATTTTTCTTTGCTTTTTTGTTGGTTGTTTTTAAAAATAAATCCATTGACAGAAAACTAAAAATGGTTAAACCCTAAAATAATATTTTCAATCAGCTGATTTCAGTTAAAGCATAATGATCACTTTTAAGATTAAAAATATCGAAAATAATTTCTTTCACTCTTCAATTCTATTGATTCCCGGTTTTTTATATGCCCTCTTTTCGCTGGCAATTTCCAGCAATCGAATTTTTCCGAGTCAAACAGACAGCAATATTTTATTACTCAATATTGCACAATTGCTCGCTTTTGGTATTACCGTCGCTAAATATGCCGCAGATCAAATGATTTTATCAAAACTTCAATCTGGAGAGAACACATCTTTAAGTAATTTTTTTGTAAAAAGGGTTTTCCCATTCACACTGTTTTTTAGTCTGATTCCATTATTCTCGTATGGATGGATTTCAGCCTTGGTATTGCTTTTGTGTATTCCTATCGAGGTTTTCGTAATTATTACAATCATTGAATTGAATATTTCAAAAGAATATTTTAAAGCATTATTTATCAGTCTTCTTGGATATCCATTGATCTTTTTGATTTTTATTTTTTGCTCATTTTATTACCATTTAACTGTTTTTGATATTCTAATTATTTTCTTAACAGTATCTCTGATTAAATTAATGATAGTTCTTTTTGTCAGAAGAAAATTCTATCATTCCAAAAAGAAAAGAACCGATATTTTGTTTACAGATTCAATGGTGCCGATACAACAAACCACCAACTATTTGTTGTTTAAGGCAGATCAGGTAATCATTGCCTCCAATCTTGTCAGATTTTCAAGCTTGATGTCTTTTTTACCATCAGACTATTTATTTTACACCAAATTCATCGAATTGTTTTCAGGTATTACTACTTCATTGTCACCGATGATTTCAGGAATCAGACCAGAAAAAAATCCAATCCATCAACTGATTAAAAATAAAATCTACGCTTTGGTCATTACACTTGCCATGGTTATTCAGGTTGTCGCTACAGTGATTTTATTGAAAAGTCCGGACAAAGTTCATCTGCTGATGCTGATTCCTTTTGTTTTGGCAACTATGCTAATTGTTCCCGTTACACTCATTAATTTTGAATACTATCGAACCAACAATATCAAACAGGCCAATATTTCAAATGCTATCAGTTTGATGATTGGAATTGTTTTATTTGGGTTGAGCTTGCTTATAAAGTCAGCTCTTTTATTTTCTTTCATTGTGCCGGTTCAATTATTGATGTTTGTCGTTATGTATGATTTTTTAACCACTAGGAAATATTAAACATTTCTTCCTACAAGTTATAAATTAATTGAAAGCTGTCATTGATACCTTTCTTGATTTATCGATTGTTATTTTATTTGATTAGCCTTTTGATTTATTTCATTGTATTACATTGAACATTTTTTTTAAAAGAAAGTAAGCGATGGTATTTTTGGTTCCTAAATTTTATTAATTGTTAATCATGAAGAATTACATCAATCAACTGAAAGAACGCATTGCTCCATATCGAGATGAGATTATTCATCATAAAGTTTACTCGCAAATAAAAACCATCGATGACCTTAAGATATTTATGAAATATCATGTATTTGCTGTGTGGGATTTCATGTCATTACTAAAGTCTTTGCAAAACAATCTTACCTGCACCAGTGTTCCGTGGTTTCCAACAGGTTCGGCTGACACCCGTTTTTTAATCAATGAGATTGTAGTTGGTGAAGAGTCTGATGTTGATATGGATGGGAAAAGAATGAGTCATTTTGAACTTTATATTGCAGCCATGAAGCAATCCGGTGCAGATGAAAGAACAATAGAATCCTTTACTAAGTCATTACAAGAAAATAAAGACCTGAATCTTGCTTTTAACATTGCAAATGTACCAGCTGAAGTGAGCAAGTTTGTTCAGCAGACATTTAACGTAATCAATACAAACCATGCACACATACAAGCTGCAGTATTTACATTTGGAAGAGAGGATTTAATACCGGGAATGTTTCATTCTATCATACAGGACATCCACCTGAATTTCCCTGATTCTATCTCAGTATTCAAATATTATCTGGAAAGGCATATAGAAGTAGATGGAGATCATCACAGTCATCTTGCGCTGGAAATGACAGAGCGCTTGTGTGGTAATGATGAAAAAAAATGGAGTGAAGCTACTGAATTTACAATAGCATCACTCCAAAGCAGAATATCCTTGTGGGATGGTGTTTATAATGAAATTATGTCAACAAGAAATTAGTATTGTTATTTTCTGTTGCCATCTGAATCAAGCTCAACAATTTCGTAACCGAATTTTTGCAAGCCAGGTAATATCTTTTCTTTATCTCCTACCAGTAAAATATTCATTTTATCTGTTTGTAACCATTTTCTTGCCAATGCTGCAATATCCGATTTGCTGATATTTTTTAAGATGTTGCTTTGAGCATCAATATAATTTCCCTCTAAATTGTATTCAAGCAACCTGGCCACAAAGCCGGATTTTTGACCGGGTGTTTCGTATTGCAATGCATCTCTTTGACCAACCGCACTCTTCATAAATCCAATTTCCTCGTCTGTGATACCATTTGATGCATAGTTGTTGATTTCTTTTAAAATCTCAGTAAGCGCGCTGTCTGTAGCATTTGCTTTTATACCTGAGCTAAACAGGTATTCAACAGTGTATTTATTTCCACTGAATCCTGACCTTGCGCCGTAAGTCCAACCCTTGTCTTCTCTCAAATTCAAATTCAGTCTGCTGTTGAAATTTCCTCCTAGGATATAATTCATCAGATCAGCTTTATAATACTCGCCTGTTAAATCGTAAGGCAAATCAATCACTTTTCCAATCCTGAATTCAGTTTGTGCCGCTCTTGGAACATCAACAATATAGATGGTTGTTTTTTCAACGGCTGGTGCAGCTGGTACTTTTGGTAAATCTATTTTCTTGTTTCCCAATTTATCAATAAAGGAGAGTTTTGGTAAAATATCTGCTTCGGCTACATCTCCAACAATTACAATTTTTGCATTGTTAGTGGTCATGTATTGATTGTAATAATCCTGAATATCTGAAAGTTTTATATTTTTTACAGTGTATTCGTTACCATTATCATCTAATCCTAAAATATTTGACGATCCATAATTGATTTTGTCTATTACACTACTTGCAATGGTAGACGGTTGTGATTTAGCTTGTTTAAAACTTTCAAGTGTTTGCTTTTGAATGCGTGTGAATGCATCTTCTGTGAAAACGGGTTGTAACATCCTTTCTTCCAGCAAGCTCAGCGTTTGGTCTATGTTTTTCTTTAGCGTTTGACAACTGAACCTCATTCCGTCAATGGTGTTGCCAACGCTGATGCTGCTTCCAAGTTTTTGCAGCAAAGTGCTCATTTGTTCGGCAGTGTGTTTTTTTGTGTCTTCATTCAGCATATCCGCAGTTAAACTTGCCAATCCAATTTTAGAAGTATCATTGGCTTGTATCAAATGTCCGCCGGGAATAGTGATTGAAATGTTTACCAGAGGAAGTTCGTCATAAGAAGCACCGATGACGTTAGCACCATTTGCAAGTTTCTTTTTCCAATAAGAAGGAATCTTTACAACAGGATTAGGGCCTGAAGAAGGCATTATGCTTCTGTCGAAATTATCTTTACCTTTCGTATATGCAAGACCGTTATATCCATAATTTGGGCTGGTGTAATGACTGCTGTCTATTTTATAGTTGTCAGCCATCGCCGGTCCGTTTTTGTCTGATTTTGTCAATACGCTTACTGTGACACAACCTTTGTTTTTGATATAAGAATTGTAAACCCTGATCACGTCCTCTTTTGTGACTGATTGATACATTTTCAGCATTTCGCCGATTTTGTTTGCATTGCCGGTAAAAGTTTGAAAAGCTGCAAGCTGCGATACTTTTCCTGAAACGCTTTGCAGTCCGTTGATGTATTGGGATTCAATTCCCCCCTTGAATTTTTCAATATCTTCATCAGTCACACCTCTTTGCTCAAAAATAGAGAGCGACTCTTTAAACATGCTGTCCATTTGAGCCAAAGATTTTCCCGGCAAAGGAACCAACTGAATGGAAAAGTCTCCTGATAGTTCTGACAATCTGCTGCTCGCGCTGGCTTGTAATGCTTTTTGCGTTTTTACCAGTTGCTGATACAAAATGGAAGTTTTTCCTTGCCCTAAAACCTGAGCCAAACAAGAAAGGGCGGCCATGTCCTTGTGATAATTCGGAACTGTAGGATATGTTTTAACCAACATAGGTACTCTTGCATAATTATCGGTATAAGAAACATATCTGTCGTTGCTTAATTTTACATCCGGCAAAATCGTTCTATTTACCTCCGGACATTTTTGAATGCTTCCGAAATATTTCTCTACCAGCTTAACCGCATCTTTAGATTTAAAATCACCACCAATGGTCAATGTAGCGTTGTTAGGTCCATACCAGCGTAAGAAGAAATTTTTCAAATCTTGTACATTCACTCTATTGAGATCTTCCACATATCCTATGGTTAGCCAGCTGTAGGGATGACCATATGGGTAAAGGTTCTTGCTGGTGAATTCGCCCACAAGTCCATAAGGCCTGTTGTCATAATTTTGACCACGTTCATTTTTTACCGTACTTCTTTGCACTTCAAATTTTTGTTGAGTAACGGCATCCAGAAAAAAGCCCATTCTGTCTGCTTCCAGCCAAAGAATTTTTTCCAATTGATTGCTTGGAACGGTTTCAAAATAATTGGTTCTGTCAAGGTTGGTGCTTCCATTTAAAGTACCTCCGGCAGCTGTAATGATTTTAAAATGCTGTTCGTCTGCAACATGATCACTCCCCTGAAACTGCATGTGTTCAAAGAAATGCGCGAAACCACTCTTGCCGATTTCTTCTCTTGCACTTCCAACATGGTAGGTAACATCCACATGAACAATAGGATCGCTATGGTCTTCATGAAGAATGACCGTCAGGCCATTTGGAAGCAAATATTTTTCGTAAGGAATGATGATTTCACTTCCCTTTTTTTCAACTTTTTCAATCAATTTTGATTGACTAAAAGAGTTGCTCCATATCAGCACGAAAGAGGCAAGAAACAGGTTTGTTTTTTTCATAAGTAAAATTTAGGGCTCAAAGTAACAAAAAACAATGCATAAAAAAGCCGAAATGATCTACATCTCGGCTTAAAATAATGTTTATTTATGATTGTTAATCCCTGCTGCTTATTTTAGATAGTAAACGCAACATTTCCAGATAAAGCCATACAAAAGTAACCATCAATCCAAAAGCACCATACCATTCCATATATTTGGGTGCTCCAATATTTGCACCTTGTTCAATCATATCAAAATCAAGTATCAGGTTAAGTGCAGCTATGGTAACAACAAAAAGAGAGAATATGATACCAAATGTACCACCCTCGCTTAATAAGAAACTCATTTGAGAAACATTGAATGCCTGTAAAATCATTACTATCAAATAGAAAATACCAATACCAACGGTAGCGGTAATGACTACTGATTTGAATTTTTGCGTAGCATTGATAATGCGAAAGCTATATAAAAAGTACATGGCTATACCCACTCCGAAAGTCAGTCCTACTGCATTGGCAACAAGTCCGGGATAGGTAGCTTCATACATCGCAGAAATAGCGCCAATAAATAAACCTTCCAAAATTGCATACAAAGGCGCCAGGTAGGAAGACCATTCTCTTTTAAAGGTGATTACCAATGCGATTACAAAACCCCCAATAGCACCTCCTAAAATCATGGGCATTAAACTCGAGCTGGTGCCTTCTGAAGCAGCAAATTCTTTCCATGAGTAAAAAGCACTTCCCATGAGCATCAGCAACATAAAACCAAATTTGTTAAGCGTCCCTTTAATGGTCATCGCATTTTCATTGGTCATGTTGTAAGGAATAACCGTATCTCTGAATTTCTTTTCTGAAAGGGTTGGGTTACCCGATTTGAATAGTGACATAGTTTTTTAATTTTTAATAAAGTTATTGAATTTTACACAGAGTTGATATCCGGCTGATAATTTTAACTATTTGCATCCTAACTTTGCAACATGGATCAATTAATGGCTCAGATAGAGCAATATAAAAAAGAGATTAAGGACGAAGCAATCAGCTCAAAAGACGAGTTGGAAGCTTTTAGAATCAAATACTTAGGGGTAAAGGGGGTATTGAAATCCATTATGGGTGAAATGAAAAATGTGCCTGCAGATAAAAAGAAAGAAGCGGGTATGATGCTCAATGAGTTTAAGCAAATGGTGGAAACTCATTATCAGGAACTTGCATTGAATTTTGAAAATGCGGGATCCGAATCAACCGATAAACCGGATGTTACATTGCCGGGACAACCCTTGACAACAGGTACTCGACATCCAATCAGCATTGTTCATAATAAAATTGTATCTATTTTTCAAAGACTGGGATTTTCTGTTGCAGAAGGCCCGGAAATAGAAGACGACTGGCATAATTTCACTGCATTGAATCTTCCTGAGAATCACCCTGCGCGCGACATGCAAGATACATTCTATATCGGTAAAAATCCCGATTGGCTTTTGCGCACGCATACCAGCAGTGTACAAATTAGAGAAATGGAAAAGGGTGAGCTTCCTTTAAGAATAATTTGTCCTGGCCGTGTTTATAGAAATGAAACCATCAGTGCAAGAGCGCATTGTTTTTTCAATCAGGTGGAAGGATTATATATAGCAGAAAATGTTTCATTCGCCGATTTGAAACAAACACTTTACTATTTTGTGAAAGAAATGTTTGGAGCCGATGTAAAAGTTCGTTTCAGGCCATCCTATTTTCCATTTACAGAACCAAGCGCTGAAATGGACATCAGTTGTTTGATTTGTGGAGGAGATGGTTGCAGCGTTTGCAAAAAAACAGGTTGGGTAGAGATTTTAGGTTGTGGCATGGTACACCCTAAAGTGCTGGAAAATTGTGGTATTGACAGCAATAAATATACAGGATTTGCCTTTGGAATGGGCATAGAAAGAATCACCATGCTTACCTATCAGGTTAAGGACCTAAGGTTATTCAGTGAAAACGATGTTAGATTTTTAAGACAATTTACTGCTGCGTTATAGCAATAAATTTGAACACTTGATTCACTAAAAATGGTAACCGATTTTTAATCCGATATTGACGTTTAATATGCTTTGCTTATAAGGTGCAAACCCTTCCATAGGCGGGTCTATTGAGTTAATACCGTAATAATATTTAATACCCGAAACGTTTCTAATACCAATTCCAATTGAATAGTCGGTAGTTAATCTGTCGTAAATGTCATGATATCCGAAAACAGCCATCAAATCACCAATATTTTCATGCTCTTTTTTCATTGCCCCTTTGTGCTCATAAGAACTTGCTGATGAGTTGTAAGCAATCCCCGGGATATTGAAGTTGTAGCGATAGTAATTATAAGAAACGCCAAAATAACTTCCATCAGGAGTTTCACTGTCAAAATACAGTCTGGGTTCAATTGAAAAAGCGATTCCGGGCTTTGCAACCCTGTTTACAAAAGTTAGAGGCGCATCGGCCTGATCAGTATATTGATAATCATTTCCCCAGGGATATTTTATTTGGATGCCTGATTCACCTGCTTCCTGAAAAGCTGATCTTATGTAATTTTTAGAAGTAATGCCGATCCCACCCTGAATAGTGAAGAACTCATTGATTACTTTTTCATAAAACACAGGAATTACGCCTGATATCAAACCCAAAGGAGCTATTTTGATGATATTTTCTTCATCTGATTTTTTCTTTTTCTTTTTAAAAGATGATTCTTTTTTTTCTCTAGAACTAAAAACTATTCTGATCGTGGAATCTGTAGTGTTTGATTGTTGTGATAATAGGCTTTGGGGAAATATCAAAAATAAAAGTAAGTAACTTTTAATAAGATTTCTCATAACTTTTTTGCTAAAATTTGATTGAATGAACGCATGTAATTGTTAGATAACTAATTTTTGTTTCTTGATTAATAAACATGCATGATTTGCAAAAATATGTATATTGCGACACACTATAAACAAAACATAAAAAAATGAAAAAAATCTCATTCGTTCTCTGCTTCTTGTTTTCTTTAATGATAGCAAACGCTCAAAATGCAAACGTAACATGGGGGGAAGAATTTAAGATGAAAAAAGGAAGTACTGATCTCGAAGTAGTATACGCAGACAATTCAGGTGTGTATGTAAAAGAATCACACATGGCTTTAAAATCTTACTTTGTTGTTGCAGCTTCTATGCGCGAATCAGCCACTTTGATAAAACTGGATAAAAATCTGAATGAAGTGTTTCATCAGGATTTCAACAAGGAATTAAAAGGTAAAGAGTATGAAAAGTTCTTTTTTATGAATGGTAAGATTTTTTTAATTGCTTCTGATTACAATAAGAAAGAAAAAAAACTCACCTTATTTTCAACACAAATTGATAAAAACAACGGATCGCAATTAGGAGAATGGGTAGAAATAACTTCTTGGGAAAAAGAATCCAAAAATGACGACATCAATTTTAACCTTACTTACAGTGCTGACAGTTCTAAAATGGTTATTGTGAGTACTATAGAAGGAAAAGAAAAAAATAATTATGAAGTAAGGCAGTTTGATGAAAAAATGAAACAAATTGGGAAAGTAATTTCAATCAGTAACGAATTTGATCCCAAAACGTTTCAATTAGAGGATGTATTATATACAAGCAATGGAAATGTCGTTATTGTTGGCCGTATATATGAATATCAGGAGGGTAAAAAGAAAAAAGCAAAATATCTTGATTTTTCGAATTACAGTATTAGGATTTATTCAAATGATGGAAACTTAGTTAAACAAATAAACACAGAAATTAACGGCAAATGGCTGGTTAGTACAAAGGTGATACAAATACCACAAAAAGAAATAGTGATTTCAGCATTCTATAGCGATACAAAAAGAGGAAAAGAAATAAATGGTATGTTGGTACAAAGAGTAAATGCAACAACAGGGGCTGTTATCGGGACATCATCAAAAGAAATAAATACCAGCCTTATTACTAAATTAGAATCAGATGAAGATGATGATGACGGCGATGATGATAGCAGAAAAGAGAGAAGAGAGCGAAAAAAACTAGAAAAAATTCAGGAAGATGAAGATGGATTTTCCAGATACATGAGGTTCAGAAATGTTTTTTCTGTAGCAGATGGGGGTGTTGTTATTTTGGCTGAAAAGTACCATCACTATCAATATACTCAAGTTACTTCAACTGGATCATCCAGCGTTGGTGGATTCGGCACAATGTCCACTACAAGGACCGTTACTTATCAAGTATATGAATGCGGCGATTTGATGATGTCTAAAGTTGATGCAAATGGAAATATTGCATGGCTTCATATTTTACCTAAAGAACAAAGAGAAGTCATTCAGTCTTCCAGTTCCAGTGGTTCAGGAATTGGTTTTAGTGTTGGAAGTAGTTTTTTCAATTCCAGCGAGAACAATATGCCTTTTTATGCAGGTTTCGGAGTGTTGGCCGGCGAAAATCAAGCATCTATCATTTTTAATGACCATAAAAAGAACCTGAATACACTAGAGCTGGGACAGAAAGTAAAAAAAATGACCTATTTCAGAAAGTCCGAGTGCTTTTCGGTTGATTTAGATTTAACAACAGGAAAGTATACGCGCAATATAATTTTCAGCAATGATGATGTACCTACTGCCATGCCGAGATTATCTTCCGGTATAGGAAAAACACTTTACATGATTGGAAAAGAAGATCGAATGTTGGGAAAATCAAAAATAGCAATAGCTAAAGTGACGCTCAAAAAACAATAAAATCTTTTCTTTCCATAAGCTAAACTGCTTTGTGAAAACGCTTTTTAACAAATAAAAAGTGAAAATCACAAAGCAGTTTCTATTTTTGCACCATGGTAAACAATATATGCGTTGCGGGTGCCGGAACCATGGGAAGTGGCATCGCTTTATGCGCTGCTCAAAATGGCTTTGATGTTATACTTTTCGATTTGAACAGTCAGGTTTTGGAAAAAGCAATTAACAGCATTGAAAAAAATCTTACCTCTCTTCTTGAAAAAAATAAAATCTCCATAGAAGAAAAACAATCCATCTCTAATAGAATCAAGTTTACTTCGGATATACAGGACTGTAGGGCATCTTTGATCATTGAGGCGATTGTTGAAAAAATGACCATTAAATCGGAGCTTTTCAATCAGCTCGCAATGATTAATACTGCTGAAACAATCTTTGCCAGCAATACTTCTTCTTTATCTATTAATGAACTGCAGAAAAATATTCCCAATCCGGAAAGAGTCGCCGGAATGCATTTTTTCAATCCTGCTCAGATTATGAAGTTGGTGGAAGTGGTGAAAGCAAATAAAACCGATGACAATGTAATTGATACAATAGTAGCAGTGTGTAAAAAAATGCAAAAGACACCTGTTGTATGTATAGATGCGCCAGGATTTATCGTTAATCGTGTAGCAAGACATTATTATCTGGAAGCCATGAAACTGGTTGAAAATGGAATCGCAACTATTGAAACAGTTGATTCGGTAATGGAAGCATCTGGTTTTAAAATGGGACCCTTTAAATTGATGGATCTGATTGGAAACGATATCAATCTGGCTGTTACTCAATCCTTATATGATGCCTTCAATCATGAAACAAGGTTTCAACCATCCGATTTACAAATTAAAAAAGTTAAAGAAAGTGAATTGGGTAGAAAAAGCGGAAAAGGATTTTATGAATATTGATGCATAAGCTGAATTATTTTTTTAATCTTACAATCAACTCGCATCAAAATCAACTTACACAAAGCTCCATGAACACTCAAAAAAAGATTCTCGTTACAGGTGCTGCAGGCCTTTTAGGCAAGGAGTTGGTTTTGCAATTGCTTTTCGCCGGAAACCATGTAAGGGCAGTTTATCATCAAACTTTATTAAACGATATAGAACATCCCCAACTCGAAAAAGTAAAAGGCGATTTATTGGATGTAATGTTTGTAGAAGAGATCATGCAAGATATCAGCCATGTATATCATTGCGCCGGACTGGTAAATTTTTCATCGAAACATAAAATCAGGCTGTATAAAATAAATGTGGAAGCTACTGCAAATGTTGTAAATGCAGCTTTGAATACAGGAGTAAAAAAATTGCTCTTTGTAAGTTCGGTAGCTGCATTAGACAGAATGAAAACCACAGAGCCCATTCATGAAGAAATGCAATGGACTAAGGAGTCAGGTGGCAGTATGTATGGCCATTCCAAATATTTGGGAGAATTGGAAGTGTGGCGTGGAATAGCAGAAGGATTGAATGCAGTTATTGTAAATCCAACCATCATTCTTGGCGCAGGCAATTGGAACAGCGGGTCGACAGCGATTTTCAAAAAAGTATATCAGGGATTAAAATGGTTTACAGAAGGCTCAACAGGTTTTGTAGATGTGAAAGATGTTTGTAAAGCAATGTTGTTATTGATGGAATCTGATATTCAAGCTGAAAGATTTATCATCAGCGCAGAAAATAAATCATTCAAAGAGGTATTGTATATGATTGCAGACGGCTTTAAAAAAGAAAGACCTTCTAAAAAAGTAAATAGTTTTATCTCTACTTTAGCATGGAGGATGGAAACCATAAGATGTTTTTTTACAGGATCAGAACCCTTGATAACAAAAGACACCGCAAACGCATCCTTAGCGAAAGTCAGTTTTGATAACACCAAATTTCTAAAGCAATTTCCTGATTTCCGTTATATGCCAATAGAAGAAACAATTGAAAAAACATGTAAAATTTTACAGCAGAAATAATTTAACACAAAGTATATTCAGAAAGAAAACAACTAATTTAAAACACACATCATGAATCGAATTGTATTTACCATTATCCTTTCCATCCTTTCAATTGTTGTTTTTTCTCAATCAAAATATTATACCATTACCGGAAAGGTGATCAACAGTATGGATAAATCGCCCATGCAGGGCGCATCTGTTTTTGCAGAAAACACAACATTGGGTACCATAACAGATGCCAATGGGAATTTTGAATTTCAATTACCAAACGGCGGCTATTCGGTAGCAGTCAGCTTTACAGGATTCAACACAGAAATTCAAAGAGTGTCCAATATTGGAATTAGTCAGTATGAAAACAGAACGATAGAGCTCAATTACGAATTAACTGCAAAAGATAAAATGATGCAGGATGTTTCCATTGTATCAACGGGAGAAGTTAAAAACGGATGGGAAAAATACGGAACCTTTTTTTTAGAGGAGTTTATTGGGAAAACACCCAACAGTCTAAAATGCACCATTCAAAATCCTGAAGTATTGAAATTTTATTTTTCTAAAAAGAAAAACAGGTTGAAAGTACTTGCTTCTGAAGCATTGAAAATTAATAACCAAGCCCTTGGTTACAGCATAAGATATGAGCTGGATTCATTTATTCATGAGTACAATACAGCAATTGGCATTTATACAGGGTATCCCTTGTATGAAGAAATGAAAGCCGATTCAGACAGTCAGCAAACAGCATGGGTAAACGCCAGATTGAATGCTTATTATGGTTCCATATTGCATTTTATGAGAAGTTTGTACGATCAGCAATTGGTGGAAAATGGATTTGAAATACAATTCTTGGTAAAGAAAAACAATCGGGATGAAGCGATTAAAATAGAAGATTACTACAAACAATTGAATTATCAATTCAATGACACCAATCAGATTGCTGCTATTCAACCCAATGAGATTAATCTTGGTGTTATTTATAAAGAAGAAAAACCGGCTCAGGAATATCTGAATGATAATGCAACTGCACCTAATCAGTTTCAATTTTCTTCCATGGTATTTCCTGCGAACGCAACAATATCAATTGAACAAAATGGTTTTTATTTTGACCAGTCTACTTTGACTTTCAATGATTACTGGGAATGGACCAAGATGGCGGATGCATTGCCCTATGATTATGTTCCGGAGGAAACGGAAGAGAAGTAGAAAAAGAGAAAATTAATTCAATTGACTGGGGTTAAAACAATGGAACATTCAATCCAACTGCATTATTTTCCCATCACTTTCTCCCACAATTCAGGAATTCTTTTCACCCAAACCAATTCTCTTT
>CAZCOL010000012.1:35409-44566 GCA_964500545.1 uncultured Ferruginibacter sp. | reverse complement strand
GAATTGTATAAATTTTTTGTGATGTAACCAACTTGATTAATGATATTCCAGGTCATATCCCATAAAGTTGCACACCAGATTTCACCTCGGTTGTGTTGTTGTGCATCAATGGAGGATGCGTATACTTTATTATTTATTGAAAAATTGGTACAATACTTTTTTGATCTTATACCAAGTCCATTAGAGCTTTGACCTACAACGTATGTAGCAATACCTCTTGGAGAATTGTAGCCTGTGTTCAAATTTGCCGTTCTCCAGTCCTGAGTGTACATTAGACCATAATAGTCGCTCCAACCCTCGCCCATATTTTCTGCGTTGGCAAGACAACCCGCTTGTGAAGGTCCACCGGTAAGTCTGTTGCTGATACCGTGAGCAAATTCATGAGAAATAACACCATTGTCCACATCTCCGTCTTTTTGGGGATTTCCATTCCACAAAAACATTTGCATACGTCCATTGCTTCCATCAGGTGGAGTTGAAAAGTTGGCATTGTTAGTACCTGAGCCATCCTGGGCGTCAGCAAAAACATAATCATTTCCTAGACCGCCCCGACCTTGGTTACTGGCCTGAAAATTTCCGGAGGGTTCATCGAACCCATATAAATAACTCAAGTCATGAATGATGTTGTTCCAATAAAAAAGGTTGGTGATGTTGAACTGTTGATTTTTTACAGGGGCTGTTTGTGTTGGAGTTACAGTAAAGCTTGGAGTATAATCAAAAGTAATAGGGTCACCGATTGTAGTGGAGTTAGCAGAAACCCCCGTACCATTGTCTCCGTTTCTGTCTTCCTGAGCCCATACATTGTTTCCTCTTGTTGATGAGAAATCTGCTGCGCCATTATTGTGCCATTTTAAAGAAGTTGCATTTCCGGGAGCTGCGCTCCAGGGGTTGGTGACAAGTGCGGGGGAGCCTCCTGGATGATTGGGGCTTTCAGCAGGAAAAGGAACTACGCGATATATGGCAGTATTGATTAAACTTGGACTTCCGGAAATTTCATTTATTTTTTTCACATCCATCCATTCATCGTTGCTACTGTTTGATTCTTTTTTTTTCTCAAAACTATTCTTTAATGGAACAGTATTTTTTTTGTGAGGATCATCCCAATTACATGAAACGGTAAAATTATTTACCCCGATTACATTGTTATCCAAAGCGTTTACTCTGACCATCCAGTAATCAGAGCTGTTAACGGGAATAATATATATCTGCCAGGCAAGTACAACTTTTTTTCCATCATCTACAGGAACCCACATCAATTCAGCTGTAATGTTCTCCTTTGAAATTTCCATGTTGTCAAAAACAAGAAAATGTCCATTTTTTTCACTGCTTATCACAAGCGGATTTCTTTTGAAATCAATTTTTCTGTCCTTAACAGCTGTAATTACGGCTGTTTCCGCTAAAATTGCAGGCGAACCTTTTATACCTCTAGTCAATTTTTCCAAGTTCTTCAATCTGGCTCCAGATTTGGATACCAGCGCATCATTTTTAAATGCAAGTACCAGCAGTTGATTGTATACAGGTAGTTCAAGATAAGTTTGTTGGACATAGACAAATCTTACTCCGGAAATATTATCCTTATATGCGTCTGTTATGCAATAGTTTTTTAAGTCATCTTCCGAGAAACCAAGCGATGATTTATTTTTTTCAATTAATGATTTTGCAAAGATTTTTTCTTCAGATTGAGCGTTTGCAGAACTAAACCCAAACAATAATAAAATAAATGCAGTTAAAGTTTTTACACTGATTTTTTGGATGGTCATTAGAGGATATTTTTTAAAAATAAGTGCGAAAATTAACGCTTTTTTTTTACAAGTAATTTTATTGTTGAACAAGATTTTATCATTCTTATGAATATGTTCGTGCTCTCTATGATATTATTATAATTTTGTAATGATCATACTTTATCAACAAATTACTTTTTCTCTCACAAATAAATATAATTTAAATATGAAATAGAAAAAATTGAGTACCTGAATTAATAATTTATCAGGTCTTTTTTTTTGTCATTCATGCAGGTGACCTTACCTTTGCACCCGAATTAAAAAAATATCGCTTAGGGATTGAAACCACATTTAAATTAGTGTTAATCCCTCAGCATTCACTTCAACTTTTTTTATTATGGTAGAAATAAAACCAGACGAGATTTCGGCGATACTTCGCCAGCAATTGAGCAATTTTAATGTAGGAGCTTCCTTGGAAGAAGTGGGCACTGTGTTGCAAGTAGGAGATGGTATTGCTCGTGTATATGGACTCAACAATGTTCGCTCGGGGGAGCTGGTGGAATTTGAGAATGGTGTAAAAGCAATTGCATTGAATTTGGAAGAAGACAATGTAGGGGTGGTGTTGATGGGAGACAGCAGTGAAATCAAGGAAGGGGATAAAGTAAAACGTACCAATCAAATTGCTTCCATTAAAGTGGGAGAAGGTATGAGCGGACGTGTGATCAATACTTTAGGAGAACCGATAGATGGCAAAGGACCTATAAAAGGTGAATTATACGAAATGCCACTGGAGCGTAAGGCACCGGGAGTTATTTTTAGAGAGCCTGTAAAAGAGCCATTGCAAACAGGTATCAAGGCCATCGATGCGATGATTCCTATTGGCCGTGGTCAACGTGAGTTGATTATCGGAGATCGTCAAACAGGTAAAACTGCGATTGCAGTTGATACCATTATCAATCAGAAAGAATTCTACAATGCCGGCAAACCGGTTTATTGTATTTATGTTGCCATTGGTCAGAAAGCATCTACCATTGCGGGTATAATGAAAACACTGGAAGAGAATGGTGCAATGGCTTATACCACTATAGTTGCGGCCTCTGCTTCAGATCCTGCTCCATTGCAATTCTATGCTCCATTTGCCGGAGCTGCTATTGGAGAGTTTTTTCGTGATACCGGAAGACCTGCTTTGATTATTTATGATGATTTGTCCAAACAAGCTGTAGCATATCGTGAAGTTTCTTTGTTACTTCGTCGTCCACCTGGTCGTGAGGCATATCCTGGTGATGTGTTTTACTTACACAGTCGTTTGTTGGAGAGGGCTGCAAAGGTTGTTTCAAAAGATGACATCGCCCGTCAAATGAATGACTTACCTGAATCCATCAAGCATTTGGTGAAAGGAGGGGGTTCATTAACCGCATTGCCTATCATTGAAACACAGGCAGGAGACGTATCTGCATATATTCCTACGAATGTGATTTCAATTACAGACGGACAGATTTTCCTTGAAAGCAACCTGTTCAATGCAGGTATTCGTCCAGCCATCAACGTCGGTATTTCAGTGAGTCGTGTTGGTGGAAATGCTCAAATTAAATCCATGAAAAAAGTTGCCGGTACTTTGAAATTGGATCAGGCTCTATACCGTGAGTTGGAAGCATTTTCTAAGTTTGGAGGTGATTTGGACGCAGCTACCAAAAATGTAATTGACAAAGGAGCAAGAAATGTGGAAGTGCTGAAGCAGGCTCAATACACTCCATTCTCTGTTGAGAAACAAGTGGCTATCATTTATTTGGGTACACAGGGGTTGTTGAAAAATGTTGCCGTAAATAAAGTCAAGGATTTTGAAGAACATTTTTTGATGGAAATGGAAAATAAGCATCCTGAAATACTTGCAGAATTCAAAAAAGGGAATCTTCCTGAAGATGCTTTGAAAAAGATGACTGAGTTGGCTGCAGGACTAAGTGTTCAGTATAAATAATCTATTTCTAATTAAATTTCATTAATGGAGTTGAGGATTCAACTCCATTTTTTATTAAAATAATTCGAAATTGAATTTTAAATATTGTATTCAATTATTAGAAATAATCAATTTGAATTGTAATTTTAAGCATCCTGTTTTTATCCGCAATTTTGTCAGTAAAAAATAACGGAACAGTTTTTGAGATTTTAATTCAAAATATCAACTTATGACAACCGGAATCATTTTTATTTCTTTGGTCTTTATGATAATAGGTATGGCAGTGCAGGCTAAACTTAAAAATAAGTTCAGAGAATATTCATTAGAAAACACACGCAGCAACCTCAGCGGTCAGGAAATTGCCAAAAAAATGTTGAATGACAATGGCATTTATGATGTGCAAATCACTTCTGTGGAAGGGGAGTTAACAGATCATTATAATCCAATCAACAAAACAGTCAACCTGAGCAGGGATGTTTATGAGGGTAGAAATATTGCTGCGGCTGCTGTAGCAGCTCATGAATGTGGACATGCCGTTCAGCATGCTACGGCATATTCGATGCTGATGCTTCGCAGTAAAATTGTACCTGCTGTGCAGATAAGTAGTACTTTATCACAATGGGTTATAATGGCAGGAATCGGTTTTATGGGTTTTGGAGGTGGAAATCCAACTGTTTTGCTGATAGGTATCATATTGTTTGCAGTAACCACCGTATTTTCTTTAATTACATTGCCCGTTGAATTTGATGCTTCTGCACGAGCATTACAATGGTTAAACAATGCTAATGTTACAGCAAATGATGAAAATGAAAAGGCAAAGGATGCGCTTAAATGGGCAGCAATGACTTATGTAGTTTCAGCTTTGGCTTCTGTGGCAATGCTTGTTCAATATATTTTGATTTATCAAAGCAGGAGCAGAGACTAAAACTTATCTTTATGGAATTAGCGAACTGAAAAATCAGTTCAAGAAAAATACGAATTTTTAATAGCACAATAATCAATTATGAATTTTGGAAAAGAGTTTGAAAAATTTGCTGTAAAGCACCGAGGAATAAGCAGTAATACCCTACATGGCTATGTTGAACACAATGTGACAAATCTTACTCCAAACATTATTGAGGAGCGTCCTATGAATATTGCCGTGATGGATGTGTACAGCCGTTTGATGATGGACCGAATCATTTTTCTTGGCTATCCGATTAATGATGAAGTGGCAAATATTGTTACGGCACAACTTCTTTTTTTGGAGAGCACTGATCGCACCAGAGACATTCAAATGTATATAAACAGCCCAGGAGGCAGTGTTTATGCAGGTTTAGGAATGTACGACACGATGCAGTTCATAACACCTGACATCGCAACAATTTGTACCGGTATGGCCGCCAGTATGGGAGCAGTATTGATGTGTGCTGGCGCTAAGGGAAAAAGAACAGCATTGAAGCACAGTCGTATCATGATGCATCAACCCAGTGCCGGTGCAGGTGGTCAGGCTACGGATATTGAAATTACCGTCAATGAGATTCGAAAAATAAAAAAAGAATTGTACGATATCATCGCCCATCACACAAGCCAGCCGGTTGATAAGGTTGCCCAGGATTGCGACAGAGATTATTGGATGACATCCACCGAAGCGAAAGAATATGGATTGGTTGATGAAGTTTTAATCATGAATCCAAGAAAAAATAAAAAGGATTGATAAACTAAATTAGATTTACAATGAGCTATCTTATAAAGAATATACGTTTGGAGGAAGAATCTCCAGTTGAAATGCCTGAAAATCCAATGGAAAAGATGATGAGTGGCTGGATGTTTGATAAAAAATTTATTGAACAGAGAAAAGTTTTTTTATGGGGTGCAGTGGATGATAAAAGTGCAAAAGAGATAACGGACCGATTACTTTATCTGGAAGCGATTGATCCGGGAAAAGAAATCACCTTTTATATCAATAGCCCCGGAGGAGTTGTAACCAGCGGTATGGTTATCTATGATACCATGCAAATGATTAGTTCCCCTGTAAGCACGGTTTGTATGGGAATGGCTGCAAGTATGGGCAGTATTCTGTTAAGTGGAGGCCAAAAGGGTAAACGCTTCATTTTTCCTCACGGAGAAGTAATGATACATCAACCAAGCGGTGGTGGAAGGGGAACAAGTGCCGATTTGGAAATCATGGCAGTACAGATGCAAAAGACAAAGGAAATGGGAGCAAGACTCTTGGCTGAAAATTGCGGACAAACTTTTGAAAAAGTTATGAAAGATTTTGACAGAGATTACTGGATGGATGCCAAAGAATCCATTCAATATGGGATAGTAGACAAGTTGCTTAAAAAAATCTGATAAAATTAAAAATTATTGAAGGGTTTCCAAGTTGAAACCCTTTTTTTATCTTTATTTGAAACAAACATTGTTTTTTCTAAAACAAAATCTTCAGCCGTTAATTGTTTATCTTTGCAAAGTTTACAATTAATATAAATCACGCAATATTTTCCAAAATTTATGGCTAAATCACAACCTTTGCATTGTTCCTTTTGCGGAAGAGTAAGAGAAGAAGTGAAGATACTGATTGCAGGTCAGGAAGGTCATATCTGTGAAAATTGTGTGGAGCATGCTCAGGAAATTGTAACACAGGAAGTTCTTAAAAATAATAACATCAACAGCAACAATACGTCAGCAAATTTTTCTGTAAAAAAACCTGCTGAGATCAAAAAATTTCTGGATGAATATGTAATTGGTCAGGATGATGCCAAAAAAATTCTTTCGGTTGCAGTTTACAATCATTACAAAAGAATCAATCAGAAAATTGAAAATGATGTGGAGATTGAAAAAAGCAATATTGTAATGGTTGGAGAAACGGGGACAGGAAAAACCCTACTTGCAAAATCAATAGCAAGAATGCTGAATGTACCTTTTGCAATTGTTGACGCAACAGTATTTACAGAAGCGGGTTATGTGGGGGAAGACGTGGAAAGTATGTTGAGCAGATTACTGCAATCATGCAATTATGATGTTTCGGCAGCCGAAAGAGGAATTGTATATATTGATGAAATTGACAAAATCGCCAGAAAAAGCGACAACCCTTCCATCACCAGAGATGTAAGCGGAGAGGGAGTACAGCAAGGTTTGTTGAAATTGCTCGAAGGAAGTGAAGTACTTGTTCCGCCTCAGGGAGGAAGAAAACATCCGGAACAAAAACTGATAAAGGTAAATACCCACAATATTCTCTTTATCTGCGGAGGTGCGTTTGATGGTATCGATCGCATCATTGCGCGCAGGGTAAACACCAATGCCATTGGATTCAATGTCAACAAGGAGTTGCAAGATTTTAAAGAAAATAATTTATTGCAGTTTGTAAATTCAGTTGATCTTAAACAATTTGGCCTTATACCTGAATTATTGGGACGCTTACCCGTAGTAACTTATTTAAATCCTCTAGATGCTGAAACGCTGAGAAATATACTGACAGAACCTAAAAATTCATTGATAAAACAATTTACTCGTTTGTTTGAAATGGAGGAAATAACTTTGATTTTTCAGAAGGAGGTGTATGACTTTATGGTAGAGAAAGCACTGGAATATAAATTAGGTGCCCGAGGATTAAGAAGCATTTGTGAGAGCATTCTTACAGATGCGATGTATGAACTTCCATCAAACAAAGTAAATCAGTTTGAAGTGACATTGGAGTATGCTAAACGAAAATTCAACACATCCAAATTAAGCCTTTTAAAAGTTGCTTGATAAAATATTCAAATTGCCGGCTCCAATAAGCCGGTTTTTTTAGGGAAAATATTAATCTATTTTTTTTATTAAATACAGAAAAATGGTAGACATTATTTTAGGATTACAATGGGGTGACGAAGGCAAGGGAAAGGTAGTGGACTTTTTTGCATCAAACTATGATGTCATTGCAAGATTTCAGGGAGGTCCGAATGCAGGACACACTTTATTTGTAAACGGAAATAAACTCGTTTTACATCAAATTCCAAGTGGAATATTTCATCAAGATAAAATTAACCTGATTGGAAACGGAGTAGTGTTGGATCCAGTAACACTTAAAAAAGAATGTGCGGCAGTTTCAGGAATGGGTGTTGATATCAGGAATAACCTTTTCATCAGCGAAAGAACACAATTGATACTTCCTTCTCACAGAGCCCTCGATAAAGCGAGTGAGATTTCAAAAGGGGAGGATAAGATTGGAAGCACACTCAAAGGCATTGGCCCTGCATACATGGACAAAACCGGAAGAAATGGTTTGAGAGTTGGTGATATTTTGGATAAGAATTTTACTTCCCAATACATAAAACTTCGTTTGAAACATCAGCGTCTGTTGGATACTTTCCATTTTCAGGAAGATATCATTAAATGGGAAGAGGAGTTTTTTGATGCAATAGAATTTTTAAAAACACTCAACATAGTCAATGGGGAATATTTTATCAATGAAAAAATCAGCAAAGGAAAAAAAATACTCGCTGAGGGAGCTCAGGGAACCATGCTGGATGTTGATTTTGGAACATTTCCTTTTGTGACCAGCAGCAATACCACCAGTGCGGGAGTTTGTTCAGGACTTGGAATTGCTCCCCAAAGAATTAATGATGTAATTGGTATTACAAAAGCATATTGCACCAGAGTGGGAAGCGGCCCCTTTCCAACAGAATTGACAGATGCTACAGGTGATTTCATTAGAAATGCCGGAAATGAATTTGGAAGTACAACGGGAAGGCCTAGACGCTGTGGATGGATTGATTTGATTGCCCTTCAATTTGCCTGTATGCTTAATGGTGTAACAAAAATTGTGATGACAAAAGCCGATGTGCTGGATTCGATGGATGAGCTGAAGATTTGTAACGGATATACTGTAAATGGAATTAATTCATCACAGGTTCCATTTCAGATGAATCAAAAGTCAATCGAGCCTGCATATAAAATTTTTGAAGGTTGGAAAACCGACATCACAAAAATTGGAATATATGAAAAAATGCCTGAAAAAATGAAAAACTATATTGATTACATCAATCAATTTTTAGGAATTTCCATTGATTATATCAGCAATGGGCCAGGAACTGATCAGATTGTTTTTGTAGAAAAAAATATTTAAAAAAAAACTCCAAAATTTTTTGGCTAATTGAAAAACTCGTGGAAAATTTACATATCTAATTCATTTAGTCATGGCTACAAAATCAGATAAACAAAAAAAGAACGGCAATAAAAAGACAGCACCAAATAAAACTGCTGTACCAAAAAAAGCTTCCAGGAAATCAAATTCTGAAGAAGATGATTTGGAAGAAGATGATTTGGAAGAAACGCCAAAATCTAACAAAGGCAAAAGCAAAAAAAGTATTGCAGAGGATGACGATGACGATGATGTTGAAATCAATGATGATTGGGATAAAGTAGAGGAAGATGACAATTGGGATCCTGATTTTGAAGAGTTTGATATGCCCAAATCAAAAAACAGAAAAACATCCGGCAAAAAACCTTCCAAAGGAGG
>CAZCOL010000012.1:0-35309 GCA_964500545.1 uncultured Ferruginibacter sp. | reverse complement strand
AATTTTCCTCCCGGGTATTTTTTTATTCCGGAATATATTATTCGGATAAATGGAAATGATATAGAAATTTTGAGCGAAAAAAAATCTCCTGAAATTATTTTCAAAGAGATCAATGAAGAGGAAATAGAAATATTGACAGGTCAAACTCAAACTGTTTCAATTCAAAACAGGGTTACTCGGGATCAATATATTGAAACAATACAAAAATTGAGGCAACACATAAAAAGGGGGGATTGCTATGAAATCAATTACTGTCAGGAATTTTTTTCAGATCATGCTGAAATAGACCCTTTGTTGCTTTATCATCAACTTAATAAAAAATCCCCCAATCCATTTTCCGCCTATTATAAAATCAATGATAAATATTGTCTTTGTGCCAGCCCTGAACGTTTTTTAAAGAAATCAGGAGATACTGTAATTTCTCAGCCCATTAAAGGAACTGGTAAAAGATTTTTGAATGATCCCAAAAAAGACAATCAGGCAAAGCATGATTTGTTGAATAGCGAAAAGGATCGAAGGGAAAATGTTATGATTGTTGATTTGGTCAGAAACGACCTTAGCAAAATTTGTGCAGAAGGTTCTGTACAGGTTAAAGAACTGTTCGGTATTTATGAATTTCCTCAGGTATATCAAATGATCAGTACCATAGAAGGTAAAGTTGATGAACTTGTGCATTGGACTGAAATCGTAGAAGCCTGTTATCCTATGGGCTCGATGACCGGCGCCCCCAAAAAAAGAGTCATGGAGCTGATTGAACAATACGAAGCTTCGCCCAGGGGGTTATTTTCAGGATCTATCGGCTATGTAGATCCAAATGGTAATTTTGATTTTAATGTCGTAATCAGAAGTTTGTTCTATAATTCAACTCAACAATATCTTTCGTTCAAAGCTGGCGGGGGCATTACTTTTTATTCTGATCCTCAACAAGAATATGAGGAAAGTCTGCTGAAAGTGGAAGCGATTAAGAATTTTTTTGATTGAAATAAAAAATAATCATCCGTAATTTTTTCTAATTTATTCATGAACTATTAAATCATTATTTTTTGATTTCACTTTGATGAAGATTTCTTACATTTATCATTATATCAATTTATATAAACAATACAATTTCTTATGTTAAGACAGGTTAGTTTAGTGAGACTATTATTTATTGGAATTTTTATGCTGATAGCCTTTTTTATAAAAGCCCAAAATCCGACCTATGAAATGTATGTTACCAATGAATCACAACCTGATTCAAAAACCTATCAGTTTGATGTGTATTTGTTAAGTACCGGAAAAAATGCATTGGAATTGGCTAATGTTCAGTTTGGTCTCGGTTTTGACACATCAATCACCAATGGGGGCACACTTAGTTTTAGTTATGTAAAAGGCAGTTCTCAGTTAAAATCAAATCAATCACCTGTAAATGTATCCATTTCAAAACCATCGGATGTTTATATCATCAACGATATTCCCTACAGATTTGTAAATCAGCTTGCAAGGCCTGGTCCAGGTTCGGGAAATGCATCAATTATAAGCAGTATAAAAAATAAATGTGATTCCCCCGGTACCAGAATAGGCACCTACATACTAAAGAATACGGAGGAATTTAAACCAAATTCAACTTGCAAACACATATTCAGCAATGTCAATGGTGCTGGTAGAAGCAGGACAATAGTAAATGCTTATCTAGAAAAAATGAATACGACTATTGAAGGAAAGTTATTTTCCTACAATATCAAGAAAACTTGCAATGATGATTTAATATTAAATCCTACTAAGAAAAGAAAGAAGTAATGTAACACTCATTCGACTTACCTTTTTTCAGAAATTATTGACTGTAGGACAAATTAAGGAGATTCATTTATTAACCTCTCAACGCATTCCTGCAAAATTGTATATTTTTTTGTAAGAAACATTTCCATTTTAGTGTCAGGAAGTACAAGCATGTAAGTTCCTTTTTCCATTATTTCTTTGTTGAATGAGGGGTTGTATTTTTCAAATTCATTCGTTTTCATCTCAAGTTGTTTTGCTATGATTTCGGCAATATATTTACCAGAAATTTCCTGGTAAACCAAATTTCCTTCAGCTTCTAAGGTTTTCACCTTAGTTCTGTTTTCAATTTCCACATTATTTAAAACCAATTGTTTTGATTCCATTATATAATGTGTTGCGATGAATTTTTTCACATGATTTTTGCTTTCCGTGGGTAAATGATATTGAAGTTTCCAAAAATCCCTCGTGCCTGTTTTATTTATTGCCCGAAAAACTTTTTGCGCTCCTCCGTTGTATGCAGCAATTACCAATAGCCAATCGTTTAGATCTCTATATAATTTCAACAACATTCTTGCTGCTGCATGGGTGCTTTTATAATAATCTCGTCTTTCATCATTAAGGTTGTTTACTTGAAGTCCAAAGCTCCTGGCAGTTGCAGGCATGAATTGCCAGGGCCCTGCAGCTCCCACGACACTTGTTGCGCTTTTATTTAAGCCACTTTCAATTACAGCTAGGTATTTTAACTCAACTGGCAAACCATATTCTTTCAATATGTTTTCAATCAACCTGAAATAGGGGGCTGCGTAATTTTTCATTTTTTGCAATCCGGCACTATGTATTTTCAAATAGTCACTCATGTAAAGTTCGGCATGAGGATTTACCTGGCTTGAATAAGGAAGGGATGAGTTATAATTAAATGCTGTAAATAAGTTCCTAAAACCATACTTTGTAAATTCACCAACAATTTCAACTTTTTCTTTTGCAGGAGTTTTATCATTTTTAATCACTTCATCTATCATTGATTCATATAGTCGGTTATTTAAAATTCCGGTATCTGATTTAGAGAGATCGATAGCAAAAATGTTATTGGTAGAGATTATTGTCAGTATAAACAATGAGATAAAAAAGACATATAGGTATTTCGATTCTGAAGTCATCTTACACGCATTGCTTATAAGCAATTTTAAAGGTGGCTGAACAATAAATAAAATGAATAATCTATTAATGATACTTTGTTAAAACGTGATTTTTTAATTAATCATATCAATTAAAAGTAGAAATTCTAACAGTAAGAATCTGTAACTGATGTTTTAAATAATAGATTTGAGAAGGAGAAATTATGTACTTGCCGTTTGGCTGAATGTTTTATTTTACCTGATTTTTATCTTTTTCATTCATTCCTTCTTCTATCTCATTTTTCACATTGTTTTTTGCATCATTGAATTCTCGGATTCCTCTTCCAACCCCCCTCATTAATTCAGGAATCTTTTTTCCTCCGAAAAATAACAATACTGCCAACAAAACCAAGAGCCATTCGCTGCCACCCGGCATTGATAATAATAGTGAAGTATGTAACATAATATTAGAGTTGAGACACAAAGATAAATGAATTTATTACATCTATGGGTCTTTACTGGCAGAAGAAAGTTAATAATTGAGTAAATAAAAAAAGCGAAAACTTTTGTTTTCGCCCTTAATATTCCGGATAAGTTAAACTGATAATTAAGCTTTTGCTCCCACAGCCATTCTTTTCTCTTTGATTCGAGCACTTTTACCGCTTCTTTCACGCAAGAAATATAGCTTGGCACGTCTTACACGTCCAACTTTGTTAAGGACAATACTTTCGATGTTTGGTGAAAAAACAGGAAATAGCCTCTCAACACCCACGCCATCACTCATTTTACGAACAGTGAAAGTGGACGTTGCACCGGTACCCTGGCGTTTGATTACGTCTCCTTTAAAACTTTGGATACGCTCCTTATTTCCTTCCTGAATTTTATAGTTAACAGTAATGTTGTCTCCTGCTTTAAAGGCTGGAAGAGATACTTTCTGTGTTAGTTGTTCGTGTACAAAATCGATTGCGTTCATGTTCTTATTTTTTATAGGACGGCAAAGGTAAGCTTTTGGATTTAAAAATTAAAGATTTAAGCTGAATTTTTTGTCTAATTGGTTGAATATTTAAATATATTACAAATAAATAATCAAAAAATGGGAACTATCAATTTGTAAATCAATATCTTATCTAGCGATGTTCACTGCCCTTTTTTCCCGGATTACCGTAACTTTTATTTGACCGGGGAAAGTCATTTCAGTTTGAATTTTTTGGGCTATTTCAAAACTTAGTTTTTCGCTGTCGTTGTCTGTTACTTTATCGGCTTCCACAATTACCCTTAATTCGCGTCCGGCCTGTATAGCGTATGCTTTTTCCACGCCCTGATAGGCTAGTGCAAGATTTTCAAGGTCCTTGATTCTTTGAATATATTGCTGCATGATTTCTCTTCTTGCTCCGGGTCTCGCGCCACTGATGGCATCGCAAGCCTGAATGATGGGAGAGATCACAAATTTCATTTCCATTTCATCATGGTGTGCACCTATTGCGTTCACCACAGCAGGGTTTTCGCCATATTTTTCAGCTAATTTGGCACCGAGTAAAGCATGGCTCAATTCAGTTTCTTCATCCGGTACTTTACCGATATCATGGAGAAGCCCGGCTCTTTTAGCCAATTTTGGATTCATGCCCAACTCTGAAGCCATGATGCTGCAAAGGTTGGCTGTTTCACGACTGTGCATCAACAGATTTTGTCCGTAGGATGAACGGAAACGCATGCGGCCCACCATTCTGATCAGTTCTTTGTGTAGTCCATGAATACCCAATTCCATGGCAGTACGCTCACCTATGTCCATTACCTGATCATCCAGTTGTCTCTTTGTTTTTTCCACTACTTCCTCGATTCTGGCAGGATGAATTCTTCCATCGGCAACCAGGCGCTGCAAAGAAAGTCTTGCAACTTCCCTACGAAGGGGATCGAATGAGGAAAGTACGATTGCTTCAGGCGTGTCATCAACTATCAAATCAACTCCGGTGGCAGCTTCTATGGCCCTGATGTTTCTTCCTTCACGACCAATGATTGATCCTTTTATTTCATCGCTTTCAAGGTTGAAAACAGTAATGGAGTTTTCAATGGCTTGCTCAGCGGCAGTTCGCTGAATGGTTTGAATGACAATTTTTCTTGCTTCTTTGTTGGCTTTTTGTTTGGCATCTTCAATGATTTCCTGCTGGATGACCAATGCCTTCGTTTGAGCTTCTTGTGTAAGACTTTCTATCAATTGTTTTTTTGCTTCATCGGCAGACAATCCGGCGACTTTTTCCAGTCTACGGATGTGTTCCTCCTGATGTTTTTCCAGCTCGGTTCTTTTTGTATTTACAATTTCTGTTTGACGATTCAGATTTTCCTTGATAGATTCATTCTCCTTCAATTGCTTTTCAAGGTTAGCTTCTTTTTGATTGAGGCTTTGTTCTTTCTGTTTGATTCGGTTCTCGGAGTCACTGAGCTTTTGGGTACGTTGTAAAACATCTCTCTCATGGTCAGCCTTCATTTGAACGAATTTCTCTTTCGCTTCAAGTTGCTTTTCCTTTTTTAATGTTTCGGCTTGAAACTGACCATCGGCAATGATTTTCTTAGCTTCAGCTTTGGCGTCTTCAATTAGCTTGCCCGTGTTTTTTGCAAAAATGAGTTTACCCAGAATGGTGCCCGCAGCCAGCGAAGCTCCACCTATAATGATGTAAAGTATGAACGGTTCCATTTAATTTTCTTGTTGGTTTTAACTTATTCACAATATTGTATATATTAATCAGCACCTCAGTGCCAGATTCCTGCAAATGTACGAAATTTATGTCAAGTTTAGAGTCGACATATTCAATAAAAAGCAATTTGATTTTTTACAGGAAAAAGATAAAAAACTAAAAAACACACAATGGAATTAGGTTAGTTTATCCAGTTGCTTTTCCATTTTTTGGAGGGTGTCAGTAATTGTTTGCAATGAAAGCGAATTATTTTCAGCAGATGAGTTTTGAGTGGCGTACCAAATGATGACCATTGCAATGTAATCCTGCATGTCTTTTCCTGCGAAGTTGGTTTTGAATTCAATGATTTTGTCATTGATTAGCTTCACTGTTTTTCTAACAATTTCTTCATCGCTGGGATTGGTTTTAATTCGGTAAGTTCTATCAGCGATTACAATGTTGACCGGTATAAGTTCTTCTGGCATATTGAAAATATTATTCACTCAAAATGGCAATGCAGTTGTCAATTTCTTTTATGTATTTGTTGATGGTTTGTTCAAATGCTTTTTTATCATCATTATTCAATTTGCCAGCTGCGGATTTTAAGATGTGTTGCTGTTCTTCGAGTCTTTTGATTTTTTTATCGGCTGTTTCTTTTTCTTCCTTAAGCAATTGAATAACCGATTGTTGCTGGGCAGACAACTTCTGTAATGCTGCATATTTTTTCAGCAATTCATTTAGCTTGGTATTAATTCGCGCAATATGTGTTTCCAGTTGTTCCAAATTTCAATTATTTTCTTATCTCTGCCTGAATGCTCTTTTCATATCCTGCAATCAGTTTTTTCATGAGTTGGTCAATTTCAGGGTCTGTCATTGTCTTGTTTTCATCAAGAAAAGTGAAACTCACTGCCATTGATTGTTTGTTGGTTCCCAGTTTATCACTGACATAAACATCAAACAAATCCACAGATTTCAATTGACTGATGGATGAAGATAAAGCTACATGCTCTATTTGGGAATATGAAACATTTTTATCCACCACCAGCGCCAAGTCCCTTTTAACAGGTGGGAACTTTGATATTTCTGAGTATTGAATTGGTTTGCGCTTATGATTAATCAGCAAGTCCATATTGATATCTGCATAGAATACAGGTTGTTTGATATCAAATTGTCTGAGTAATTTTTCAGACACAGCTCCTGTTTCAGCAAAAATATCTTTTCCGATGCAGGCGCTGCCGGCATAGGAAAAATCAGTAGAGGTAAATTCAGTAAATTTTATTTTTTTTATGTCCGAAGCATGAAAGATATTTTCTACCAACCCCTTCAGATAAAAGTAATCAGATTTTTGTTCGGGATATTTCCATCCTTGATTGATAATATTCCCAGTAATAAATATTGCAAGGTGATTTTTTTCAAAATAACTGTTTTCAGAAGTCGTATGGTATGTTTTTCCAAACTCAAAAAAACGCAAGTCAGTATTTTTTCTGTTGATGTTATGAGCCAATACCTGCAAACCATTTTGCAACATAGACGGCCTCATTATATCCAGCTCACTGGTCAGACTATTGATCATTTTTACACTTGTCTGCAATTTCTCTTCAGAGTAAAAAGAACTGTTGCTGATGCTGTTGGTAAACATTTCATTCAACCCTTGTCCGGTAAGAAAGCCAGCTATTTTTTCATTGATTGCGGTTTTGTTGTTTGAGTTGTTTTGAGAGGGGGTAATGTTGATTGAAGCAGGAATTTCAACATTGTCCAGGCCATCAATTCGCATGATCTCTTCAACAATATCCGCCTGAATACTGATATCAGGTTTGCTGAAAGGCACATTCAATGTGAGCAGGTTGTTTGTTTCACAAATTATTTCAAATCCAAGTGCAGTAAGTATGTTTTTTACATCTGTGGGTTTGTATAATTTTCCACTCAGTTTTTTTAAATAATCATATTCAAATTCGATGATTGTTTTTTCTTTGACAGAAGGATAAACATCAATAAAATCAGAAACAATCTCACCTCCGCATACTTCTTTAATCAGCATTGCAGCCCTTTTTAGTACTTCAAGGGTATTGTTAATGTCTACCCCTTTTTCAAATCTGGCAGCAGCATCTGTTCTTAGTCCGTGTCTGAAAGAAGATTTTCTGACATATACGGGATGAAAACAGGCACTCTCAATAAAAATATTTTTGGTGTCGTTGCTTACACCGCTTTCAATGCCTCCATAAACACCAGCGATGCACATAGGTTCCGAGGCATTGTAAATCATCAGGTCTTCAGAACTTAGTTTTCTCTCTTTTCCATCCAGTGTGGTAAATGCAGTTCCTTCAGCCGCGGTTTTTACAATTAATTTACAGTCTTTTATTTTATCAGCATCAAATGCATGCAAGGGTTGTCCTGTTTCATGTAAAATAAAATTGGTTATATCAACTACATTATTGACAGGTTTTAAACCGATTGATTTTAGTGCGTTTTTCAACCATAGGGGGCTTTCATTTATTTTTACATTATTGATTGAAACACCACAGTACCGCATACATGCTTCCGCATTTTCAACTGTAACATGGATATCGGATTTATTTGAATCTGTTTTTACATCCTCAGAATAAGGATTATTGATTGCGTAGTTGTTTTTTTCGTGAAATGAAAGATACGCACAGACATCTTTTGCCACACCCATATGGCTCATGGCATCCATCCTGTTGGGTGTGAGTCCAATTTCAAAGACCATATCCTCATAGGGTTCATAGATATCCTTAATCAATGTTCCCGGATGAATGCTTTCATCTAAAACTGTTATTCCGGCATGACTTTCTCCCAATCCTATTTCATCTTCAGCGCAAATCATTCCTTCACTTTCCATTCCTCTGATTTTTGCTTTTTTCAATGTAATTGGATCTCCTTGAATGGGGTAAATTGTGCAACCAACAGGAGCAACAATAACTTTTTGTCCAACTGCTACATTGGGAGCCCCACAAACAATGTTCAGAATGTTATTTTCTCCAACATTTACTTTTGTTAGTTTAAGTTTATCAGCTTCAGGATGTTTTTCACAACTCACCACTTCTCCTGCAATGAGTCCTTTCAGTCCCCCTTTGATCTCTTCATATTTTTCAAGACTTTCCACTTCCAATCCAATGGAAGTTAAAATGTTGGATAAGGTACCGGCATCAATCGATTTTGGAAGATATTTGCTCAGCCAGTTATAAGAAATTGTCATGGATTGATATTGCTTGAATTTGAATTTTTTAAAATCAGCTGATAACCAATTTCCGATTCCTGAAAATACAATTAAAACCGAAATGAATCAAACGAAACGGCTATGATTATTCAACAGCAAAGATAGCTTTTTGAAAACAGCATTTTAACTTTTGTTGTATGATGAGCCATAAAAATTCAACTTGAAAGAAAATAAGCTCTAGCACGAAATATTCAATTTAAAAAATCAAAATTTTACCCAAAATTGTTAATAATTTTTTCCATTTATTCATCACAGCTTTTCTTTATTGAAAAAAAACAATAAATATGTTAATAACAGGTGAATAATCTAAATTTGCCTGTGAAGTATCTGTGGAAAAACATTATTGTGTCCCAAATTCATTGCGCTCTTTTTATTCCATGAATAAATGGAATTAATTTTAGAAGCAACAATTTCTTTTTTATCAATATTATTCAATCTTATATCTACCTAAAATGGAATTTACAAATGTGAACAAAGACAGGAAAGTGAGAAGAAAAACCAATAATGACGGAGGGTCCATGGTTTTTGGTAAAATTCCTCCACAGGCAAAAGAGTTAGAAGAGGCCGTTTTGGGTGCCATCATGCTGGAAAAAGGTGCTTTTGACATCGTAAGCGAAATTTTAAAGCCTGAATGTTTTTATTTGGAAACACACCAAAGAATTTACAGAGCCATGCAGGCTCTTGCTCAAAAACAGGAGCCAATTGACTTGCTCACTGTGGTTGAAGAGCTCAAATTCAGTGAGGACCTCGACTTTGTGGGAGGTGCTTATTACGTGAGCAAGTTAACCAACTCTGTTGTTTCATCTGCGAACATTGAGGCACATACCCGTATTGTAATTCAAAAATTCATACAGCGTGAACTGATTCGAATCAGCAGTGAAATCATCGGAGATGCCTACGAAGACAGTACGGATGTATTTGATATGCTGGATGATGCAGAGGCCAAACTTTTTGAAATCACCAACAACCATCTGCGTAAAAACTTTGACAGCATTGATTCGGTTCTGATAAAAACAATAGAATCAATTGAGTATATGCGTAACCGTCAGGAAGACATTACAGGTATTCCTACCGGTTTTCCATCTTTGGATAAACTGACTTTTGGCTGGCAGCCTACGGATTTGATCATACTTGCAGCCAGGCCTTCCGTTGGTAAAACAGCGTTTGCATTGAATCTTGCACGCAGTGCAGCATTGCATCCATCAAGGCCCACACCAGTGGGTTTTTTCAGCCTGGAGATGAGCAGCGCACAATTGGTTCAACGTATCCTCAGCGCTGAAAGTGAAATTTGGCTTGAAAAAATCTCCCGCGGAAGGTTGGAAGAACATGAAATGAAACAACTCTACAAAAAAGGAATTGACAGATTAAGCAAAGCCCCCATATATATCGATGATTCTGCGGCTTTGAATATTTTTGAATTGAGAGCGAAATGCAGAAGACTCAGAAACAAACATCAGGTTGGACTTATCATTATAGATTACCTGCAATTGATGAGCGGAAGTGCCGACAGAAACAGCAATAGAGAGCAGGAAATCAGCAGAATTTCCCGAGATCTAAAAGGCCTTGCGAAAGAGCTGAATATCCCCATCATAGCTTTGTCTCAGTTAAGCCGTGAGGTGGAGAAAAGAAAAGAAGGGAATAAAATTCCTCAGTTAAGTGATTTAAGGGAATCCGGTGCGATTGAACAGGACGCTGATATGGTAATGTTTCTTTATCGTCCGGAATACTACGAACAAAACCAAAATGAGTTCGGAGAAAGCAATAAAGGAGAAACCTATGTAAAAATTGCCAAGCACAGAAATGGTAGTCTTGATACTGTAAAACTCAAAGCATTGCTTCATATTCAAAAATTCATCGAAGATGAAAATTCCGACAGCATTCTTCCCGTAGGACTCCCCAAAGAAGGTAACTGGCGTCCGGTATCCGGTGCCGGTGACGATGAAGCAAAATTGTATATACAGAAAGGTAGCAGAATGAATGACGGTGAATACGATGAAGACGAAAGTCCATTTTAATATGTCAGTCCCTTTTTTTTACAAAGAAACGATCGATCTTAATGCAGATCATTTTCACTTGAATGAGGAAACCTCCAGGCATATTGTGCAGGTACTCAGAATGAAAGTTGGAGAAGAAATACAATTGACCGACGGAAAGGGAAATTTATTGAATGCAACAATCATTGATGCACATAAAAAAAATTGTGTTGTAAAAAAGTCCACCCTATCATTCAGCAACCCACCTGAGTTAAAAAACACAATCGCCATTTCATTGATTAAAAATACGAGCAGGTTTGAGTGGTTTCTCGAAAAATCAACTGAAATCGGAATTACAAAAATAATTCCCCTATTGTGTGAAAGAACTGAAAAACAACATCTTAGAATAGAAAGGCTGAAGGGAATCATTGTAAGTGCAATGATTCAGTCCAAACAAACCCGTATGCCGGAATTGACAGAGCCTTTAAAGTTCAATGAAATAGTAAAAAACAACAACGATACTGAAAAATATATTGCACATTGTGATTCGGACCTGCAAAAAAAACTAATTGGACCCAGAAAAGAAAACAATTCATGCATTGTATTGATAGGCCCTGAGGGAGATTTTAGCAGCGAAGAGATATCCTTGGCAAAATCAAATGGTTTTCTTCCGGTCTCGTTGGGTACTACCAGACTCAGAACGGAAACTGCAGGTGTAGTGGCATCTGTTTTGTTAACTCAGACGAGTATTATTCCTTCTCCAGAATAGGTTCGTTCAATTGCACCACTCTTTTTCTATCCATTTTTTTTCTCATCAACATGTTCAGCATTTCTACGGTAAATGAAAATGCCATTCCAAAATAAATATAGTTCTTCAAATGAATTGCTTCTGCTTTTTCAGCATCCCAACCCTCGATGATCAAGCTAAGTCCAATCATCACTAAAAATGATAAAGCCAACATTTTCAACGTAGGGTGCTGATGAATAAAAGCGGAAATTTTTGGACTGAATAAAAACATGATGATCATGGCTATGACTACTGCTGCAATCATTATTTCTATATGCTTTGCCGTACCTCCTGCAGTAATGATGCTGTCAAATGAAAAAATTGCATCAATAAGCAATATTTGACTTATCGCATGTAACAAACTGATTTGATTTTTCGGTTTTATTATTGCATTGGGATCTTCACCTTCCAACTTTGCATGAATTTCCATTACGGATTTGTAAATCAGAAATAAACCTCCTGTAAGCATCACCAGACTTGACAGGTCAAATCCTTTATTGAAAATTGAAAAAATCGTTTTGCCTTTTTGTTGCAATAACCAACTTAACCCAAACAAAAGGAGAGAACGAGACAGAATGCCGGTTATCATCCATATTCTCCTTGCTTTTAATGACTCTGCAGGATTTTTTAGGCGATTAAAAATAATACTGACAAATATTACATTGTCAATTCCAAGGATTACTTCCAGAACAACCAAGATCACAAAACTTGAAATACTTTCTGTAGAGAATAATGACTCCATTTTTGATTAATATAAATAAGATGTTTGTTAATGAATAATCTAAATAATGAGCGAAAGTACAATACAAATCAGTTATAAATTAAAATCACAAAATGCAACAATGTTTCAAAAATCCTTACATTTGCAACATGGTTACAAATAAAAGGGTATGAAAAAAATATCTTTAGCAGTTTTATTGTTGGTTTTATTCTCTTCATTTGATGCTATTGCGAATCTAAAAGGAAGTTTCAGAGGAACTGTTTTTGATAGTAATACCAAAATGCCTGTAGAGGGGGCCTCTATTTTTATTTCCGATGAAAAGTTAGGAACCAGTACCAACAGTAAGGGTGAGTTTATTATTGAAAATATCAGGGAGGGTAATCATTTGATTGAAATATCACATATTGGTTATGCAACCCTGATAATAAATATAGACATAATTGGTTCCGTTAAAAAAGATATTTTTTTGAGTGAAACCATCATTGAAAACAACGCTGTCGTGGTAACAGGTTTGAGTAAAGCCAATCAGTTGAAAAAAATTCCTTTTCAGATTTCAGTTTTGCGTAAACAGGATCTTTTGCAAACGTCTTCCATGAATATTATTGAAAGCATTACCCATAAAGCAGGCGTTTCTTCAATATCATCAGGTCCTGCAATTTCTAAACCGCTCATTCGGGGACTTGGTTATAATAGGGTAGTTACAATAAATGATGGTGTGAGACAAGAAGGACAACAATGGGGTGATGAGCATGGTATTGAAATAGATGAAGCAAGTGTGAATAAAATAGAAGTACTTAAAGGACCGGCTTCTCTTGTTTATGGAAGCGATGCGATGGCAGGCGTTATCAATATCATAACAAATGTGCCTGTTCCGGACAAGACAATAAAAATAAACATTGGTTCCAATTTTCAAAGCAATAATAATTTAAAAACCTTAAATGGAAATATTGCCGGAAATAAAAATGGATTAAACTGGAATGCATACGGAACATTGAAAAATGCAGCCGATTATAAAAATAAATATGATGGCTATGTCTTTAACTCTAAATTCAACGAACGCAATTTTGGCGGATATGCAGGATTGAATAAGGGCTGGGGTTTCAGTCATCTCCTCATCAGCAAATTTGATTTGACTGCAGGTATGGTAGAAGGTGAACGTGACAGTATGGGAAACTTTATAAAAACAATTACCGCAGACAGTGTTGCTGTTGCCAATGAAGTTGATTTCAAAAGTACACAACCTAGATTTCCTTACCAGCACATCAGACATTTTAAAATAGTATCGGATAACAGATTTAAACTTGGACCTCATCATTTGACTTTCAATGTAGGTTGGCAACAAAATAGAAGAGAGGAGTTTGGAAATCCCGAAAATTCAAACGAAAGAGCCTTATACTTCAATTTAAAGACGCTGACTTATCTATCCCAATTTCACTTGAAGGAATACAATGGCTGGAAAAATTCAATTGGGTTATCAGGTATGAGGCAGTTGAATGAAAATCTTGGCCTAGAACAATTGATACCGGATTATAATGCTGTTGATTACGGAATATTTGTTTTTACTCAGAAAGATTTTCACCAAATTAGTTTCAGCGGAGGAGTTAGGTTTGATAACAGGAATATTCGTGCAAAAGCATTGAAAGACGGAATACTTGAAAAGGAAGTGGGATTTGAAAAACAATTTTCAAATTTTTCCGGCAGTGCCGGTATTGCATATCCAATAACACCCCGCATCAATTTAAAATTAAATATTGCCAGAGCTTTTCGTGCACCCAGTATCCCAGAACTTTCTTCAAATGGAGCACATGAGGGAACCATAAGATATGAGTATGGAAACAAAAATCTTAAAAGTGAAATAAGCACACAGGGTGATGCAGCGTTGGAATACAGTTCTACCCATTTTTCTATGAATGTTGCCGGTTACATCAATCATTTCAATAATTTTATTTTTTACAGAAAACTTCAAAATATTTCAGGAACAGATTCAATCATTTCAACTAATGGTGAAGAGCTTACGGCATTTCAATTTGATCAGCAAAAAGCAATCTTGGCCGGCGGTGAAGTAATACTGGACATTCATCCTCATCCCATAGACTGGCTTCATATAGAAAATACTTTTTCTTATGTATCCGGTCAATTTATTTCAGCCATTGAGGGATCAAAATATCTTCCATTTATTCCTGCCCCAAGACTGATAACTGAATTCAGGGGTAACTTCAAAAAATGTGGAAGGTATTTAAAAAACATCTATGCAAAATTTGAAATAGACAATACTTTTTCTCAGAACCAGCCCTTTACTGCTTACAATACCGAAACATCCACCAGGGGTTATCAATTGCTGAATGCAGGTTTTGGAGGCGAAGTTTATTTAAAACAAAAGAAACAATTATGTAGTGTTTTCCTGACTGCATCAAACTTGACAGATGTTGCATTTCAAAACCATTTAAGCAGATTAAAATATGCTGAATTAAATATAGCCTCCGGCCGCATGGGAGTTTACAATATGGGAAGAAATTTTGGAATTAAAATAAATGTACCAATTGACATGATTTTGAAATAGTGTACACTATTCAAATTCTTTTGGTTTATTTCTATCATAGTCCTGATCATACTGAACAAAAAATCTGATATAAATAACCCGACTCAATCTCATCATCCAGGGCTGAATTATTATCAGTGTTACTGCATTTGTAATCAGCCAATAAAATATTCGATTGTCTTCTGCGGAAATTCCTATCAATACCCACCAGGCAACAAATGTGCTGACTGAAATTGCAACTGCAAGAGCATAACTCACATAGCCCGTGCCATACCAAAACCCCGGCTCCATATCATATTTCTGATTGCAAACAGGACAGTTGTCATACATATTGAAAATATGCTTTAATGAAAGATTTGAATAGGCATTTGAATCTTTGTACATTTTCCCTTTCCTGCACCTCGGACAATTCATGGAAAAAATACTTAAAAAATAATTAGGCTTTTTTTTCTTTTGGTCTTTCATTTATACCCAATTTAACAAGCTTGATGATTATCGATATTTTTCAGAAACTATATAATAATGTCCAGGATTTAAAATTGTTTCATTTTTTATCCATCAATTTTTTTTCTTTCACCGATTTGCTGACGCCACATTGCATAGTATAATCCTTTTTCTTCTACAAGGTTATCGTGATTTCCGGTCTCTACTATTTTTCCTTTTTCAAGTACGTAAATGGTATCTGCGTGCATGATGGTACTTAAACGATGAGCAATCAAAATTGTGATTTGTTCCTTTTCCTTTGAAATCTCTTTTATTGTGTTGGTTATTTCCTGTTCAGTAAGAGAATCCAATGCCGATGTAGCCTCATCAAAAATCAATATTTTAGGATTTCTCAACAATGCCCTTGCAATTGAAATCCTTTGTTTTTCTCCGCCGCTTAATTTTAATCCACCTTCGCCAATTACAGTATCAAGACCTTTTTCAGCTCTAATCAATAGATTGTTACAGGAGGCCTTTGTCAATGCTTCCTTTAACTGGAGCTCATTAGCGGATGGATTTACAAACAATAAATTTTCTTTAATGGTTCCACTGAATAAATTTGTATCCTGAGTGACAAAACCGATTTGATTTCTTAAATCATCAAAATTAATGGAGCTTTCATCGAGGTCGTTGTAAAAAATATTTCCTTCTTTTGGTCTGTAGAGTCCAACAAGCAACTTCATCAATGTTGATTTTCCACTTCCGCTTGGGCCAACAAATGCAATCGTTTCTCCAATGTTAACTTCAAAACTGATATTGTCTATAGCTTTGTGTGACGCTGTTTTATGCTGAAAAGCTACTTTTTCAAATTGAAGTTTTTTTACAGTGCCTAATTTTTGAGGAGTTGAAGGTTCGGCCTCGGGAGACTTTTTCATCAAAATATCAAAATTAGTCAGCGATGCTTCAGCTTCACGATAAGATAATAGGATATTGCCAATTTCCTGTAATGGACCAAATACAAAAAATGAAAAAATCTGCATGGTCACCAATTGTCCGGCATCCATCTGATCCTTAAAAATTAGCCACATCAAAATAAAAAGAATTACCTGTCTTAAAGTATTAACCAGTGTTCCTTGAACAAAGCTGATGCTTCTGACGCGTTTTACTTTTTTAAGTTCGAGACCGAGAATTTTATAGGTATTTTTATTGAGTCTTGCTACTTCCTGGTTGGTTAGTCCAAGACTTTTTACCAGTTCAATATTTCTCAACGATTCTGTTGTGGAACCAGCTAATGCAGTTGTTTCACCAACAATATTTTTTTGGATGAGTTTTATTTTTTTGCTTAGTTTATTTGTTATGAAACCAAGCAAAGATATTCCCACAAAATATGCAACCGGAATTCTCCAGTTGATATATATAGCAGCATACACAAATACAAAAATGATCCCAATGATGATGCCAAACAGGATGTTGATGAAATTGATCATGAACTTTTCTACATCTGCCCTTACTTTTGTAAGAACAGACAGTGTTTCTCCGCTTCGTTGATCTTCAAATTCCTGGTAAGGAAGTTTCATGGCATGTTGAAGCCCATCAGTAAAAACCTTTGCTCCAAATTTTTGAATGATCAGATTTAAAAAATAATCCTGAAATGCTTTTGCAATTCTGCTTACCATTGCTACAGAAATGGAAAATAGCAGAATATAAAATACGCCCAATTGCAAATAGGGTTTGCCGTTTCTTATGATTGTCTCAAAACCCCAGAAAAAATAACTGCTTTCAAAATCTCCGGAAAATTTCACTCTGTCAGCTGCAAGATTTACCAGTTTTCCCAATAAAATAGGGTCTATCAGTGAGAAACCCATATTAATGCCTGCAAGCAATAATGTAAGAACTACAAGCCATTTATGTGGTTTCAAATAGTTGATCAGTATTTTCATTTCTTTTTTTTATAAATATCCACCACTAAAGGGACTAGATACATTTCAATGGATTATTAAAATGTATGATCGATTTTTAGACAAAAGTAATTTTAATTGCCTGGTTTAAATTAATTAATCGTAATTAAATCAATTGTTGTGGTAGATTCAAGTTTTAAAGCAACAATAATTCTGCAATGTTATAAAAAATGACGGAAATGAATGCTTAAATTTAATAATGACCAATGCATTCTACATGATATTTTTGATTTTCAAAATCATTCACCCCAGCTTTCCCGGTCGAGGCTTCTGTATTGAAGGGCTTCAGCAAGGTGTTCAGTTTTAATAATATCGCTACAGGATAAATCTGCAATGGTTCTGCTGACTTTTAAAATTCTGTCATAGGCACGCGCTGATAGATTCAATCTTTCCATGGCTGTTTTTAAAATTTTCTTTGAGTTTTCGTCAATAATGCAAATTTGCTTTAAGTGCTTACTGTTCATTTGAGCATTTGCATAAATACCAATATGATTTCGATATCTTTCTTCTTGTATTTTTCTGGCTTTAATTACTCTTTCTCGAATTAACTCACTTTTTTCGTTTTCTTGCTTTGAGCTTAATTCATCAAAGGCGACAGGTGTTACCTCCACATGCAGATCTATTCGATCCAGCAATGGCCCGGAAACCTTATTTAGATATTTTTGTACAGTACCAGGTGGACAGGTGCAGTCTTTTTCGGGATGATTGAAGTAACCGCAGGGACAAGGGTTCATACTGGCAATCAACATAAAACTAGCGGGAAAATCCAATGCGATTTTGGCACGCGAAATGGTCACTTTTCTTTCTTCCATCGGTTGACGCATCACTTCAAGTACCGTTCTTTTGAATTCTGGCAGTTCATCCAGAAAAAGTACACCATTATGCGCCAGGGAAATTTCTCCGGGTTGTGGATTGCCACCTCCTCCTACCAAAGCTGCATCAGAAATACTGTGATGCGGACTTCTGAATGGTCGTTTACACACAATAGTGGAGTTTTCAGGAAGTTTTCCTGCAACACTATGAATTTTTGTAGTTTCAAGTGCTTCCTGGATTGTCAATGGAGGCAGAATTGTAGGCAAGCGTTTTGCCAGCATCGTTTTACCCGCACCCGGCGGACCAATCAATATTGCATTGTGTCCACCGGCTGCGGCTATTTCTAATGCTCTTTTAATATTATGCTGTCCTTTCACATCCGAAAAATCATATTCATCACTGCTGATTTGTGACTGTAAAAAGGCTTCATTAATGTCCACTACTACAGGTTCCAATGAAATTTTATTTTTTAAAAATGCTACTACTTCATTCATATGTGCGATTCCATAAACATCAATTCCACTAACCATGGCAGCTTCCTTTGCATTGGACAATGGCAATATCAATCCCTTGAATTTATCTTTTCTGGCCTGCAGGGCAATAGGCAATGCACCTTTGATTGGTTTGATTGCTCCATCCAAACTTAATTCTCCCATTATTACATACTTCAACAAGTTTTCAGTATTTTCAATTTGACCCGTTGCAGCCAATGTTCCAACCGCTATCGGCAAGTCAAATGCCGTTCCTGTTTTACGTATGTCAGCCGGAGCCAGATTTATCAGCAGCTTCGTTCTGGGCATGTAATAACGGTTACACTTCAATGCACTTTCAACTCTTTGCAGACTTTCTTTCACAGCATTGTCCGGAAGTCCAACTATGCAATAATTTTTTCCTTGATTGTTTACATCCACTTCTACTTCAATCGTCAACGCATCCACGCCAAATACTGCACTGCCAAAGGTTTTTATAAGCATGTGTAAATATCAAGCGTTTCAAGGTTTCTGTGATTAGAAATTCAACTTTATTTTATTGTATTTTTCTCAGAAAACTCAGTTGATTTTATCAGGTTGATTATTATAAGTACTTTTATATTTTGGAATAAATGATTCAACTTTTATTGTAAGCCAATCGCTAAAAAATATAATTGATTTTTGAATGATGCATCAAATGAAACAATTGCTTCAAATTTTTATATTGATTTTTCCTGTACAGCTGTTTGCCCAATCCACATATTTCAATTATTCAGACAAAGACAATCGTATTATTGACCGCCTTGAAATAAAATACAAATTCAACACAAACCTAATTTACAGCAATATCAAACCTTTAAACAGAAAATATGCTGTACATGAAATAATGCGCTTGAATGATTCTTTAAAAAAAGAGGTTCTGACAACTTCTGATCAATACAACATGGAAGGTTTGCTCTTGAACAATTTGGAGTGGGTTGAAAACGATCCAGCATTTGTCAGAAGCAAAAAACCTTTCTTTTCTGCATTTTATAAAACAAAGTCCAATTTCTTTGAAGTGGATACCGGAGATTTTTTTCTGAATGTAAATCCCGTCTTATATATGAGTACCGGTTATTCGTCTGTTTCAGGAAAAGGAATTTACCTGAATTCAAGGGGCGTGGCTGTCAGGGGGATGATTGGAAAAAAACTGGGTTTTTTCACTTGCATTACAGAAAATCAGGAAAGAGGACCTGAACATTATCAGCAAAATGTAAGGAAATTTCGTGCTGTACCGGGTGTTGGTTTTTATAAATTGGTAAAAGACGATTCCACTGCTTTTGACTATTTTGATGGAAGAGGATATTTTACTTTTAATGCAGCCAAACATTTTGACATTCAGTTTGGGTATGACAAAAACTTTATTGGTAACGGTTACAGAAGTCTTTTCCTAAGCGACTTCGGCAATAGTTATTTGTTTGCAAAAATCAATACAAAAATATGGAAGCTGAATTATCAGAATATTTTCATGGAGCTGATGCCCCAATTTGTTAAAAAAGGAGATTCCCTGTTGACAAGAAAATATGCTGCGATGCATCACCTCAGCCTCAATGTTGGCAAATCAGTCAATGTAGGGTTATTTGAAGGTGTGGTATTTGGAAGAAAAGATCATTTTGATTTTCAATACATGAATCCTGTTATTTTTTACCGACATATAGAAGGATCTGTCGGAAGTCCGGACAACGCTGTTGCAGGAATTGATTGCAAGGCCAATATTTTACACAGAGTTCAACTATACGGACAGTTATTGTTGGATGAATTCATACTTTCCAGAATAAAAAATCAGCCTACCAATTGGGCCAATAAAATTGCAATGCAAGTTGGCGCCAAATATATTGACGTATTGGGCATTAAGAATTTGGACGTTCAATTTGAATTAAACAGGGTAAGACCATTTACCTATTCTCACAGTGATACAATTGCCAATTACACGCATTACAATCAGCCGTTGGCTCATCCGCTTGGTGCTAATTTTCAGGAGTTGATATTTGTAATGACATACCAGCCATTTCCAAAATGGAATTTTAATACCACAGGTGTTTATTATTATAAAGGACTGGATTCTGCAAATTCAAATTTTGGAGGTGACATCTTTAAAAACTACAATACTCGAAAAGTTGAAAATGGATTTTCAACGGGAAGCGGTTTGAAAGAAAAATGTTTTAATGTAAACATTACAGCATGTTATGAATACAAAAGAAATTTATTTTTTGAATTGAATGCTTTGAACAGAATATATAGTCTGGATGGAATGACCAGTAAGAAAAGGGATTTTGTTTTAACTGCTTCGGTTCGATTAAATATCAACAGAAGGATGTATGATCAGTAGTTTATTATTCAATAATTAAAGAGAAGGAAATGGTTCTCGATTTTATCTGATCTATTACATTGGAATATTTAAGGTTTTCATCTCTGCTGTGTACATTTTTCAGACCCCACCCAACTTTTAATTCAGGAGAAAGTACAAATACCGGAAAATAAAAATGAAACCCTATTCCTGCTTCAACGCCATAATCCATTTTGTTAAGCTTTATTAATTTTTCGGCATTTTTTTCGCCTGCGTTTGCTGCAAAATCATATTCAATTTTACCACCGGCCATCATATACACTTTAAAATTTTCAATTCTGTCACTGCTGAATTTTAGCTGTAACGGAAAGGCCAAAGTAACCCCTTGAACTTTTTTTATAGTAAAACTGTCTTCTTTTGAAAAAACATCCGGATATTTTAAATGGTATTCAAATGCCTTTTCTGAAAAAACCAAATCAACCGGGTATGTTCGAAGGTCAAAATGTTCACCGATATTCATGTTTACCAGCCAGCCCAGATTAATGCCTGAACTTTGCAGGCTTTCAATTCCCAGAACAGAATCTCTTTGTATAAAAACAGGGTTGTGTGAAAAATGATAAAAGGAACGGTTGCCGCCCAGTTTTATTCCAAAGTGAAATTTTTTATAGTCGTGGTCAGGCAGGTTTATTTCGTGTTCCATTTGCGCATGAACAAAAGAAGGAAATAAAAAGGCAATGATAAAAACAAAGGTTATTTTTTTCCGCAATAAATGCTGCATATTCCGAAAGTTAATGGTTTATGGTAAGTATTTATATATCCCGCTTTATTCAGAATTTCAATAAATTCTTTTCCTTCAGGAAAATTTTGGATTGATTCATCGAGGTATGAATATGCGTGCTTGTTTTTTGAAAACAATTTTCCTATGAAGGGAGTGATGTTGTTCATGTAAAATGAATAAATAATTTTAACCAAAGGAAAACTGGGCTTGCTGAATTCCAGGATCATTAATTTTCCTCCGGGCTTCAAGACTCTCTTGATTTCATTCAGCCCTTTTTCGAGGTGTTGAAAATTTCTCACACCAAAAGAAACAGTAACAGCATCAAAATAATCATCTTCAAATTGGATGGCTTCACTGTCACCCTCCATTAATTTTATTTTTTCCGAAAGTTGAAGTTTTCGGATTTTATTTCTTCCAATGTTTAACATTCCTTCACTGATATCAATTCCAATGATTTTTTGGGGTTGTAAAATCTCACAGGATAAAATTGCCACATCTGCAGTTCCTGTGGCCACGTCCAGCATTACAGAGGGATTGACCTCTTTCAACTGTCTTAATCCTTTTTTTCTCCAAATAACATCAATCCCCGCACTCAGAAAACGATTGAGAAAGTCATATTTAACAGCAATGTTGTCAAACATTTTTCCAACCTGTTCTTTTTTACTCAATTGCGACGCTTTGTCTGGTACTATTGTATCGTGTTTATATGCTGCCATTAATTTATGCAAATATACATTCTTTGAAGGTTTAAGGTACTTTGCGTACTGATTGAATTTATATTGAGTAATTTTGTTTAACAAAAAATTGACATGCAGATTAAAAGTGCAGTATACATCATCAGCAGTCCCGAGTATGAAAAATGTCCATTTCCGGATAAACCGGAATTTGCATTTATCGGAAGAAGTAATGTAGGAAAGTCTTCATTGATCAATATGTTGTGCAATAATGACAAACTTGCAAAGACATCAGCTTCTCCAGGTAAAACCCAGTTGATCAATCATTTTGAAATTTTGGCCAGCTCAGACAAAGGCCTTCAGTTTAAATGGTTTTTGGTCGATTTGCCCGGTTATGGTTTTGCAACAGTAAGTCAGAGCAGCAGAAGAAGATGGGAGCAAATGATTGAAAATTACCTGAGAAAAAGAGAAAATCTTTCAATGGTTTTTGTTTTGATTGATTCACGTCACTCTCCGCAAAAAATTGATTTGGCGTTTTTAGAAAATTTAAAGGGTTGGAAAATACCCTTTTGCTTGGTTTTTACAAAAAGCGACAAAGAGAATCAACGTACAGTAAGTAAAAATATCAGGGAATTTTTGGAAGCAATGAAAAAGACCTGGCAGTTTTTACCTCAGCAATTTGTAACGAGTGCTGTCAAGAAAACCGGAAGAGACAAAATTCTGCAGCATATTGATGAAATTAATCAACAATTGCTTGATCAAAACTCATTGAAATAGTTCATTCAATACATGCTTCAAATTCAATTTTAATCCCGCATCTTTCACAAGAAATACGCTTTGCAAATATCCATCAAAAAAGTACCTGACGGATTCGGTAAAGTCAAATAAATCTGGATAAATTTTCCGGACTGGGCAACATGCATTCCGAACTTTTACCAAACAAACGATATCTGTTGGAGGATATTATGTTATAGAAAAAGTCCCGAATAAATTTAGGAACAATAATGAAGGCATAAAGAAACCTGACTGGTTTTTTGAGTTGGCGAGCAATCTTTAATGCTGCTGTTGATTTCGTATATACTTTTTCATCTTCTATCAGAATGAAAGATTTAAAATCAATGGTTGAAAATCCATGTTTCTCGAGTAATTCAACACCGGTATTGCTTTGAAGAGAAGTGAAAAGAAACTTTTTATTTGGATCATTTTTAATGATGAATTGAACTGTGTGATTACACAAATTGCAAACTCCATCAAATAATATCAGTGATTTTTGAGCCATTTCAATAAAAAAGGAAGATGATTGATCTTCCTTATGAATTTTTATTTTATACCAGCATGGTAACCGGATTTTCAATAAACTTTTTCAGTGTTTGCAGAAAAGAAGCACCGACAGCTCCATCTACACTTCGGTGATCACAACTCAATGTAACTTTCATCACATTTGTTACTTCAAATCCATGTTCTTTTTTAATGACTTGTTCTTTAATTGCGCCAACAGCCAAAATAGCGCTGTCGGGAGGGTTGATAATTGCTGTAAATGATTCAATATCCATCATACCCAGGTTGGATATTGTAAAAGTATTTCCGCTGAATTCAGCAGGTTGAATTTTTTTATCTTTTGCCTTAGCGTACAAGCTTTTTGTTTCTGCAGCAATTTGAGATAATGATTTTTGATCGGCAAATTTGATCACAGGAACAATCAATCCATCAGGCATTGCAACTGCTGATCCTATGTGAACATGATGGTTTACACGGATAAAATCATTCATCCAGCTGCTGTTTACATCAGGATGCTGGCGTAAAGCAGCCGCACATGCTTTAATAATCATATCATTGAATGATACTTTTACAGGACTTACATCGTTGATCGCATTTCTGGCAGCAATTGCTTGATCCATATTTATTTCCATCGTGAGGTAGAAGTGAGGAGCATTGTACATGCTTTCACTCAATCTGCGTGCGATGGTTTTACGCATTTGCGTTAGTGGAATATCTGTAAATCCTTCCTCGCCCAGGTTTGATGTATTTGGAACAGGCAAAGAAGATTTGGATGTATTGGTAGATGGTGAGTAATTATCAATGTCCTTTTTGATTATTCTGCCTCCGTCACCTGTTCCGGATAATTTGCTGATGTCTATTCCTTTTTCAGCAGCTATTTTTTTGGCAAGAGGAGAAGCTTTTAATCTATCATCGTTGTTTGAATTGTCAGAAAAGCTCTGAGTGGTAGTTATTGAAGCAGTTGTAGGAGTCGGGTCGTTTTTAGGAATGTCGGCGTTTGTTTGCTTTGCAGGTGCTTCAGATAATAAAGATTGAAAGTCTTCACCTTCCTTACCAACAATTGCCAGAATTCCATCTACAACTACCGCATTACCGGCTTCAACACCTATATGCAATAATACACCTTCGTTATAACTTTCAAGTTCCATGGTTGCCTTGTCTGTTTCCACATCTGCCAACACATCCCCAGGCTTTATCTTGTCGCCTACCTTTTTATTCCAGGATACAATTTTACCTTCAGTCATTGTATCGCTCAATCTGGGCATTCTGATAACCTCTGCCATAAATTCTTGTATTAGATTAATTAATGCACGAAATTAATGCAAATTGGGCAAAATATTGAATACAGTTAAGCTATAATGCAAAAGTCAGATCAAATTCTCAATAACATTCAGGGGACACAAAGGGAAGGTTGTTTTTCAAAAAATTCAAAACCGAAAAGAAATTAATAATCGCAATAATTTTGACATTATTTTAAAAAATATCTAAATCTATCCATCAAAATCAGATCTCTAATTTGAGCTTTTCTTTTAATTTTTTAATCATTGGATACTTTTCGGACAGAAGATTGTAAAGTTCTCGGGAACTGACAGATTTTATTACTTCCTTTTGTTCGGATATTTTTTCTTCCAATATAATCCTGAATTTTATCGATTTATTCTTAAAAAAATGATGCAAATGTTCTGATAATTCTGATTTCTCTGATTCAATGAACTTCAATTGAATTACGCTCTCTGTGATGATATCGAATTGATTGTTGTCATTGATTTTAATTTGGGCAAGTTTGAAATTGGTTACAGCTGAGTGGTTTTTTCTTTCATTCAGTTTTTCAATATACTGATTCCATGCATCTGCGAGGGTTTCATTCTCCAAAAATTTTTCTTTTACAGATGTATTGATATTGGTTTCAATCTGCTTTCTTATTTTACTGAGTGACCCCAATGAAGTAGGTGTTTTTTCAACCAAAGGGTTGATTGGGTTTACTTTTTCAACTGATGTTTTGTCTTCCGATTTCTCAGCAGGTTCATCAATAATCAACTTTGCTGTTTGTTTTTTTATTTCAGGGTTGGAAATTTTTGAATCAACGGCTTTATGCAGGGTGAAATTGGGAATTGATTTGAAGGAGACCGATTTTATGGATTCAGCAATTTTTTTTTTATGGATAGTATCATCAGTTGAAGTCAACTCTATCGCCTGATTTAGGTAACTCAATTTTATGAGTAATAATTCTACCTGTAATTTTTTATTTTTTGCCTGTTTGTATGAAATGGAACAATCATTGATGAGGTTGAGGGCAGTGATTAGCCATCCTGTATTGGTTGACCCGGAACATTCAAAATACTTTTCCCTGAAATCATCAGCCACTTCAAGCAAAACGGATGACTTAGGATCTTTGCAAACCATAAGATTTCTGATAAATTCCGCAAATCCATCCAGAAGCGTATCTCCCTCAAATCCTTTTTGATTGATTTCATCAAAAAGCAACAAAGCATCTGCAAGTTGTTGCTGCTGCAATTGAAGAAGCAATTTGAAATAATAATCTTCATCCAGGATGTTTAGGTGTTCAAGTGTATTGGCATATGTCAGATTGCCCGAGGTAAAACTTACAATTTTATCCAAAATACTCAAAGCATCTCTCAAGCAACCCTCACTTTTTTGAGCAATTACATGTAATGCTGATTTTTCCGCTTTTATTTTTTCGTTTTTGACAATTTCCATCAGGTGCTCAACTGTATCGTTGGCTGTAATTCTCTTGAAATCGAAAATCTGACACCGGCTTAAAATAGTCGGTAGTATTTTGTGTTTTTCTGTAGTAGCCAAAATAAAAATGGCGTAAGGTGGGGGCTCTTCGAGTGTTTTCAAAAACGCATTGAATGCGTTTGTACTGAGCATGTGGACCTCATCCACTATGTATACTTTGTAAGTTCCGGCCTGAGGTGCAAACCTTACTTGCTCTACCAATGCCCTGATGTCATCAACGGTATTGTTGCTGGCCGCATCCAGTTCATGAATATTGAATGAACTTCCTTTGTCAAAAGAAACACAACTGTTGCATTTATTGCAAGCTTCACCGTCTTTGTCCCTGTTTTCACAATTGATTGTTTTGGCTAAAATTCTCGCGCAAGTAGTTTTACCCACTCCTCTGGGGCCGCAAAATAAAAAAGCATGTGCCAGCTGATTGTTGTTGATGGCATTTTTTAAAGTCGTTGTAATATGCGACTGGCCAATTACGGTGCTGAAATTTTGCGGTCTGTATTTTCTTGCTGAAACAATAAATTTATCCATACGCTTAGTGCTGTGCCCTGTATCAGGTTCTGTTATATCTTCAAATTTAATTCATTAACCAATGTCAACGTCATAAAATCGGATGTCTTTTGAATGGCTTTGTTCTGTCAAAAAGATACCGGTATGTTTCAAGCTTTCTTGATTCAAAAACATCTCCGAGGTTGCGTGCAATGTTCAACATTTTAGGATTGAAATCTCCAATCCATTGCATTTCATATGAAGTATAGTGAATTTTATCTGTTTGTAATAACCTGGCTGATTCGGCTATGATAAAAGCATCTATTCCTTTTCCTTGAAATTCGGGAATGATTCCAAAAGCCAATCCGGTAAATTTTCTATTGATTTTAAAAAGCTTGAGCCATAAAAAATATACTTTTTGCAGTAAGCCGAACTTTCCATTAAGTTTTTTAAACCATTGGTTGAGGTCGGGCAGGTTTAAAAACAATGCAATTGGTTTGTCTTTGTAATAGGCAAACCAAATTATTTTTTCATCAATAACAGGTTTCATTTTATTAAACATGAACTTGACCTGTTCAAATGAAAGTTCTTTCATGCCTCCATGACCAGCCCATGCTTTGTTGTATACTTCTGTAAAATCGTGGGCAAATTTTTCGAGCTTATTTATTTTAAGATGCCTGGCTGAAAAGTCAGGATCAGATGCAATTAAGTTGTGGCGTTCCCATATTTTGTCATTCAAAGGTTTTTTTGGGTACATACCCATACAAACTTGGGTGTAGAATGATTTAAATCCGTATTCTTCGAACAACTTCAGGTAATAGGGAGGATTGTAATTCATGCAATACATAGGTTCATGAAAACCTTCTGTTACCAGTCCCCACCACCTGTCTCTTTCTCCAAAATTGATGGGCCCATCCATTGCTTCCATTTTTTCCTGCATGAGCCAGTGTTTTGCATTATCAAAAAGCAAATCAGCAGCTTCCTGATTATTAATGCATTCAAAAAAACCGATTCCTCCTACCGGAATATCATCCCCTTTATTTTTATATTTCTTTTGATGGAATGCTGCAATTCTTCCAATCAGTTTTCCTGAATCGTCTTTTAGAATCCATCTCTTTGCTTTTCCAAACCTGAAACTTTTATTTTTCTTTTCGTCAAATACTTCTTCAATATCCTTATCCAGCGGCCTGATCCAATTAGAATCTGATTTGTAAATATTAAGGGGAACTTTTAAAAATAATTTTTTATCAGACTGGCTGACAACGGGAAAAATATGCATGAAATAAAAATAATGAATTATTGAACAACTCCTTTAAGAAAATCTTTTTCTCATTTCTTTTGATGTTTGACTGGTGCCATCGTGACTCCAGCCGGGAGGCATGAAAAGATATTTCAGTTTTGTTGAGAAAGGAATTTTCTTTGAGAGGTCTTTTTTTATTTCTTTCCATTCATGAGAGATCAGGTGAATTGGATTATTTGAAATTATTCTTGGTTTTGTCAAACCATACTTCACAGGGTCAGTGTCCAATTCCTTTTGGAATGTTCCAAAAATTTTATCCCAAATAATCAGACACATCCCCATATTTTTATCCAAATAGATGATATTGCTGGCATGGTGAACCCGATGGTGTGAGGGGCTTACAAAAATTGATTCAAACCAGTCGGGCATTTTTTGAATGAACTGAGTATGAACAAGGATGCCATAAGTTTGGGTCAGCGCATACATGAAAATGATGTCCATAGGATCAAAGCCCATCAATGCAATGGGGATGAAATAAATAAACCTGTAAACAGGTTGAAACACAGATGACCTGAATCCGGTGGTCAGATTGAATTCTTCGGAAGAATGATGCGTAACATGAACAGCCCAGAAAATTCTGCAATAGTGATCAACCCTGTGCTCAAAATAAAAAGCCAGGTCTTCTAAAATAAAAAGAAAAAACCAATACAGGTAAACATTGTTTATTTTGAAAAGTTGATGGTGGTAGCACCACATCAGAACGCTGAGGTAAAAAATTGTTCTTAGTAATACGTCAATTCCAGCATTGCAGATGGTGAGAAAAATATTTTCCAGTACCCCACGCAGTGAATAAAATTTTCTCTGTTGCCAGTTACTTAACAAAATTTCAGTACCAATCAGAATTGAATACAATGGTATTGAAAACAGTATGAAAATTGTTTCTTTAGTGGTATTCAAAATCAAGGACAATTATGAGTTGAACAAATAAACTTTTTAGACAGCCATGATTTCCTTTTCTTTGAAAGCAAGGTGCTTTTCAACCAAAGCAATGAAACGATCTGTGGTATCCTGCGCTTCCTTTTCTGCATCCTTGCATTCGTCTTCACTGACGCCTTCTTTTTGAAGTTTTTTGATTTGCTCTATGGCATCTCTTCTTATGTTTCTGATGGATATTTTTGCGTTTTCTCCTTCGGCATTGCAACGTTTTACCAGCTCCTTTCTTCTTTCCTCTGTAAGCGGTGGAAGAAACAGGCGTATGGTATTTCCATCGTTTTGAGGGGTTATTCCAATATTGGCGGCCATGATTCCCTTTTCAATGGGGCCCAGCATTGTTTTCTCCCAAGGCTGAATGGATATGGTACGTGCATCCAGCACCGTTATATTTGCTGCTTGATTCAATGGGGTGGGATTTCCATAATAATCAACATTGATTCCGTCAAGCATCGAAGGGGAGGCTTTCCCTGCTCTGATTTTAACAAGCTCAGCTTCAAGATGATTGATTGCTTTGTTCATGGTGGCTGTTTTTTCCTCCAGGATTTGACTTATGTTAGACATGATATTATATTTTTAAGGTGTGCAATGCACACAAGTGAATTTTATTAGAATGATTTACTCCATTTCCACAGCTTCAGGAGTCAGTGTAAATATTTTTTGCCTGGTATTCATTTTCTTTTCAGTAACAATATCAAACAAACCCGGTTTTCTTTTTGACCTTAAGTAGTAGATACATCCTGTAAATAATGCCGCCAACAGTGAAAGCAATCCGGTCAAAGCGGTCGTGCCAATCTTATCAAGCATAAAAGCTATTCCTATCAGCAGCATATTTGCAGTCAAACAAATCAATGTTGTTTTTTTCTGAGAATATCCCAGGTCCAGCAGGATATGATGAATATGATTTCTGTCGGGACTGAATGGAGACCTGCGGTTCAAAACCCTTGAACCGAAAACCCTCAGCGTATCAAAAAGTGGAACAACTAAAAATGAGAAAGCAATGGCAGGAACAGCATAAAGATTAAATTGAGAAGCAGCAGTATCTGCACTGTTGATGAATTTGATAAACAGGATAGAGTTGATCAATCCTACAAGTAATGAACCTGTATCACCCATGAATATTTTAGCCGGCGGAAAATTATAAATCAGAAAACCTGCTAGGCTGAATACCAATGAGAAGGCCATTACAGCAAAATTCAGCTCACCGGTAACAAAAAAATAAATACCAAAACTGAATGTGGCAAGAATGCCCAAACTCCCGGCCAGACCATCCACGCCGTCAATAAGATTGAAAGAGTTGGTAATCACAATGATAGCAAACAATGATAACACACTTCCCGCAAAATCAGTTAGTTGATTGATGCCAAATAGACCTTGAAGACTATTAATTTGAATACCTCCGAGTTTGATTAAAATGATTGCAGCAAGAATTTGGCCTAAAAACTTTTTTGTGACAGACAGAATCAGGATATCATCCTTGAGTCCAAGAAAAAAAATGACGGTTGAAGCAGCGATAAAATACTGCAATTGATCATTGTCTGTTTTTGGTACACATAACAGCGTAGCAATCATAAATCCTGCGAAGATTCCCAGCCCCCCTAAGTTTGGTATTACAATTTTGTGAACTTTACGCTGATCGGGCTCGTCAAATAATTTTTTATCCTTGGCAACCTGTATGATGATAGGTATAGCAAAAAAAGTAATGAAAAAAGCCAGACAACCACTCATTAAAATATTTTCCATATCCAAAACCAATTTGTTTGTCTAATCTTGAGCAAAGGTAACCAAAATGGAATCATTTTACGGTCAAGAGTAGAAAGATATTAATAATAAATAAAATATTTATTTCTTTGACAGGCGCTAATTTAAATAATAATAACTAACCACGATGAATAAAGTTGTTAATGTTGCTTTGAACAGTTTTTTCTTTGTTTAAAAAATTTATTCAGCTAGGTTTGCAATTGTTTTAACATTTAGAATTTATTATCATGGATAATTTAGAAAAAACCGCTTCCCAAATCAGGCGTGATATTGTAAGGATGGTACATGGTGTTCAAAGTGGTCATCCGGGTGGATCATTGGGTTGTGCGGATTTTATGACTGCCTTGTACTTTAAGGTAATGCTGCACAATACTAATTTCAACATGGATGGGAAGGGTGAGGATCTGTTTTTTTTAAGTAATGGACATATTTCCCCGCTATTTTACAGTTGCCTGGCAAGAAGCGGCTATTTTCCGATAAGTGAACTTGCTACATTCAGAAAATTAAACAGCAGATTACAAGGTCATCCTACTACTCATGAACATCTTCCGGGGGTAAGAATGTCCAGTGGTTCTCTTGGACAGGGACTGAGTGTTGCTATTGGTGCAGCCCTTGCCAAAAAAATGAACAATGATGATCGAATTGTGTATTCACTGCACGGCGACGGTGAGTTGGATGAAGGACAAAACTGGGAAGCAATTCTATTTGCTGCTCATAAAAAAGTAGATAATTTAATTGCAACAATTGATTGCAACGGTCAACAGATAGATGGTTCTACCAACAGTGTGATGAATCTCGGAAACCTTCGAGCAAAATTTGAGTCCTTTGATTGGGTAGTTACTGAAATGGAAGGAAATGAAATGAGAAAAGTAGTAGAAGGGTTGGAAAACGCAAAATCACTGCTGCGCAAGGGTAAACCTGTGGTAATTTTAATGAAAACATCCATGGGAAAGGGTGTTGATTTTATGGAGGGCACACACGAATGGCATGGAATTGCACCGAATGATGAACAGTTGAAAAAAGCTTTGGAACAATTGCCCGAAACGCTCGGAGATTATTGATATCATTTTATTTCAAACCCACTGATTGGATTGCTGCTTTTTTGGCAGGAAGCCAGGATGCGGTCATTGTAATCAACAGTGCTGTAGTTGCTACCAAAATAAAATCACTCACAAAACATTTTACCGGAAAGTAGTCAATTAAAAAAGATCCACCTTGCAGTTTGATCAATTTGAACCGAATTTGCAACCAGCAAATCAAAGCTGCTGTTATTGTACCTATGGCTGTTCCAATCAAACCCAGCAAAACTCCTTCCGCAAGAAAAATATTTCTGATCGATATATTTGTTGCACCCATACTTTGAAGAATGGATATATCTTGTTTTTTCTCCAGTACCAGCATTGTCAAGGCACTTATCATATTAAATGCTGCAATGATCAATATCAAACACAATAGTGCATATATCGCCCATTTTTCAGTTTTCATGGTGTTGTACAAATTTGTATTCTGCTGATACCTGTTTTTGATTAAATAATTTTTTCCCAATAAACTGCTGATCTGTTTACAGGTAATGTCATTGCCTTTTTCCTGCTTCAGTTTTATCTCTACACCAGTGTATTCGTTATCCTTTAATCCCATCTGTTGTTTCACAAAATCAAAATTTGAAATCGCATAACTGTTGTCAAACTCTTGCTGAATGGAAAAAACCCCTGAAGCTTGAGCAACACCTTCACTCAAAGTTTCTATGGGGTCGGTTTGAAGGGAATGTTGTTTTGGTAAGATTATTGTTAAGTCAGCAGGTCCGAATGCCTCATTCATCGACAGCCCCAGAGCATTTTGGATACCTACACCCATAATTATTTTTGGATTTTCTAGAGTCCCGGGATCATAAGAACCAGTAACAATATTTGAAGAAAGTTTGCAGACGCTTGAATAGAAAGTGTCTACTCCCTTCAGTTGAACTATTGATTGGGATTCATTGTATTTCAACAAAGCTTTTTCCTCGGCGTACAAGGATAAATGTTTGATGTTGTCGAGCGACTCAATTTTTTTTAAAGTTAAAGTGTCTAAAAAAAAAGTTTTACCTTTTGCAGGACTGATTTTAATATCTGCGTAAAAAGAGGAGTACAATGATTTGACCAAATCTTCAAAGCCATTAAAAACACTTAGAACCAATATTTGACAACAAGTTGCGAACGCTATAACACCTGTGGTTACCCACGCAATGATATTGATCGCATTGGCTGATTTTTTTGCTTTGAAATATCTCCATGCAAATCTGAAATACATGTATCGGGATTATTTTTTTTCCTTATTCTTCTCGTCCTGGGATTTGATTTCCTTAAACAGCTTTTCCATTTTGTCAACATAGTCCAAAGTATCATCAATAAAGAAAGTCAATTGAGGCATTGATCTTAATTGATGTCTTACTCTTGCCGTTAATTCTTTTTTTATTTCCCAAGACCTTTCCTGAATGGATTTTAACGTGCCTACCGGGTCATTTACTTTGAAAAAACTGAGATAAATTCTTGCATCAAAGAGATCCGGAGTTATTTTGACTGAGGCAATGGAAATCATTCCGCCATTCATCATGGAAAGTCCCAGCCGTTGAAAAATTTCATTAAGTTCTTTTTCCAAAACTGCAGCCACTTGCTTCTGCCTTTTACCTTCAATCATACAAATAGTAGTTTATTGATTGTAAAATTAGTTACTTTGCTTCTTTGAAAGCATATTTAATATCAAATGGGAAAATATTCTAGGGTATTCAGCTATTTAAAAGGGTATAAGAAATCCATTGTACTGTATTTGGTTAATATTTTGCTCTCTATTGTGTTTTCTGTCGTTTCCCTGGCAATGTTGTTTCCTTTTTTACAATTATTGTTTGGTGTTAATTCCAACCAGCCTGCGGCAGGAAAAAATGGTTCATTTTCAGTCATGAATATGGTTAACGACTATTTGACTGAGCTTATTAAAAAAGGAGATGTATTTTTTGCATTGGGTATGGTTTGTCTGCTGATCATTGTTTCTATTTTTCTAAAGAATTTGTTTTTATATCTCTCAGCAAGGACATTGATTCCGGTAAAAAATGGAATGGTAACCAGATTGCGAATGGAGATGTACAGCAAATTGCTAAGTCTTCCCATTGGCTATTTTACTGAACAAAAAAAAGGAGATCTGATGAGTAGAATGTCCAATGATATCAATGAGATTGAAGGATCTGTCATTGGCGCATTTGAAGGTTGGGTTAAAGATCCTATTTCAATTCTTGTAAACCTGTGTGTTTTGTTTTATATCAGTCCAAGACTTACCATTTTTATCCTGTTGAGTTTGCCGGTTATGGGATTATTAATAGGCAGAGTTTCCAGGTCTTTAAAAAGACAATCAGTCAGAGTAGCAGAAAAAAGTGGCGAGACATTTTCCACACTGGATGAAACACTAGGTGGTCTAAGGGTAATTAAGGCTTTCAATGTTGAAAACAAACTGCGTCAAAAATTTTTTCAAATCAGCCATGATTTACTTCATGCTAAAAATCAAATCGGATTCAGACAGGCAATGGCCTCACCGCTGAGTGAATTGATGGGGGTAACCGTATTTGCAGGTATTTTATGGTTTGGTGGCAGACTTGTCCTCTCCAATGAAATTGCAATGAATGGCGCACTTTTCCTCACATACATGGGGTTGTTTTATAACATCATTGCTCCTTCCAAATCAATCTCTGCAGCTTTCAGCAATTTACAAAGAGGTACATCTGCAATTGCAAGAATAGAAGAAGTATTAAATGCACCTATTACTGTTGATGAAAATTCTGAGGGAAAACAAATCAATTCATTTGACCATAGTATCGAATTCAAAAATGTTTGTTTTAATTATGAGGACACCCCAATTTTGAAAAACATAAGTTTTATTCTTGAAAAAGGAAAAACCATTGCTTTGGTTGGAAGCAGTGGCTCAGGTAAATCAACTCTTGCAGATTTGATTCCCCGATTTCATGATGTCAGCAGTGGTGAAATTTTGGTGGATGGCGTCAATATAAAAGAATATTCCCTGAGTTCATTGCGCAGTATCATCAGTATTGTTACACAAGAGCCAATATTGTTCAATGATAGCATAGCCAATAACATTGCTTTGGGTATGGACACTACTGATATGGATGCAATAGTTGATGCGGCAAAAATTGCCAATGCCGACTTTTTTATCATGAAAAAGGAAAATGCTTATCATACCAATGTTGGGGACCGAGGTTCCAAATTAAGCGGTGGTGAGAAACAAAGAGTTACCATAGCACGAGCAGTGCTTAAAAATCCACCCATATTAATTTTAGACGAGGCAACATCTTCCCTTGATACAGAAAGCGAAAGACTTGTTCAGGATGCTATCAATAACTTGATGACGAATAGAACCTCCGTTGTAATTGCCCACCGATTAAGTACCATCCGTCATGCAGATGAAATTTTGGTCTTAAACAAGGGAGAAATTGTGGAAAGAGGCAATCACGATGAATTGCTGGAGCAAAAGGGCATTTATTATAAATTGGTAGAATTGCAAGAGGTAAAATAGG
>CAZCOL010000011.1:0-44768 GCA_964500545.1 uncultured Ferruginibacter sp. | reverse complement strand
GTTGAAGAAAATATCCTGACCCTATAAAACTAAAAATCAAAAAACCGATTGTCAGATAAAGTACTAACTATTACAAATAAATAACTGTTGAAGTTTCTTTTTAAATTTTGAATTTTCACTTTTTATTTTTGAATTTTTTCAATTCAACCTTGAACCTTGAACTATTAAACCTTTAAACTTTTTTTGTGGCCCTGCCAGGAATCGAACCTGGATCAAGAGCTTCGGAAACTCGCATACTATCCATTGTACTACAAGGCCATCAAATCAATATTTATTACTTCCCAAAATTCTGAATATTGGTTCCAAATATTTTTACCGCTATTGCCAGTAATATTACACCAAAAAATTTTCTAACTACAATCAAGCCACTTGGTCCCAATACTCTACCAAACCATTTCAGGGATTTTAAAACAATGTAAATAACCACCAGGTTGATCAGTATTCCAATCAGAATATTGATATCATAATAGTTTGCTTTCAATGACATGATAGTGGTAAGTGTTCCCGAACCGGCTATTAAAGGAAATGCAATAGGCACAACACTTCCACTTTTGGGATTGCTGTCTGATTTAAAAAACTCCAATCCCAATACCATTTCCAACCCGATGATGAATATAACGATACTACCAGCTACTGCAAATGATTTTACATCCAATCCCAACAAATCCAGAAATTCCTTTCCCAGAAAAAGAAATATAATCATCAATGCACCTGAAGCAATGGTGGCTTGCGTACTTCTGATATGACCACCCATTTTTTCCCTTAGTGTAATTAAAATGGGTATGGAACCTAACATATCGATTACTGCAAATAAAGTAAAGCTGATGGTAAGTATTTCTTTACCAAGTATTTTGCCTAAATCAAACATACCAATCTTTTACGCAAAGATAATTCCTTTGTCCTTAAACCTAATTCAATTTACTGGGGGATTAACTGCTCATTAATTAAATCGAACTCCAAATGAACCATTGATGCCCATAGTAGCGAAGCCATATACTTCTGTAAAATTGGTATTGGTTAGATTATTTACAGCTGTAAACAATTTTATCTTGCTTTTTGAAAACCGATATTCAGCATAAACATTACAAATGATATAGCTGTTCAATTCAACCTGTACCTGGTTGTAATTCGCATCAAAAGTGATATCTGTTCTTTTACCAACAGACTGAATGGATGTGCTTACATATATGTTTTTAAATGGTCTGTAATCGGCAGTAATACCAATCGTATTTTTAGGCCTTCTGATTAAATTGAAGTAAGAAGTGTCCATACCATTATTCATGGTGGTTATTTTTCCATCTACAAAATTATAAAACAGCTTCAACGAACTTTTTTGGTTTATGGTAATATTCGATTCAATCTCAAGTCCATGATCTTTTTGTTTGTCCTGATTGATGTATTTTGATGTGTAGGTATTTGGATCCGTGAAAAATAGAATAACGTCTTTCACATTTCGATTAAAATAGGTGATGCGCACATTTTTCCTGCTGTTTTTGCTAAATGCCTGAATTCCTGCCTCTGAGGTAGAAGCTATTTCCGGTAAAAGTTTTTTGTTTCCGTATTCTGAATACAATTGATATAAGGTAGGTGTTTTGTAAGCCGATGAAATGTTGACATACAATTTGTACTGATTTCTGAAAACATAGGAAGGATTGAAACTATATACTAAATTGTTTCCATAAGCCGAATGATGATTCCATCTTCCTCCTAATTCAAGATTGAAACCTGATTTGGTATTGGCAATGAATGATCCGTAAATACCGATTTGATTCTGATGCAAACTGTCTTTTCCCAATTTGCTTTCATAGTCTCCGAAGTCACTTACGGAAAAATATGACTGATCTGTGTTTGAACTTCTGAAATCCGCACCCACACTAAATTTCATTTGTTCATTTATAGGATGAAAATAAAACAAATCAGCAAAATGCTCGGTTCCTGAATAGGCTCCCTTGCTGTATTTCCCGAATCCATTCTGACTCAATACTGAATCATCAACATACATCCTTTCATTGTAATTACGATTATACAAGGCCGTTAGTTTTGAATTCCCTATATTAAAATCTCCTTTTAAACCATATTGAAGGTTGCTGTTGCTGCTGCTAAGGTCCAATTCATCGAGGTATGCATCTTGGTCATATTGCTGATTGAATTTGGCGTAACGCAAATAGCCCGTAATTCTGTTGTTCTTGTTGGGTTTGTAAGTAAATCTTTCATACAAATTGATTTGCCTGTAAGCATCCCTATCCGCTTGGTTAGGATTGATTAATGTGTCAATTGTTTCATTGATTCCTTCGGTATTTAGGGAAGAGAAATTTAAGGAATAATCATATTTTTCATGATTCCCCTGTAATGACAGGTTTGATCGTAATGTATTAAAGCTGCCCAATGTCAACATCCCATTAAGACCACTCAAAGATTGGCTGTTTTTTTTGGTAATGATGTTGATTACTCCTGCCATGGCATCTGATCCATATAGGGTAGACTGACTACCCTTGAGTATTTCTATTCTTTCAATATTATCAACGGAGAGAAGCCTGATATCAAAATTACTTCCTATTCCTGAGGGGTCATATAATGGAACACCATCCAACATGATGAGTGTATGATCTACTTTTGCACCTCGTAAATAAACGCTTTTATCTTTTCCCGGGTTGCTGTTTGCCCCATTGATGGACAGTCCGCATTGTTCATTCAATACCTGGGATAAATCTTTTCCTCCGCTTCGTTCCAGTTGCTCTTTAGTGATTACAGAAACAACTTTTCCTGTCAAGGATGTTTTGTTTGGATACTTGTTAGCCGTTACAATTACTTCATTCAAAATTTTGGACGAATCCTGTCCCTGTGTTGCAATGCTGGTGAACAAAAATGCAGCAGCAAAAATTTTTCTTTTCATTTTAAAATTTTTTGTTGCAAGCGGAAAAAAAATCAATGTGATGGAACACATCAATAAACAGAAATATAAAATGTGGTTACACTTTACATCTCAAGCCTTTCTCCCGAAAGCTAGTGGATGAATAATTTTGTACTGGCAGGTCTTCTGACTTACTCTATGTTCATCGCCTTCCCGTAAAATACAGTGGCATGAAGAATGAACAGTATATGGAGCTTACAGCTACGGGGATAGTGCCGGACTTACACCAGGCTTCCCTATTAATTCCGAATATCGGAAACCAATACAATTTCAAATGTAAGGGATAAAAAAAGCACAACATCGAAAAGTTATACCTCAGGTGTTGATAACAAAAAAGCCGCTGCAGAACAACGGCTTTTTATAAATATGAAATGAATAATTATTTTTCTGATCTCTTACAGGTACCTGAAATTTTATGGAAAATATCGTGGGCTTCGGTAATCAAAGTTTTTAATTTGGCGTCATCAGACTTTGCTTCCACGGCTGCCCACACATCACTGCACTTGATCATCAATTTTTCTAAACCTTCTGTAGTTTCAGTTGGTTTGAATTCTGCAGGAACAGGAGATGCATACCAAACTTTAGCAGCAGTGTAAAGCTCCGGAGCTTTTTCTTTCAATGGAGTGAAATTTCCTTCCTCTGCCGGGTGAAAAGTAGCAGACATGATTGCATGAAAAGCTTTCATTTCGGCCCAAACAGGAGCAGCAGGAGTTTGAGTAACAGCTGCTTTTTTATTTTGTGCAAAACCCGTTCCCATCAATGAGATGAGAGCGATGAATAATAAACTGATTTTTTTCATTTTAATTGATTTTATATTTTTTTTAATAAGTATGTCTTGGATTGACAAACTTATGATTTTTTATGTGTTTTTCGCCTTTTTTATAAAAATTGCATTTATATAATTAATATGAATCCCTTATTTTTTTACAAATTGAAAAGAATAAATGAATAAATCACTGAATACTAACAACAAACATATTATTTGTTGCTTTTTTTGAGTGCCGAATGACATAATTTTGCTTTATGCGAATTATTTTATTCTTGATTGGATTCACTTTTTGTTTTGTTTTTTCTTTTGCACAGGACAAATGGAATTTAAAAACCTGTGTTGAGTTTGCCGTATTGAACAACGTTTCAGTGAAACAAAGTGATGTACAAAATCGTATGGCTGCCCTTACTTATCAGCAAAGCAAATATTCAATATTTCCTTCGGCAAATCTTGGATTGAATACAACTTTCAATTCCGGGAACAATCAGGACCCAACTACCTTTAGTAAAGTGACGGAAAATTATGTAGCAGCGGGAATGCAACTGCAGTCAAGCGCGGATATTTTTAATTTCTTCAGTAAACGAGCGACCATTGCTTCAAACTACTGGGAGCTTTTGGCTGCGCAAGCTAATGTTAATAAGCTGAAAAGTGATGTTGCTTTGTCAACGGCCAATGCATACTTACAGGTTTTGCTTGCAAAAGAACAGGAAAATATAGCTGCTGTTCAAATTGAACAAACCAAGTTTCAGTTGAACAATACAAAGAAACTCGTTGATGCAGGAGCATTGCCCGAATTGAACCTGGTTCAACTGGAGGCACAGCTGGCACTGGACAGCGGAAATTATATTTCTGCGAAAGGCAATTCAATTCAGCTGCTTTTGTCACTTAAATCTTTAATGAACGTGGATGCTTCCCAGCCTTTTGAAATTGAAACGCCTCCCGTAGAATCCATACCTGTAGAAGCCATTGCCGATTTGCAACCTGATTATGTGTATCAGCAAGCTTTGTTAAATCAACCCCAGCAATTATTTAATGAATTCAAACTGAAAGCTGCACAAAAAACAAAAGAGGCTGCAAAAGCAAGTATGTATCCCTCTTTCTCCACATTTGGTAATCTGGGTTCCAATTATTTATCATTCTCCAAAAGACCTTATTACTCCAGGGTATTGGCAGGTTATCAAAATACCGGTTTAAGAGCTGATGCAGGGAGTGGTGTTTATTATGACGTACAAAGTCCTGTATATACAAATGGCGAAGTATTGGGCTATGTAAAACCCAATTCATTAGGCACTCAGCTTAGTGATAATTTAAGAAAATCATTGGGAATCAGTGTTACCGTTCCGCTGTTTAACGGGTTGTCTGCAAAAACCAATTTTGAACGCAGCAAACTCAATATCAAAATGGCTGAACTTCAAAAAGAACGAGACAATAATAAGTTGAAGCAGGATATTTATCAGGCATATCAAGCGGCAGTTGTTTCATTGGAAAAATTCAATGCCAGTCAAAAGTCTGTTGAAGCAAATGAGAAATCTTACGATTTTGCAGGTAAGCGGTTCAGCATAGGCGCACTTAGTACATTTGATCTGATAACCATACAAAACAATTTGTTGCGTGCAAGACTTGAATACATCATGAATCAGTTTGATTATGTATTCAAAATGAAAGTGCTGGAGTTTTATAAAGGAGCAGGATTAAAATTATAATCAAGAGATAAAATATTATGAGCAAAAAATCTAAATGGGCATTGATTGGAACAGTTGTTGTGTTGGTCATTCTTTTTACCATGTCAAAAATGGGGTTGTTTGGTAAAAAAGAAGGTGAGAAGGTAACTGCTGAAAAAGTACAAAGCAGAACAATCATTGAAGTGGTCAATGCCAGCGGAAAAGTATTTCCTGAGGTAGAGGTAAAAGTAAGTCCGGATATCAGCGGAGAGATAACAGAGCTGACTGTTCAGGAAGGTGATACTGTTAAAAAAGGACAGTTGCTGGCACGCATATACGCAGATATATACAGTATTCAGAGAGACCAGGCAAGCTTTGGTGTCAGTCAGACAAAAGCCCAGGCTGAAAATTCACGCGCAGGTTTGGAAGCCTTGCAGGCACAGCTGGATCAGGCTCAGAAAAACTTTGACATGCAGCAAAAACTATTTGAGGATAAAGTTATCAGCAAAAGTGATTTCAATATTGCTGAGGCAAATTTGAAAACAGCAAAAGCCAACTATAATGCCGGCTTACAGGGAATCAACGGCGCCTCTGCAAGTGTAAAAAGCGCCATGGCCAGTCTGAGTAGAGCCAATAAGGATCTTGGACGTACTTCCATCATTGCGCCCATGGATGGGGTAGTGAGTTTGCTGAATGTAAAAAAAGGTGAAAAAGTTGCAGGCAACAGCTTTAATGTGGGTACTGAAATTTTACGAATAGCCAATATGGATAAGATTGAAGTTCGTGTTGATGTTGGAGAAAATGATATTCCTAAAGTTAAGCTGGGGGATAGTGCTGTCATCAGCATCGATGCATATAGCGACAGAAAATTCAAGGGCGTTGTTACTCAAATTGCGAGCAGCAATAATGGCGCATCTTTACAAAATAATTTAACCTCATCCGTAAATGATGTCACTCAATATAAGGTATACATCAGATTGCTTCCTGAAAGTTATAAGGATTTACTGGCTAAAAAAATATTTCCCTTCCGTCCGGGAATGAGTGCAAATGCTGATATACAAACCAACACGCAAAAAAATGTACTGAGCGTTCCTATTAATGCAGTTACCACCAGAGAAAAAAATGAAATGGCAACATTGGAAACAAAAAATAATGATGAAGAAATGAAGGCTTCTGCTCCCTCTGTTGATGATTTGGATGTTGTGGTATTTTTGATAGATAAAACTGGCAAAGTCAAAAAACAAAAAGTAACTACCGGCATTCAGGACATCAATTACATCGAAATAAAAAGCGGACTTCAGCTTGGTCAGGAAGTAGTCACAGGTCCTTACGATGTAGTAAGTAAGACACTTAAAGACAGTTCAGAAGTTAAGGTTGTTGATAAGAAGGAATTGTTTGAAAAGGATTAACCTGTCGTTATTAGTCACCATTAAAAAAATCGCTTAGTGTTTGCTAAGCGATTTTTGATTTTACACAATTCAATTCAATTTTTTATTTTATCGGATTGATTTCTTCTATCAGATTCGTTGCACCGCCTAATTTGTCTATACACCACAATACATACCGTACATCCACACAAATCGTTCTGTTCAACTCTGCATCAAAGGCAATTTTATGACTTAAGGCTTCATAATTCCCATCGAAAGCTAAGCCAATCAGGTTTCCATTTGCATCAATTACAGGACTTCCACTGTTACCGCCTGTAATATCATTGGTGGTAATGAATGCGACTACCAAGTCATCTTTATCTTTATCAATATAATCACCAAAGTCTTTGTTTTTGATTAGTTCGATTTCTTTTGCTGGTAAATCAAATTCATAATCGCCGGGCACATATTTTTCCATGATACCTGTTGCTGTGGTAATAAAATCATAATTGACGGCATCTTTAGGTTTATAGCTTTTCACATTTCCATAACTGACCCTCATGCTGAAATTGGCATCAGGATACATTTTAGCAGCACCATCCGGACGTCTTTCAATAATGCCTTTCAGGTACAATTTGCCTAGCTCGTTGTTCTTATTTACAAATGCAGTATAAATAGGCAGGTAATTGTTGTTGTAGTTTTTTACAAAGGCAGCTGTAAAATTAAACATGGGATCAGATTGCAGCGATGCTGAATCAGGGTTGGAAATAAAAGCATTCCATTTTTCATCATTTAAGATCATCGTTCTTGAAAAAACATCCAATGCCCATTTTTTGAAAGTAGCCTCATCACTTAAATTTCCATAGCTTGCTGCAAGTCTATCGTACACTCCTGCAGGATGCTGGCTTTTGTCAATGTCATTGTAAAAAGCTCTTGCAACGGCAGCAAGAATATTTTTATCACTGGGTTGGTCTTCAGACTTCATGAAATTATTACGGGAAGTGTTAACAGCATCGGCTGCTTTTCTGATTTCTTCACTACTTGCACCGGGTTTGCTTAATGCAGTTTCCAATGCAATCAATGAGGAAGCAAAAGCGGACAAAGGAGACCCTAAAATACCTTCTCTTAGGTATTGACGATGTTTGCAATAAGGGGTCCATGTTTCATAATTCTTTTCATAATCAGTAAACAGGTTTTTGTAGGCTATTTTTGCTGATTTTCCCCAGGATCCAAATTCATTTTCAAATTGTTTTTTCTGATCGTAAACTTTGTATTTGATCAGCTGCTTGGTTTCTCCATCAAAGAATTTCCAGTAATTGGCAATACCTGCATAATCGGAGGCCAACTTTAATTTTACGGCAGGGTCTTTGATCATTTGTTCATGCATGTATTTCAAACGCATGTCTCTTAAAGCCACCAGTGCCGGGTTTTCAATTTCGTTTTTAAGTTTGATGCCGTAGCTGGTTTCATATCGGTTGGTACTGCCGGGATAGCCGTATATCATTGCGTAGTCTCCATCTTTTATTCCTTTAATGCTTACAGGAAGGAAATGTTTTGGAGTCAAAGGAACATTTTCATTGCTGTACTCGGTAGGTTTTCCTTCCTTAGATGCATATACTCTAAAGATGGAAAAGTCCCCAGTGTGTCTTGGCCATTCCCAGTTATCGGTGTCTCCACCAAATTTTCCAATACTCTCAGGTGGGGTTCCTACAAGCCGAATGTCTTTATATGTTTTATATACAAACATGATGTATTGGTTGTCCTTGAACATACTGTATACTCTTCCTGCAATACCGTTTTCTTTGTCTTCAACCATATCGGTTATAATCTTGTAAACTTTCGGTAGTTTTTTAACCCTGTCATCCCATTTAAGACCCTTCAAACTGTCTTCAACTTGTTTGGTCACATCTACAATCTTTTCAAGGAACTGTACGGTTAGTTCGGTTTTTAATTCCTGATCCTTATTATAAGCGTAAAAACCATCGCGTAAATAATTGTTTTTGACACTGCTGGCAGTTGCTATGGCATCGTATCCGCAATGATGATTGGTAAAAATCAGACCCTGATTGCTAACAATTTCACCTGTGCAACCCCTTCCAAAAATAACTATGGCATCTTTAATGGAAGCTTTGTTAATTGAATACAGTTGCTCTTTTGAAAGTTTTAACCCTCTTTTTACCATGTCATTGTACACCTGTTTACCCAGTAGCATGGGCAACCACATTCCTTCATCGGCTCTTGCTGTTGAAAGGCCGGCAATCAGAAATAAAGAAAGAATCAGCTTTTTCATTTGTTTGGTTTTATAAGTGAGATATTAAATGTAATTCTGGAATTGCAAAGTTACACGATTTTTAGTACTTGGATTTACGGCTTGTTGCTGAGGAAATAATCGAAAAATATAATATTTTAGATTCGGAGTTCAATAAATTATCTTTGCTGCCAGGTTAAACACATTAATGGATGGCTTTATTTGATTTAAAACTTCCTGTTTCAATTGCAAAGGCATTACGTCTACCGGTCAGTGATGCAAGGAGGCAGCAAATAAGGGTATTAAAAAAGCTCCTTAAAAAAGCGCGTTATACTGAGTTTGGTCAGCGTTTTCAATTTGATGACATATTGAATAGCAAACATCCCGGTAAAAAATTTCAACAATTAGTACCACTGTTTGATTATGATAAAATTTATGAGGATTGGTGGCATAAAACATTGAATGGATCTCCGGATGTGTGTTGGCCGGGTGTTATTAAATATTTTGCTCTTAGCAGCGGTACCAGCGGTGCAGCCAGTAAATATATTCCCATTACTCGGGATTTAATCAAAAGCAACACCATCACCAGTATCAAGCAGTTGTTGAGTCTTGCTAAATATGAAAATGTTCCTAAAAGTGCTATTGGCAAAGGCTGGTTGATGTTGGGCGGAAGTACACAATTGCAAAAAGGGCCCACTTATTTTGCAGGTGATTTAAGCGGTATCCAACAAAAAAACATCCCTTTTTGGTTTCAGGGTCTTGGACTCTATAAACCCGGCAAGAAAATAGCAAGAGAAAAAGACTGGTCAAAAAAAATCGAGGAAATCATTGATAATGCACCTTCATGGGACATTGGTTTTATTGTAGGCGTTCCAGCTTGGTTACAATTGTGCATTGAAAAAATAATTGAAAGATATCAGGTAAAAACCATTCATGATATTTGGCCCAATCTGGCTTTTTATGTTCATGGGGGAGTAGCCATGGAACCATATAAAAAAGGTTTTGAAAGACTACTCGCCAAGCCCATTACATACATAGAAACCTATTTGGCCAGCGAAGGCTTTTTGGCTTACCAAAGCAGACAAGATACAAGAGGCATGCAACTTGCTTTGAATAACAATATTTTTTTTGAGTTTGTTCCATTTGATGACAATAATTTCGACAGTGAGGGAAATCTTGTTGAAAATCCCGAAATCTTCATGATTCATGAAGTAGAAGAGCACAAGGATTACGCGGTGTTGATCAGCACCAATGCCGGTGCCTGGAGATATGCAATAGGAGATACGGTTCGATTTACTGACAGAAGCAGAAATGAAATCATTATTACGGGAAGAACAAAACATTTTTTAAGCCTTGTAGGTGAGCACTTAAGTGTTGACAATATGAATAAGGCAATTGAGTTGTTGTCCGAAGAAATGAATGTTTCCATTCCTGAGTTCACTGTAACAGGAGTGCCTTATGAAAATTTTTTCGCACATAGATGGTATGTAGCCACCAATGAAAATATTGCCGAAGAAAAATTAGCAGACTTTATTGACAAAACATTAAAAACACTGAATGATGATTATGAAGTGGAGAGGAAGCATGCATTAAAATCTGTCGAAGTGGTTGTATTGAGTGAACAGATATTTATGGATTTTATGAAAATGAAAGGTAAGATCGGCGGACAACATAAATTCCCCAGAGTATTGAAAGGTAAAATATTAGAGGAATGGCAAGCATTTCTTCAACAAAAGGACAGTAATAACCACATTCAACATTAATTCATCAGGCAGATGACAGAGGCGATACTTTCAGGGCTGGTGCTTGGTTTGGCTTTGGTTTTTTCCCTTGGCCCCGTCATTTTTACCATTCTTAAATTAAGAATCAATTATGGGTTGGCCAGTGCATTTTATTTCATATCGGGTGTTTGGATCAGTGATTTGATTTGGGTGTTTACTGCTAATTTTTTTGGTGACTTGTTGAATGAAGTTTTTGTTTTTAAAAAGTATATTGGAATAGCGGGAGGAACTTTTTTGATAGGACTTGGTTTTTTTTACTTGTTATTTAAAAAATTTCACAGTAAGGAAGAAGTAGACAATGGAATCAAAATTGCGGGTACTACTTATGCAAAATTGTTTATCACCGGATTTTTAATCAATACCTTGAATCCTGCTGTAATTGCACTATGGTTTGCCGCAGTAACAAAGTCACTTTCCAATACCTATGATGAACGAGTGGCTACATTCTCTGTATGCCTTTTATTAAATATGAGTGCAGATGTTTTTAAAATCAACCTTGCAGGAAAACTCAGAAGTAAATTGACCGATAAAAATATCCGATTGATCAATAAGATATCAGGAGTCTTGTTCATCATTTTTGGGTTGGCATTGTTATTCAATGTATTGATCAGACAATAGTATAATTGAAAAAAATCCTAAGGACATCATTATGTTTCGACTGATAAAAAAAATATTCATTTATTTGTTTGTGTTTCAGTTGGCTTATATCATTTTATGCCGATGGATTGACCCGCCCATTACCATTACCCAAATTGTAAATCTTGCGGCGGGTTATGGTTTGCAAAGGGATTATATCAACTATGATGAAATGGGAAGAAACAGTAAACTTGCGGTAATGGCATCCGAAGATCAATTGTTCCCTGATCATGATGGATTTGATATCAAGTCCATTAAAAAAGCAATCAAATATAATGAGAAGCACCCCCATAAAACCAGAGGTGCAAGTACGATCAGTCAACAAACCGCAAAGAATGTTTTTCTCTGGCAACACGGTGGTTTTTTCAGAAAAGGTTTAGAAGTGTATTTTACATTTATGATTGAGCTGGTTTGGGGAAAAGAGAGAATTTTAGAAACTTATCTTAATGTTGCTGAAATGGGTAAAGGAATTTTTGGTATTCAGGCAGCATCCAAAGCATACTTTAATAAAGATGCCAAAAACCTGAGCAGAAGAGAAGCCGCCATGATTGCGGCTTGCCTTCCGAATCCAAAGAAATTTCCTGTAAAACCGGCTTGCAGGTATGTTAATTTCAGGGCACCCAGAATCATGAATCAAATGAACAATTTGGAGGGAGATGCCGATATCGAGGCTTTGTTAAATAAATAGTTTATCAACCGCATTGATCGATTTTGCAAGTCTTTCTTCAAAATTTCCACTAATGATTTCCCAGGGAACATGCTGATTAATCATGGCATCCTTGTAATAATGAAAAATTTTATTTCTCATATTTTCATCTGGATGCTCTCTCAACTCATCTTTAATCCACGGTATATCGGGCTCGCAGAGCAAATAAAGATCATATTTTCTAACAGCAATTTGATGTAGTATTTTAGTGCTGCATTGATTGAAAGCAATCTCACTCCATACCTTCAAAACGTATAAATCCGTATCTATAAAGACAACGGGCGATTTGCCGCAACTGATTGTTTTGTTTTGTTTCATAAAGCCGATTACTTCTTCCTCCCGTTGAATTTGTCCAGAAGCAATTTTGTCCAAATCTGAAAGCGTGTATTCATTGCCGTTATTTTTAAGATATTCTCTTGCGTGTTCATGAATCCAAGCTGTGTTAAAATGTGCTGAAAGTTGTTTGCATAGGGTTGTCTTTCCCGTTGATTCAGGGCCAATCAGCACAATTTTTTTTATCATTGAATTCATGCCTTTTTTCTTTGGGGTGCCAATTTTGATTTCCATTCCAAAAATCCGGATATTGCCAGTAATAGAAATAAAAGATACATCAATGTGAACAGCATGAAGCCTTTGTAAAAATTCAGCGGTACAGCAATCATATTGGAGAAAATCCACGCGATCCAGTTTTCCATTTTTCTTTTAGTCATCCACCACATTGAGGTAACAGCAGAAGAGGTAACCAAAGAGTCGAGAATCAGGGTGTTGCTGTTTGTAAATGCAGCCAGCAAATAATAAATGATTATCCAGGAGGTTAAAAAAAGAATGACACCTACGTTAAGCTCAGATTTATTGCACCAGCTGATTGGATACAACTCCTCTGAATTTTTTTTCTGGACCCAGTTGTACCAGCCATAAATACTCATGATAAAATAATAAACATTCAATATTGAATCTGCATAGAGAGGAGGGTCGGCCATAAAATAGTATATATATGATGCCAGCAATACTCCAACAATTCCAGTCGGGTAAACGAGTACATTATTTTTTTTTGCATACCATACGCTCGCTATTTGCATGATAGTACTGGTCCATTCCTGCCATTTGGTTTGAATCACATTTTCATAAAATTCTTTCCATATTTCCATCAATGTCATCTTTGACCATTTTTTCTAATAAAAAAGCACTTCAACAGAAGTGCCCCGATTATCTGAATACGATTATTGAAGGTATTATTCAGCTTCTGCAACCACTTCTTTTACCTCAGGTATCATTCTTTTCATCATACCTTCTATCCCTGCTTTTAAAGTAATCATGGAAGAGGGACAGCCGCTGCAACTTCCTTGTAGCATTAAATTAACTTTTCCATCTTCGAAACTTCTAAACTGTATGGCGCCTCCGTCCATTTCTACAGCGGGTTTTACGTAATTTTCAAGCAGCTCTTTTATTCGCTTCACCACATCGTCATCATCTGCATTTATGGTATTACTGCTTTCTGATTTTATTTTAACAACCTCCTCATCGTTTACCACCACTTTTCCTTCTTCCAGGTATTCTTTTAAAAATTGTTTTACCGTTGGAATCATATCCTGCCAGTCTTCTGTTTCGGAGTTCTTTGTCAATGTAACAAAATTGCTTGCTATAAATACTGCCTTGATGAAAGGAAAAGCAAAAAGCTCCTGAGCCAGGGGAGAGGGTTTTGCGCTTGCTTCATCGGGAAAGTCAATTGATTTTCCGGGATACAACAATTTGTTGGCGACAAATTTCATGGTCTCCGGATTAGGAGTCATTTCTGTATAAATGCTTATAACGGGATTGCCGGTTTTGATCATAACGATTGTTTTATTCTTTATGCAAAATTAAACCATAAAGCCGATTACTCTTTTAATAACTATTCTTTAGATATTTAAATGAACAAGATTTTCCTATTTCGCAAATCTTATCATTGTTATTAAAATATACTAATCTGTAACTATTCTGAGCCTGGCGTAATTCAACATGATCTTTTTTTCGCCATTTTGTTCAAATTCAATGGTGGCAATAGGATTGTGGATGGCTCCTTCCATTTTGACAATTTTTCCATACCCGAATTTTTGGTGCTCCACTTTTAATCCCTCCTTTAATTCAGAAGTCTCGCTTGGTACAAAATTCTCCGAAGGGGTATGTTCCTTGGTTTGAGGTCTTTGTGAAGGGATATTAATGATTTTATTGGGTTCGATTTTGGAGGTATTTTCCTGAGCATTTCCACCAAAACCTCTTCTCATTCTCTCATAGGCACTTTTCTGACCAAATCCTCCGGATTGATTATTTCTTATACCTCCACCTGCATATGTTTTGTCAATATAGTCCTGATTGATCTCGTCAATGAATCTGCTGGGTTCATTTTGCTGCAACTGTCCGAATCTGTAACGCGCATTGGCGTAGCTCATGTAAAGTTTTTGTTTGGCTCTGGTAATGGCAACATAAAACAACCGTCTTTCTTCTTCCAGCTCCTCTCTGGTATTGATGCTCATAGCACTTGGAAACAACGTTTCTTCTAATCCTCCAACAAAAACTACCGGAAATTCCAGTCCTTTTGCAGCATGTATTGTCATGAGTTTAACAGCATCATTATTTTCTTTGTCATCATCTGCATCCGTTAATAATGCGATTTGTTGCAGGTAAGTTCCCAGCCCTTTGTCTCCTACCTCTCCATCTTCCAAATTCATGGGTGTTTCAGTGAATTCTTTTATTGAATTTAACAACTCCTGCACGTTTTCATATCTGGCCAATCCTTCCGTGGATTTGTCATTGAACAGTTCCTTGACAATATTTGTACTCTTACCGATTATTATTGCAAGATCATAGGCATTTTTCTTAGGCATTTCACTTTGAAACATTTTTATCATGGTCACAAAGTTATCCATTGCTTCAAGGGTACCACCTCTAAATCCGTGAACAGAAGCATTGTTCAGTATATCCCACACACTTTGATTTGAATTGTTTGCAAGTAACACAAGTTTATCCATAGAAGTTTTACCGATACCTCTTACAGGATAATTGATTACGCGTTTTAAGGCTTCTTCATCTTTTGGATTAACCACTAATCGCAAATAAGCAATAAAATCTTTGACTTCTTTTCTCTGATAAAAGCTCATTCCTCCATAAATGCGATATACTATCCCCATTCTTCGAAGTGATTCCTCAAAGCTTCTGCTCTGGGCATTTGTTCTGTAGAGTATTGCAAAGTCTTTGTTGAAAAAATGGTTCCGAAGTTTGAGTTCCTGAATAGTATCTGCTACCATTTTACCTTCATCATTATCGGTCATGGTGCGTATCAGCTTTATTTTTTCTCCTTCTGAATTGTCAGTAAATAATTTTTTCTCTATCTGGCCTTTATTTTTACTGATGACTTCATTGGCAACATGCAGAATCGTTTTGGTGCTTCTGTAGTTTTGTTCCAGCTTTACAATTTTTATTTCATCATAGTCTTTTTGAAACTGCAATATATTCTCAATGGTAGCACCCCGAAAACTGTAAATGCTCTGTGCATCATCACCCACCACACAAACATTTTCATTCATGGCTCCAAGCAGCTTTACAATTTCATATTGGGAAGTGTTGGTGTCCTGATACTCATCAATCATTATGTACCTGAATTTATGCTGATACTTGCTCAATGATTCCGGAAAATTGCTCAGCAATAAGTACATTTTGTATAAAAGATCATCAAAGTCCATCGCTCCATTTTTAAAACAACGATTGCTGTATGCTTTGTAAATCGCACCAATTTGCGGTCGGTTTGATTTTGCATCTTCTTGCTGCAAAAGCCAATCATTGGCATATTCATCCGGCCCTACCAGTGCATTTTTTGCCATTGAAATTCGATTCAAAACAGTATTGGGTTTGTAATGTTTATCATCAAGGTTGAGTTCTTTTATGACAGATTTCAATACAGACTTTGCATCATCAGCATCATAGATGGTAAAATTGGAAGGATAACCAAGTTTAGGTGCTTCAGCCCTTAAAATTCTGGCAAATACGCTGTGAAAGGTACCGATGTATAAATTTCTAGCCTCTGATCCACCCAGAATTTTATCAATCCGTTCTTTCATTTCAGCTGCGGCCTTGTTGGTGAATGTAAGGGCAAGTATGTTGAAAGGATCTACACCTGTAGCCATTAAATGGGCTATTCGAGTAGTAATAACTTTGGTTTTTCCGCTACCTGCACCGGCAATAATCATTAGAGGTCCGTCTATGTGTAAAACAGCTTGACGCTGTTGCTCATTCAATTCGTTAATATAATCGGGCATGGGGCAAATGTACGATTCGGTAAAATGGATTGACGGATTGTGAAGAAATATTTCCCGATAATTAATATTTTAATATTTTTTCCTTGCTGTTCTATTATCTCTCAATTCTTTTCGAAAATTATCCGGATTTTTTGTATTTTGTCAACTAATTCAAAGGGTTATTCAATATTCAAATGTACCAACTTGATTTTAAAGTTAATTTCGGTTGATCATTTATAATGACTTTCTGAATGATAAAAATCAAAAAAAGTCAAGATGAAATTTTTTTATTTTCTGTTCTCATTTATTGCAATTGGAATTATTGCAGGTTGCAGCAAAACGAACGGAGTTTATGATACGACCAATGGTGTGGTTCCGGCTGACGACATTCAAATCAGGGATGATCAGTTTTATCCGGCTATTGACAGTGTTGCGTTGGGTGCTTCTATTCGTTTTGTCAATGTTACAGGCGTGTCTCACACATTGATTTCAGATGACAATGTTTCAATCAATACTCCTGCTATCTTACCTGCAAGTACTCATACTATAAAAATCAATGCCGTAGGTACATTTCGCTATCATTGTATTGAACATCCTGCAATCAGCGGAATCATCATCATGAGGCCTTAAATCTCACTAACGAAAAATTACATAAGCGCTTATCATTTGGGTAAGGAATCCAATCATTATACCGGAGTATATTTCAAAAGGTTTGTGACTCTTGAGTATCAATCTTGAAGTGCTTACTAAACCGGTTACAAGTAAAGCAACAGCGATAGGTAAGGTCATCAACATACTTGCATCCACCATAATTTTATAAAATAAGCCGAGGCATCCCCCTAAAGCAATGGCATGCATGCTCACTTTGTAATAGATGTTTGCAAGCAATGCTGCAGAAGATGATAAAAAAAGCCCTAGTACATAACTTACCAATAGTAAAGGATAGGCAGTTTGTTGTTTGAAAACGGTATAAGTCCAGAAGAAAAAAATACCACAGGCAATATACGGGATGATTCTGTCTTTGCGGGATTTTAAAAGAAGTGAATCAATAAATCCCACGGCCTTCAGCAATCCAACACTCAGCAGGGGAAAGAAAACCAGATTGAGGGCTACGATAACAAGGGTTCTCTGTTTGTTCGATTCCGAAAAACCTGTAAAAGCACTTGGGTGTATATACAACAAAAAAGAGGTTACAAATAAGGGAATAAAAACCGGATGAAAAACACAGGACAAAAAAACTGCAGCCATTCTGATAATAAAAGGACTTTCAGCAGATTCATTTTCTTCGTTTTTTGGCGAACAGTTTGTAACAGTATTGTAAAGAGTAGTCATGATGATGCTATAAATTTTTTCTGAGTCTTGCAACAGGAATATTCAGTTGCTCTCTGTATTTTGCCACAGTGCGCCTTGCAATGTAATAACCCTTTTCCTGTAAAATTTCAGTGAGTCTTTCATCACTCAGGGGATTTTTTTTATTTTCTGATTCAATGATGTCTGACAATATTTTTTTTACTTCTCTTGTACTTACCTCTTCTCCGGTTTCAGTTTGAAGGCTTTCACTGAAAAAGAACTTTAATTTGTATGTTCCGAATTCAGTCTGAACAAATTTACTGTTGGCTACTCTACTGACTGTTGAAATATCCAATGAGGTTTTTTCAGCAATATCCTTGAGAATCATCGGTTTGAGTTCTGTTTCATCGCCGGTCAAAAAGAAACCATACTGATATTTCATAATAGCTTCCATAGTATTCATCAGTGTTTCCTGCCTTTGTTTGATCGCATCAATAAACCATTTTGCAGTATCGAGTTTTTGCTTGATAAAAAGTACAGCTTCTTTTTGTCGTTTGTCTTTTTTGCTCCCTTTCTCATATTCTTTAAGCATATCCCTGTAACCTTCACTTACACGCAGATCTGGTGCATTTCTGTTGTTGAGTGTAAGCTCGAGAATACCATTATTGTTGACAATGAAAAAATCAGGAGTGATGTAATTTTCGCCGGAATCTGATTCTCCAATGACTTCCCCGGGTTTAGGATTTAGTTTTACAATCTGATGGATTATTTCACGAAGCTCTTCTTCATTGATGTTAAGTCCTTTTTCAATCTTATCGTAGTGTTTTTTTGTAAACTCATCAAAGTAATTTTCAATCACTTTTTTTGCCATCAATACGTTTACTCCGGCGTCTTTTTTTCTATCTAACTGTATCAGCAGACATTCCTGCAGGTTTCTAGCACAAACCCCTGCGGGTTCAAACTGCTGAATCATTGATATGATGTTTTTTACTTTGTTTTCATCTGCATCAATATTTTGACGGAATGCAAGGTCATCGATGATTGAATTGATTTCTCTCCTTAGATAGCCGTCATCGTCAAGGCTTCCAACAATCTGCTCGGCTATTTTTTGCTCTGTTTCGTCCAAATTCAACATCCCCAATTGCTGAATCATTGATTCGTTGAAAGTTGTTTCAATCTTATGCGGCAAGACCCTTTTATCATCTAGTTCGGGATAGTTCTCATCTCTCAATTTGTAGTCTCCTGTTTCATCATCGCTGTCCTGAACATATTCACTGATGTCGATGTTGTCATATTCATCCTCACTTCCATCAGGTTCATCCTCACCCGAATCTGAAAATTCATCCTTAAGTTCAAAATCATCCGTATGTTCATCTTCAGCAAGTTCGAGGGCAGGGTTTTCTTCTAATTCTTCTTTAATCCGCTCTTCCAGTTGTGCAGTAGGAACCTGCAGCAATTTCATCAGTTGAATTTGCTGAGGCGAAAGCTTCTGAAGCTGTTTCTGCTGTAATGTTTGATAAAGAGCCATTAAGATATTTTTTCAATATTTAATTTACTTGTAAAATTAAGCCCTGGGGATACTTAATAAAAAGAAATAGCACTAATATTTGTCAGCGGCCCTGATTTTATCCAATAAAAAATTCAGGGATTCTGCTTCTTTTTCTGAAAGATTTTTCAATATGTCGTCCATTTGTTTTTCAAATTTGTCAATTTCATGCAGTATTTGCAGACCTTTCTCAGTGATGGCAACATCTACGAGTCTTTTGTCTCTTGAGTGGAGATTTTTACTGACCAATCCCTTTTTAATAAGCCTGTCCACTATTCTACTGGTATCGCTCATTTTATCAAGCATTCTTTGTCTGATCTGAAGGGTAGAAAGGGGACCATTAGCCCCTCGTAGAATTCTTAGAATGTTGAATTGCTGTGAAGTGATATCCTGTTTTGAAAAGATGGCTTTCATCTGTTCATTCATCCAATGATAGGTGAAAATGATATTAACGGCAGCCTTCTGAAAATTGTTTCTGAATTTAGATTGATGTATATCTTTTTCTAATCCCATAATTATTATAACCGCAGTAGTTTATTTGTTAACGGCAAATTCATTCAAATATATTTTTATTAAAACAATAAAATAGCTTACAAGCAAGGGTCCAAAAATCAAACCCATAAAGCCAAACAAATTCAATCCCACAATCACACCCAGCACAGTAATCAAAGGGTGGACATTACCCAATTTTTTCATTAAAGTCATTCGTGCTATGTAGTCTACATTTCCTGTAATAAAAAAACTATACAAAGTTAACCAAATAGCCGGCCAAACAATTCCTGTAGCAAATAAAAACAATACCAGCGGAACCCAAATGATCATTGTTCCTACTAATGGAAAAAATGCAAATACACCGGTAAAAAATCCCCAAAGCGCCCAGTCACTCACTCCAAAAAACCAATATCCTGCAGCGGCAAAAATACCCTGAATAATGCAGATAAGTGGAATACCAAGCGCATTCGCTTTTACCATCATTTTAGTTTCGTCGGCCAGCAGATGAATATTATCCTGTTTGAGCGGAATGGTTTTTCTCAAATATTTTTCCGCATCTTGACCATTGATCAGCAGGTAATAAAATAAAAAGAACATCATCAGAATATTTGTAAGGATAACAGCTGTGCTGTTCAAAACCATTGGTATATAGGATGTTATTTTTTCAGAGATGGCTTTTGCATTGTCCGCAGTCAGCAAGGATATGTCAGTTGCAGCTTTTATTTTATTGGCCACTATTTGAATTCCATGTACTATTTTATCCTGCTGTGCGGCGAGTTGATTTATTTTCGGAGAAATCAATGCAATGCTAATGTATACGGGGATTGCAATCAAAAAAATATAAACAGTTATTATTAAGAAAGCTGCCAATCCTTTTTTCCATTTTTTTTTATCAATCAGCCTAAAATAAAAAGACCTGCTTAAAATATACAATGTCAATCCGCCCAAAATTCCCGGAATAAATACGGACAACTGCGACAACAATAAAACAGCAATGACAATAATTAATAAAAAAAGAAACACTTGTCTGAATTTTTCATTGAAATCAAGGGTTGACATTGCAGATTGATTTAGCTGTTGAAAAAATTATTGCCACACCGAAAGACCTTCGCTGCAATTGGCGCAGATATCGATGTTCTTTCTGCTTTTCATAATGGATGAACGAAAAGCTTTGTATTGGGTGTTTTTCCATATTTTTTTAAAAGATTCATGGGCAAGATTTCCCAATTGGTGAGTCGCATCTTTGTCAAAACAACAAGGCACAACCAAACCATCCCAGGTAATCACATTAGCATGCCAAAGTTTCCAGCATTGGTTGGCAAGTTTGTTTTTAGGGGTAAATGTTCCGGATATATTTTTTTTATATCGGCTGTATTTATCAATGGTGGGGATCAGCTGATTGGGATCGTTCTCATAATCATAAACCTGTGCTGTTTTGAATCGAACTTCATCCACTCCAATTTCTTTTGCCAGTTGTTTGATTTCCTCAATTTGATGTTCATTGTGCTTCACTACCAGAAACTGAAAAAATACAAAAGGAGTTTTACTTTTTAATTTTTTTTTCCATTTTACAATGTTGCTTGCTCCCTCCAATACTTTATTAAGGTTGCCGCCAATGCGATATTTTTGATAAACATCTTGTGTGGTACCATCTATGGAAATGATCAACCGGTCTAAACCGCTTTCAATGGTCTTTCTTGCATTTTCATCTGTCAAATAGTGTCCATTGGTGGAAGTGGCGGTATATATTTTTTTTGACGAAGCATAGCTGACCATTTCAAGAAAATCAGGATTTAAATAAGGCTCTCCCTGAAAATAAAAAATCAAATAAATCAATTGCTGATGGATATCATCAATGGTTTCTCTGAAGAAATTTTTTTGCAACATACCCGTGGGTCTTGAAAAGGAACGGAGTCCGCTGGGACATTCCGGGCATCTTAAATTGCAGCTGGTTGTAGGCTCAAAAGAAATTGAAATTGGGAGACCCCATTGAATAGGCCTGCCTGTAATTCTGCTCAAATAAAAACTAATAAGTACTTTCAGTCCGTTCCAAATTCTGTTGAAACTTAATTTGCTAATCAGGTTGAAAGCATCATTTTTATTGAATTTGGGCATAAAGACAAAATTAATAATATTTTACGGCTTCGAATTGATTTGAATCAGGGTTATTGATGGCATTTTTTATGTAGGTAGGCAAATAAGTAATTTTATTGTAACAAAATCAGAAATATTCATTCAACTTTACGTTGACAAAACATGATTCGCCCGATTTATATATTACTCTTTTTAACCTCATTCGCAAAAGCACAATCTGTTCAGATAAAGTACAATACGGATAGTATTTCTTTTTTTGAAAAAAGAGCAAATTTCCGATTGTCTGATAGAAATATATTTAATGCAAATTCCAACAACTATGATGTAAGTTATTACCGTTGTATATGGGAAGTGGATCCGGCCATCAGATATATAAAAGGCAGTGTAACCATTTATTTCAAAATGCTTCAAGATGGTCAGTCTGTTTCACTTGACTTAATGAATGATTTGACTACTGACAGCGTAAAAAAAGGCAGTAGTTTGTTGCAGTTTACTCATGTGAACAATGAATTGTCAATCAGTCTGAATTCCTTTGTTGATAAAGGCTCAATGGATTCTTTAACTGTTTACTATCAGGGCATTCCTGCAAATTCGGGTTTTGGTTCATTTATTCTTACCACACATGATGCTGTACCTGTAATGTGGACATTAAGTGAACCTTTTGGTTCAAGAGATTGGTGGCCTTGCAAGAACGGATTGGAAGATAAAGCTGATTCTATAGATGTATATATCATTCATCCCTCGGAATACAAAGCTGCATCCAACGGAATTTTGAAATCTGAAGTTCCAATGGATGGAGGAATCAAAACAATTACCCATTGGAAGCACAGATATCCTATTGCATCTTATCTGGTATGCATGGCCGTTACCAATTACCTTTCAATAAACGATACCATTAATATTGACGGGAATCCACTTTCTATGATTACATATTGCTATCCGGAAAGTCAGACAATGTTTGCAGATGGGATACAATATACACAAGATGCAATGCAACTGTTTAGCCATACTTTATGTCCTTATCCGTTTATAAAAGAAAAATATGGTCATGTTCAATTTGGATGGGGTGGGGGAATGGAACATCAAACAGCATCTTTTTTGGTAAATACGGATGAAGTATTGATTGCACACGAGTTGGCTCACCAGTGGTTTGGCGATAAAATAACCTGTGCATCATGGCAGGATATTTGGCTGAATGAAGGGTTTGCTACTTTTTTTTCCAGATTTTATATGGAAAAAAAATATCCAAATGATGCAATCACGGCAAGAAAGCACGTGTTGGATGATATTGTGGCTGAAACATATGGATCCGTATGGGTTGATGATACAACAAACGTTAACAGAGTTTTTGATTCAAGGCTTTCTTATAAGAAAGGATCTTTTTTACTGGAAATGCTCAGGTTGAAATTAGGTGACAGTTTGTTTTTTAAAGGATTGAAAAGTTATTTGTCAGATTCCATATTGCAATTCAAATTTGCTTCCACAAAGGATTTGCAAAGAAATATGGAGAATGCATCCGGAATATCGCTGCAACATTTTTTTGATCAGTGGCTAAAGGGAGAGGGTTTCCCTTCTTATCAATTGGATTGGTACATGCTTGGCAAACGGCATATAAAAATCAAAGTCAATCAGCAAACATCGCATCCTTCAGTCGATTTTTTTGCAATGCTGATACCAATTAAACTAATTAATTCAACTCAGGAAAAAATCATATACCTCAATAATTCTGTCAATCATGAAATTTTTATTGAAGATGTTGGGTTTACCCCTGACAGCATTATTGTTGATCCCGAATATCGGTTAATCAGTAAAAACAACCTTGCTAAAAAGATCATTTTTTCTGAACCTGCCAATCCTACCGTTGAAATAAATCCAAACCCAATTCAAAATAATTTTACCTTACACCTAAATGGATTCATGACTAATTCGGTAACATTGAGCGTTTTCAATTCAGGCGGTCAGTTGATTGAAGAGAAGCAGGTTGATCTTGTAAATGGTGCTGAATGGATTCAATTTAACTGTTCCAATTGGGCAAAAGGTTTGTATTTTGTAAAAGTAATTTCAGGGGAAACTCATTTCTCCAAACGAATATTAAAACTATAATTTAAGCAATGGAAGAAGAAACCAGAGAATTCCTGATATTGATTGTTAATACCATTTCTTTGGTTTTGTTATGGATGATGGTAAATGTATTTATGGGAATATACAAAGGACTGGGATTTTTTGAACAAGTTCCCGAATGGAAAAACTTTGCCTATTATTTTTTTCTGATAATAAGTTTTATTTTTCTGGTTCTTCATTTAAAAAAGAAATGGAAACTTTAATTGTTTAACTGCTGTGATCCTGTACAATCATCCACTTATGATGTACTTTTTTGAAAAGCAATGTAAAATGTCCCTGTAAATCCCCCATAGTTCTGGTCAAATGCCATTTTCCGGTTACGGAATAATATTTACGGGATAATTTTTTAACGCTGATTATGGTAAAATCAAGTTTTCCCATCGCTGATCTGTCCGGATATCCTTTTTTGTAATTGTTAAGCGTATTTTTCCAGCCATAAGTGACGCCTGATTTTCCAATGAACATCAGAGAGTCATTATTCCAGTAAGTTTTCATAAACCCCTCAATATCTCCATTATTCCAGGATTCTGTCTGAATAGATAATGAATTTAAAATACGCTTTTTCGCTTTTTTTTGTGAGTAAGAAAAAGAGACAAACAAAATAAATGTAGTAAAAAGAAAAATATTTTTCAATGTTCAGATTAATGTTTATGATGCGGAGAATTGCATTTGCTTTTTCTGGAAAATGTAAAGTTCATAAAATGAGCTGAAATTATCAGCATGACTGCTAAACAAAGCAGGATCATTTCTTGTTTAATATAAAATTGTTTTGCAACGAGCAACAACATACCGGAAATAAAAAAAAGTATGGGTGAAAAAGTTCGGTGATGTTTTACATATCCATGATATAGTGAATAAATGCCGACCGAAAAAGCAATTAATATCATTCCCCATTCAAAAATTGAATTGTGTATGATATTGACACCAAATAAAGGCAGTGCCGGCAACAACAGAGGCAGCAGCCCGCAATGAATGGCACACAGAATTGAAGTAAATATACCCAGACTATCCCAATTGATTTTTAAATTCATCAGTCTGCGAAGTTAGTATATTTGCAATATTGTTGCAAATTGATTTACATATGAGGAAGGTCATTAAAAATCAAGGTTTTATTAAAATTTTAACTCACTAAAAAAAGAAAGGGTCAATTGTAACTTTGCAACCAATCATTAAAGTATGAAAAAAAGTAATTGGTGGATTTATATTGTGTTTTTTATCTTCTTACTGGCAGGTTTTTTCTGGGCAATTTATGATGAGCGTCCCTTTCATGAATCCAGGTTGAAAGTAATCAATCCTTCAATTCCCGAATTCAATTTTACCAATCAGGATAATAAAGTTATTACAACAAAAAACACTGAGGGTAAAGTTTATGTGGCAGAATATTTTTTTACAACCTGTAAAGGTATTTGTCCAAAGATGAATGTGAACATGAGGCGGATATATGACATGTTCAGGGATGAGCCCGATTTTATGATTTTGTCTCATACCTGTATGCCGGAAGTAGACAGTGTACCTTTGTTGAAGGAGTATGAATATAAAATGTTGTCTGGTTCAATTCAAAAAAATGAGGATGGTTCATATAAATTGGTAAATCAAACGGATGATACCATTTACCCTGTAAAAAATAAAAACTGGAATTTTGTTACTGGTAATAAGTCCGCCTTGTACAAAATGGCCCGACAAGGTTATATGATTGACAACGGAAAACCTGACAGTTTACAAAAAATAGAAAATCAATTCATTCACACACAATTTTTTGCTTTGGTTGACAGGTACGGAAGGGTAAGAGGGATATACGATGGCTTAAAAGAAATTGAGGTGCAGCTATTGATGAAGGATATTCCTGAATTATTGAATGAGAAGATCGATCATACAAGGTTTCTGAATGGATTCAGCAACAGTCCAAATTAAATAAAACAATCAATGAATCAAACGCTTGATATACTGAAACGAAACGGCTTAAGCGTTACTGAAGGACGCAGGGAGATTTTGAATTTGTTTATTCAATCTGAAGGGGCACTTGCTCATGCAGACATTGAAAACAATACAAAAATTTCATTCGACAGAGTAACGGTATACCGCACCCTGCAAACTTTTGTAGAAAACGGAATAATACACCAGATACCCACAACAGACAACACCATATTATATGCGCTTTGTAAAGATAAATGTGGTTCCGGCCATCATCATGATGAGCATGTTCACTTCATTTGCAATGATTGCGAAAAAACGATTTGCCTGGATGATGTTGTTGTGCCTCCTGTAAAATTTCCGAAAGGCTTTCATCCTTTGCAATCTGCTATGATTGTAAAAGGAATTTGCAGCGAATGTATTAAGAACTGATTCAAGGTCAGGTAAAAGTTCTTATATTTTTTCCATTTCACTTTTTACAAATTCCATTAGATTTTTGATGGTATCTGAAGAGAAATCAAAAGATAAACCCGCTGTTTTGTATAATTCCGGCAATGTCTTGGTTCCGCCAAGGCTAAGCGCCCTGCAATAATTTTCAAGAGCTGATTTTTTTCCTTTTTTGAATTGCATCCACATGCCGATAGCACCTAATTGAGCAATACCGTATTCTATATAGTAAAACGGTACTTCAAATAAGTGAAGTTGTCTTTGCCATGCATTTTCTCTGTAGTTTTCCAAACCATTGTAATCAATTACATTGTCTTTAAACTCTTCAAGAATTGATACCCAGTTTTGTTGTCTTTCTTCATGCGTATGATTTGGATTCAAATACAACCAATGTTGAAATTTATCTATAATAGCTATCCACGGAAAAATGGTGATTACTCTCTCCAGTTGATGTTCTTTGGCTCTTTTAAGATCTGTTTCATTTTCAAAAAAACTATCCCAGTAGTCCATACTGAACAACTCCATGGACATGCTTGCAACTTCTGCAATTTCCATCGGGTATTCTTTGAAGCCGCTTAGTGTTAAATGGTGTGCAAGAAAAGAATGAACTGCATGTCCGCCTTCATGAACCATGGTGGTCACATCGTGCATTTGTCCGGCAGCATTCATAAAAATAAATGGAGCGCCACTTTCAGCCAAAGGACAATTATATCCACCGGGGGCTTTTCCTTTTCTGCTTTCTAAGTCAAGATGTTTGAGGTCGCGCATTTTGCTCAGACAATCCCCAAAAAAAGGATCCAGTTTATTAAAACAATCAATTGTTTTTTCAAGCAACTCATTTCCTGATTTAAAGGGATGCAAGGGCTGGATGTCGGCAGGTTCTGCCTCAAGATCCCATGGTTTGAGCGTGTCAACGCCCAATTTTTCTTTCTTTCTTTTATAGATTTCATTTACCAAGGGCAGCACATGCAACTTAACGGCTTCATGAAATTTCACACAGTCTTCATGGGTGTAATCAAAACGACCTAATTCTTTAAAACGATAATCTCTGTAATTTTTAAAGCCTGCATTAATGGATTCTGTGTTTCTGATACCTATTAATTTGTCAAACAGGTTGTTCAGTGATTCCTTATCCTTTAATCTTCTTTGTTGAATTTTATGATAAACAGATTCTCTTATTTTTCTGTCACTGTTTTCTAAAAATTTAGCGGCTTGTTGCAGCGTGTATTGTTCACCGTTAACTTCTACTGTCATAGCACCGGTGATTTGTCCATATTGTTGTTGCAATACAGCGCATTCTGCTTGTAAAGGAATATTTTCTTCTTTGAAAAGTTCAATACTCTTTTTTACGTTTCTTATGTAAGTGAAATAAATTTCTTCGTTTAAATTGTTCAGCAAAGGAGAAGAAATCAGTTTTTTATTCATCAGGTCTGCATAAGGCTGAATATTCGGTTGAATTTGTAGACAGAAGAAATTGAATGATTCTTCCAGTTCTTTATTTTGTGTATCACAAGTCATTTTAATTTGTCGCCAGCAAGCATCTTCGCTGACCGTTGCTTCCAGTTCGCTTTGATCTTTCAGCCATTGTTCGAGTTTTTCTATAGAAGAAATATCTCTATCAACCAACTCTTTAAAATAAGGTTCCAAACTGTCCCAATCGGTAACAGTAAAATTTTCGGGAAGGTATGTTCGGGTTGTTTTTTTAATATCTGCAGAGTAGTTCATTTTTACTTTTTTAAATTAAAAGAAGGTCGACTTAAATTCATGAAATCAAATTTCATTTGAAAACGCTTGACAATGATATGGTAATTATTTTTGACAATAAAAATCCGCCAATGGCGGATTAAAAAGCAATAAAATCATTATTACAAATATTAAGCCATTTTTCTGGGGGTATTGATTTTTTTAGCAGGGGCATTTTTAACGGCAGCGGCCTTGGTTACAGCTGGTTTGGCTGTAGCTGCGGTTTTCTTTTCTCCAATTGTTTCAGCTGAAACCTCTTCAGAGTTTGAATCGGATAAAATAATTTCAATGTTGTTTTTGTTAATAATATCGAACCATTTTATCATTTTCTTCATATCACTGCCATATACTCTGTCAAAATCCATTTTTGGATAAACTTTTTGAAAATATGATTTTATTTCATTTGTCTGATTTAAGTCAGGCAGATTTTCCGAACTGTTTTTCATTGCAAGAAATACTTCTGTAAGGTTTACATTTTCTCCTGTGGTGAATATTTCTATACTTTCCAGATGTGAAAAACTATGGATCCTGTTGCTTACAAATTTGGTACTTTTGTCTTCCAAAGAGCGAACAATTCCTCCATCGGTTTTGGAAGATACAAGTTCAAACAAACCGCTTAGCCCGGTTACAGCTACTAATTTATTATATTCCATACATTAAATTTGAGGGTGCAATATAAATCTTAATCGTTAAATATTTCAATTCTACAAATAAAATAAAATGCTAAAATCATTATTAAAACTATTGGGTTTAGGAAATAAAACAAATTTCGAAGAGCTGATAAAAAATGGAGCTATAATCATTGATGTGCGAAGCAGGGGTGAATATTCTTCGGGGCATATCAAAGAATCTATCAACATTCCGCTTGATCAGTTGAGAAGTAATCTAAGTAAGTTTAAAGATAAGCAACAAACCATCATAACCTGTTGCGCTTCCGGTATGAGAAGTGCCTCAGCTAAATCTACTTTAAAATCACTTGGTTATGAAAAAGTATACAATGGTGGAGGTTGGTATTCTCTGCAAAGAAAAATCATATAAAAATTTAAAATTTCGAAATACAATGAAATTCAGAGATTTTTTTCTTAAAAAAAAGAAACCTATCATTATTATCGCCGGCATAATTTTGTTGAATATTATTTTTGGTTTTGATGCAAGATTCACAATAATCAATCTTTTATGGCTATTGATTTAATTAAGGATTCGGTAACGGTAAACTTTTAAGAATTCATTTTGTACTTATTATTCGTGCACACAAATAAAATATCGAAAGATGAAAAAAAAAGAAATAGAGTTATTGATTGATAAGCTAAGTGATGACAGAAAAAATGTCATTCAACAACTGAGGAAAGTAATTTTAAAAAATATACCTAAAGGATTTGAGGAGGGAATTAATTACGGGATGATTTCCTATTTTGTTCCTCATAGCATATATCCTAAGGGATATAAATGTGATTCAACATTGCCGCTACCTTTTGTTTCTATTGCATCTCAGAAAAATTTCATTGCACTTTATCACATGGGCATCTATGCCAATCCTCCATTACTGGATTGGTTTGTAAAGGAATATGCCTTAACAGTACCCGGTAAACTTGACATGGGAAAAAGTTGCATTCGGTTTAAAAAAATTGAAAACCTGCCATTTGACTTAATAGGTCAATTGATGTCAAAAATGACAGTAAGTGAATGGATCAAATGTTATGAGCATAATTTTTTGAAATAATCAATTCAATTTTCAACTTATTATTAATTCTTCTTTTAATCATTTTTATTGATCAATACTTTATTTTTTTTTTAAAAAATCACAGAAAAATAACTGAAAAGCTGAAAATTATTACATACGTCTATCTGTAGCACAATTCCCATCCAATGATTCCTTTACGATTACATACTTAAAATCTCTTATTTTTGTAAAAAAAAGACATGCACAAAGGACCTGTATCACAATACATTCAACATCATTATCGCCATTTTAATGCCGCTGCATTAATGGATGCTGCCAAAGGGTATGAATTGCATTTGATGGAAGGTGGCAAAATGATGGTTACCCTTGCAGGGGCTATGAGTACTGCTGAATTAGGGTTGAGTTTTGCGGAAATGATCCGTCAGGATAAGGTTGCCATTATTAGTTGTACCGGTGCAAATTTGGAAGAAGATATCATGAATCTGGTAGCACATTCTCATTATAAAAGAGTGCCTAATTACAGAGATCTCAGTCCTCAGGATGAATGGGATTTGTTGGAGAATCATTACAATAGGGTAACGGATACTTGCATTCCTGAAGAAGAAGCTTTCAGAAGATTGCAAAAACACATCCACCAACTTTGGAAAGAAGCAGATGACAAGGGAGAAAGATATTTTCCGCATGAGTTTATGTATAAGATGTTGTTGAGCGGTGTGCTGGAGCAATATTATGAAATTGATCCAAAGAACAGCTGGATGTTAGCAGCAGCAGAAAAAAATATTCCTATTGTCGTTCCTGGTTGGGAAGACAGTACTATGGGAAATATATTTGCCTCTTATGTGATTAAAAATGAAATGAAATCTTCGACCATGAAAAGTGGTATTGAGTATATGGTATGGCTGGCGGATTGGTATAGAAAAAACTCTTCCGGAAAAGGAGTGGGATTTTTTCAGATAGGCGGAGGAATTGCCGGAGATTTTCCTATCTGTGTGGTGCCAATGATGTACCAGGATCTTGAGTGGCACGACGTGCCGTTTTGGAGTTATTTCTGTCAGATTAGTGATTCCACTACTTCTTATGGGTCTTATTCCGGAGCAGTACCCAATGAAAAAATTACCTGGGGAAAGTTGGATGTAAATACTCCTAAATTTATTGTGGAAAGCGATGCGACTATTGTTGCTCCTTTGATATTCGCATGGATATTGGGTTGGTAGGAGGTAGTAATATTATTTACATCGATTTTATTCGGTGATTATAAGACCTTATTATGCAATTAAAAAAATCCAGAACAAAAATTTACTTTTTTTTGCTTCTGGCTCTATTATTGATCATAGTTTTTGTTTACCAGGTTTTTCAGTACGAGCAAACTTCAAAAAAGCAAAATCTTCAACTTCAACAATCCCTTTTAAAACTATCAAATCTTTCAAATGTTTACATAGATGTTAAAAACATTGAATCCGGACAAAGGGGATATCTGATTTCAGGAGACACATCCTTTCTGACTAATTATTACAGAGGATTAAATGATTTAAAAAATGACAGGGAATTTTGTTTGAATTTATTTGATGCTAATGAAATTCAACAAACAAAATATGATTCCCTTATTCTTTTAATTGATCAAAAAATAACATTTTCTAAAGATGCAGTTGAAATTAAAAAACAATTTGGCATTGATTCAGCTCAGCACTTTATTGCTTCGGGAAAGGGTATTTATTTAATGAGTCTGATTGATAATAAAATGATTGAAGCTCAAAACTATTTTTTATCCACCTTCAATACGCAAACTTTTAGAAATGAACAACATTTTTTCAGAAGAAGAAATAACTTAATTGTAATATCTCTTTTATTTTCAGTCATTTTCATTCTTTTTTATTTTCTTTTAAAAAAATACTTCTCACTGCAACTAAAAAAAGAAAAAGACCTAAAGTATAATCAGTCGCTGGTTAGCAATATATATGATGCAATAATTTCCACTGATTTAGAATTCAATATTACAAAATGGAATTTTTATGCCGAGAGGATTTTTTTATATAAGGATTCGGAGGTTATTGGTAAAAATTTATTTACAATTTTGAATATAGTGGATGAGAACAATCAACTAGAGAATATAATCCGTGATTTTCATAAAAATAAAAAATGGGTGGGAGATTTGATCAATCATGATAAAAACGGCAGAAAAATATTTGTACATGTCTCTGCATCGGTATTGAAAGATGAAAATCAACAAACTATAGGAACTGTATCTGTGATTCGTGATATTTCTGAAAATAGGTCATTGCATTCCAGTTTGCAACAATATTCTAACCTTCTTGAAAAGGATTTACAAATTAAATTACAAGAGTTGACATATATAAACGAGCGCCTTTCATTAATCTCAAAAGCTACCAATGATGCTATTTGGGATTGGGAAACTGGTACAGATCGTATTTGGGGAAATGAATTGTATTTAAATATGCTTGATAAAAAGGAAGGCAATTTTGTCAGTTATAATTATTTCATTTCAAAAATTCACGAGGATGACAGAATCCAACTAAGACAAGGTTTTGAAAAGATAATTAATCAAAAAAAACCGACTTCATCCATGGCTGAATTCAGGTTTACTATGCCAAATGGAGAGCAGCGTTATTTTTTAAACAAATCACTTTATTTGTTCAATACAATAGGTGATGTTACAAGAGTTGTGGGCGCATTGCAGGATATTACCATACAAAAAGAAGTACAACAAAAAATAATTTCCGAGAAAGAGGTTTCGGACAGTATTATCAATAGTTTGCCTGGGATATTTTATATGTTTAACAAAAATGGAAAATTCATCAGGTGGAATAAAAACACATTAATTATTACAGGTTATACCAATGAAGAGCTTGAAGCACTCCACCCCTTTGATTTTTTTACTGATGATCAAAAAGCATTTGTTTCTGAAAAAATAAATCGTGTTTTTACACAGGGATCCGAAGTAGTTGAGGCGGAACTTTTAACGAAAACCAAGCAGAGAATTTCTTATTATTTTACCGGAAATTATATCAGATACAACAATGAAGATTGTGTAGTAGGGGTCGGTATTGATATTTCTGATAAAATAAACACCCAAAAACAGTTAAGGGAACTTGCCCTTCATATTCAAAATGTTAGAGAGGAAGAAAGAAAAAGTATTTCCAGAGAAATTCATGATGAGCTGGGACAGCAGTTGACTGGGCTAAAAATGGATATATCCTGGTTAAGCAAAAAGATTAATAATTCGGATGATCTGATTTCATCGAAAATAGACTCAATAAATCAAACTGTTAAAAATACAATTAAATCTTTGCAAGACATTTCCATTCAACTAAGGCCAAGTATTTTGGATGATTTGGGTTTGGTGGCTGCAATGGAATGGCAGTGCGAAGAATTTGAAAAACGCTATAATATCTCCTCAAACTTTGATTCTGATTTAAACAATTTGGATATACCGTCTGATATTGCTACTACTATTTTTCGTGTGTATCAGGAAAGTTTGACCAATATCCTTAAACACTCCAAGGCAAATATGACTGAGGCTTCTTTAACTTTAGAATCTGGTCTGCTTGTTTTGATTGTCTCAGACAATGGAATTGGTTTTGATGTAAATAATATTCTACATAAAAAATCTTTCGGACTACTAGGAATAAAAGAAAGAACTTTACTTTTGAATGGAAGTTTTGACATCAAAGCTGAAAGCGGCTTAGGAACGATTTTGACCATTAAAATTCCTATACCTCAAAATCAAACTTCATGATAAATATCCTTATAGCTGATGATCATTCAGTTGTGCGAAAAGGTCTGTATCAGATTTTAACCGAAGGCTTTCCTGATTCAATTGTTGAAGAGGCTAAAGACGGGTACTCAATTATTGAAAAAATAAAGCAAAAAAAATATGATATTGTCATCAGTGATTTGTCTATGCCCGGAAGAACTGGCTTGGATATCATTGCACATCTAAAATTAATTCAACCCAAAATTCCCGTTTTGATTCTCAGTATACATCCGGAGGATCAATATGCATTGAGGGTATTGAAGGCTGGAGCATCCGGTTATTTGAGTAAGGATCTTGCACCTGAAGAACTTGTTGAGGCTGTTAGAACAGTTTTAAAAGGTGAAAAATACATGTCCCGTGAAATATCACAAAAACTTTCATCAAAAAATATTCCATTAAGTTCAAAACCTGCCCATTCTTATTTATCAGATAGAGAATTTGAAGTAATGAAAATGCTGGCACTTGGAAAGTCAATTTCAGAAATAGCCGATCTTATGCTATTGAGCAACACTACTGTCAGCACATATAGGGCAAGAATTCTCACAAAGATGAATTTTAATAACAATGCCGATATAGTATTGTATTCAATGAAAAATAATCTGATTCTGGGGTAGTTTACAACCTATTCATACATTTTTGAGATATGCAAACTGTGTTTTTCCATTATCACTTTTCTTTTCATACTTAATTTAGGCGTCAACTCTCCGGATTCAACCCCCCATTCTTTGGATATCAATTTGAATTTTTTTATTTGTTCAACCTGATTAAAACTAATGTTGAATTTGTTTATGATTTTTTCGTAGTGAGCGTATACAGCGGGTTGTGAAACAATTTCTTCCGGTGTAGAAATTGAAATATTGTTTTCCCGCATCCAATTTATTAATTGAGGGAAGCTGGGTACAATCAATGCAGCAACAAATTTTTTATCAGCACCTATCACCATTATTTGTTCAATGAATTGAGATTCTTTCAATTTGTTTTCAATTACCTGAGGGGCAACATATTTTCCTCCACTGGTTTTAAATAATTCTTTTTTTCTGTCTGTTATTTTTAAATATTTTCCATCTTCAAAAACTCCAATATCACCGGTATGCAACCAGCCGTTTATGATTGCCTCATTGGTTAAATCAGGTCTTTTATAATATCCCATCATCACACTGGGACCTTTTACACATATTTCCCCGTCTTCTTGAATTTTGACTTCCTGACCTTCAATTACCAATCCTACTGTTCCGAATTTTGTTCCCCCTTTTTTTTGACAATTGACACTGATAACCGGGCTATTTTCAGTTGGCCCGTAACCTTCGTACACTGCTATTTTCGCAGCATTGAAAATCCTTAGTAATTTCAATTGGCAGGCGGCACCGCCCGTAATGATAAATTGAATATTCCCACCCAATGCCGCTCTCCACTTTTTAAAAACTATTTTATTTGCCAATGACAATTGAATATTATACCACAAACCACCGTCTTTTAAATTATCATATTTTTCAGCAAGTGATAGCGACCAGTAAAATAATTTCTTTTTAATTCCTTTAAGTTCTGCACCTTTTTGAAGTATTTTTTCGTAAGTTTTTTCAAGTAATCTTGGAACAGTAGTAAATAAAACAGGTTTGACATCTTTTAAATTATCGCCAATTGTTTCCATACTTTCTGCATAATAAATGGAAATGCCGGAATACATGTAAATGTATGATGCCATTCTCTCAAATATGTGGTTCAGTGGCAGAAAACTCAATGATCTGGCGTTGATCATCTTTGGAAATGGAAAGCTGCTGACTGAATTAATAACATTACTCACAATATTTTTATGCGAAAGCATGACACCTTTCGGAAATCCTGTGGTGCCTGATGTATAAATGATGGTAGCACAATGTTCGGGAAGGATATTTTTTTTAATCGAGTGAACTTCGTTTATTTCTGTTTCAGAAATATTTTCAGCAATAGCATTCCAGTTTCTGTATCCCTGCAAATTATCAAAGCAGAAAATCTCTTCCAATGATGGAACACTTTGTTTTATTTCGGACAACTTATCAATTAGGTCTTCTCCGCTAAAAAACAATAGTTTTACTGAAGCATCATTCAGAATGAATTCTACTTCACTTTTTGTTGTTGTAGGATAAATCGGGCATAGCAGTACTCCAATTTGCTGACATGCGAGATCAAGTATCAGCCATTCGGGTCTGTTCTTTGATATAACGGCAACTTTATCCTGCAGCTCGGGATTCATTTCTTTTTTTCCTAGCCCAAGCTTTAACAATCCTGCGCTTAATCTGATTGTGCTATCTGTTACTTTTTCTGTGCTGAATTTTTCCCATTTGCCGTTTATTTTTGTTGCAAACATATCCTCTTTGGGAAAATATTCCTTTTGATGATATAGAAAGTCAAATAATCTTTGAGGTTTTTCTGTTTGGTTTTCCATGAAAAAAAATTTGGTTAATCTTTACCTGAGTTATTTGTAATACTGCGATTTGGGTATTTTGAATATCCTTGATTTTTTCAAATGAATAAATTCATGATAATCAGCTTCGTTTTTTTCAGTCCAAATTTTGAATGTCGCAGAATTGTCGGCTATACCAAACAGCCATTGATTGTAAGATTCAAAAAGTCCGTTTTTAAGCAATTCTCTGTGGTAATCAAAAAGTTTAAACGGATATTCCGTTGCACTTTCCTCAAACCATTTCAAAATGAAACCCGCTCTGATTTTTATCAAATCATTTGTGTGGATTTCGCGATAATTATTTTTTTGCAAATTTGTAAATGTTTTTAAAAACCGATTTTCAAATCCTTGCTTATTATTGATAATACTGTCAGACTCGGTATTGATAATTATGTTTTTGTATGCATTGAATAAAACTTCTTTTACTTCAGGGGTTTTTTCGCTGAAGGATTCAAGATTTACAAAGCATTCAGCATAAAGGGCTGCCCACAACCAATTTTTTTTAAAGTTGTAATATCCAGCAGCATTGAAATAATTTTTGGAAAAGTTGGGATCAGTTTCTATGCCTTTTTCCCAGTAAGTAATAGCATCTTCTTTTTGCTGCTTCCAGAGCAAATTGCCCAGTTCATTGTACATCGGACCATTATCCGGAAATTTTAAAACACCTCTTCTGAATGTATTCTCTGCTTCTTTTGGTTCATTCAACAATTTGTAAATGTCACCTGCTATTAAATAACATTGGTCGTCGGCGATATTTTTATTTATCAGTTTGACAAGCAATGAAAGCGCCTGATTAAAATTGTTTTGAAAATAATAGCACAACACAAGATCCTTGTTTAACTCAATATTTTCAGGTTCTGCAGCCAATCCTCTCTTGGAAATAATAATTCCATTTTCGTAATCCTTTAGCGAAATGTATTTCTTTGCAAGACTGTCAAATGAATTGCCGGACTGAGCATTTGCCTGCAAGGTCACAATTGAAATCAGAAAAAATAATTTCAGTGTTGTCATTTTTGTATCTAAGGCAAAATAATGAATTTGTGACTCAATAAATCAGGTGTGTCAGCAAGCCATCTCTTAATTTTGGCTCAAACCAGGTGCTTTTTGGGGGCATTACGTTGCCACTGTCAGAAATATCAAACAATTGCTGTATGCTGACCGGAAAAAGACTGATAGCCAGTTTCATTTCTCCGCTGTCCACTCTTCTTTCCAGCTCTTCAAGTCCTCTGATTCCACCAACAAAATCGATTCTTCTATCTGTACGCTGGTCTTTGATTTCCAGCAAAGGTTCCAGAATATTATTTTGTAAAATTGTTACATCCAGCACCCCAATCGGATCATTAGTGTAAGTTCCTTCTTTTGCTGAGAGTTTGTACCATTGATGGTTCATATACAAACCAAAGCAATGAAGTTTTTCGGGTTTGTATGCGCTGTCAGTTTTTTCAATCCTAAAGCATGTGTCAAGTTTTTCAAAAAAATCTTTTTCACTGATGTTCCCCAGATCTTTCACCACTCTGTTGTAATCCATAATTTGTAGTTGATTTGATGGGAAAAGGGTAGTGAGAAAAAAGTCTGCTTCATTCGTACTTTGTTTTCCAAGTGCCGTCCGTACTTTAGCAGCTGAAGCAGCTCTGTGGTGGCCATCTGCTATGTAGGTGCATGGTACTTTTGTTTTGAAAAGTTCCGTTATTTTTTCAATCACATTGTCAGTATTGATGATCCATATACTGTGTTGAATTTGATCGTCAGCAAGAAAATCATACTGCGGATTTTTTTCACTGATCCATGTATCAATGATCTGATCAATTTCAACTACGTTGCGGTATGCTAAAAAAACGTTTCCTGTTTGCGCTCCCGTTGTTTTGATATGATTGATCCTGTCAAGTTCTTTTTCCGGTCTGGTATATTCATGTTTTTTTATGAGGCCATTTTCATAGTCATTTACAGAACTTCCACAAACCAGTCCTGTTTGACTTCTGCCATTCATAATAAGTCTGTAAATGTAATAGCAGGGCTTACTTTCCTGAAATAAAATATTTCTACTGATGAATGCGTGAAGATTTTCTTTTGCCTTTTCGTAAACTTCCTGACTGTGTATGTCTATAGTTTCCGCTAAATCTATTTCGCTTTTGGTAATGTGTAAAAATGAAGATGGATTTCCCTGGGCTTCAATTTTTGCTTCTTTGCTGTTCAATACATCATAAGGTCTGGAGGCAACTTGTTTTGCATATTGAGCATCCGGACGCAAAGCTTTGAATGGAGAAATGGTTATCATGATTTATCGTTAATTATAGGTCTGTAAAATTAGCGATTCTTAGGGAGATAACGGCTGAAATCTTTAACCGAAGGTCAATGTAAATTGGCGCATTACATCCGTAAGTACCTGTACGCTGCTCATAGGTAGAGCATTGTATAGGGAAGCTCTGAATCCCCCTGAAAGTCTGTGGCCTTTTATTCCTGTGATACCATTTTTTGTTGCGAAATCTAAAAATAATTTTTCAAGGGACTCATCTTTCATTCTAAAACAAACATTCATGTTGCTTCTGTCTTCTTTTTCTATTTGCGTGATGAATAATTCATTTTCATCAATTTCTTTGTACAGCAATGCAGCTTTTTCATTATTCATTTTTTCAATAGCAGGAACACCGCCAATTGATTTTAGCCATCTGAGTGTCAGCAGGCATGCATAAACGGCAAAAACAGGAGGAGTATTCAGCATGCTCCCTTCGGAAATGTGATTCCGGTAATCCATGATGGTTGGTATTGCACGTTTATTTTTACCCAAAATGTTTTCATCAACAACTACCATACAAACGCCTGCAGGTCCCATATTCTTTTGTGCACCTGCGTATATCAGACCAAAGGAATTGAAATCGAGCTGACGGCTTAAAATATCACTGCTCATGTCTGCAATGAGCGTATTGCTTGTCTTTGGGATTTGTTTCCATTGACTTCCATAAATAGTGTTGTTTGTAGTAATATGGAAATATTTTGCATCATTTGGAACAGCAAAATTTTTAGGAATATAGCTGTAGTTTTTATCTTTTGAGGAACAAACAACATCCACTTTTCCGTAAAGTTTTGCCTCCTTGATGGCCTTGCTGCTCCATACACCCGTGTCAGCATAGGATGCATTGTCTTTAGCATCTAATAAATTCAATGGAACTTGCATGAACTGCATGGAAGCCCCCCCATGTAAAAAAAGTACATGATGATTTTTATCCAGCTGCAACAAATCCTTCACCAGAGATCTTGCTTCTTCCATAACAGAAGTAAACTCGGGCGTTCTGTGTCCGAATTCTAAAATAGACAAACCGGTGTTTTTGAAGTTTAGTATAGCTTCAGCAGATTGTTCCAAAACTTCTTTAGGAAGAATTGAAGGTCCTGCATTAAAATTATGAATCATTGATTGAATTGAGTGTTACAGGTATGAAATGACATGGACAAAGTTAGTAAATATAAAAAGCAATTAATTTTTATCCAATGGGATGTCTCTTTTAAGTATTTCGTCTTTATTGGCAATTTCCCATGCCGTATAGAAAATCAATTTAGCTCTTTTTTCAAACAAAGGCCATTCAATTTTTTCTATGTCATCAGTGGGTTTATGATAATCAGATTTTAGCATTCCATCATAAAAAAATAAAACAGGCACTCCTTTTCTGGCAAAATTATAATGATCGCTTCTGTAAAAAATTCTGTTCGGATCATCCGGACTGTCAAATTTATCGTCCAATACAAGATCAAGCGTTTTCTTATTTACATTATCCAGAATGGTTGTTAAATCTGAACTGATTTTATTACGACCTACAACGTATACATATCTCGTTGAATCAGCTTTCTTCCTTTCTGTATCGGTTCTTCCAATCATATCAGTATTCAGATCCACCGAGGTTTTTTCTAGCGGAAAAACAGGATTGTCAGAATAATATTCCGAACCCCAAAGTCCTTTTTCCTCTCCGCTTACTGTCATGAATACAATACTTCTTCTAGGGCCGAAACCTTCTTTTTTGGCTTTCGCAAAAGCTTCGGCCATTTGTAATACCGTTACGGTGCCGCTTCCATCGTCATCGGCTCCATTGTAGATGATTCCAGCCTGATTTCCAAGGTGATCATAATGAGCAGTTAAAAAAACAAATTCGTCTTTTTTATCATTACCCTCAATAACACCTATAACATTGGAAGATGTTTTTGCTGTGGAGACTTTTGTTAAATTAAAGTTGACTGAGATTGTTTTTTCAAAATGAAAATCGCTTAGTCTTGATTCTGATTTTCCTTTCAAAATAATACTATCAAATCCAGGGCCGAATATTTTTTTTGCAACGAAATGATTGATGGTTGCTACATTTATTTTTTGCTTTGTATCTGAAGAATTTCTTTTGAAAGCAATTGATTTTTGGCTGTTTGCAATCATTTGAGGCGTAAAGGTTTCCTGAGATGTGTTGATATACAATGCGCCCGCCGCACCTTTATTGTAGGCGATTTCTAATTTTTTAATGAGACCATAACGAGTCCAGTTGGATGTTTTCTCTTTGCCTGATATGATGTATAAATTATTTTCTTTAGGTTCTCCGTTAATAAAAATGACAATTTTATCTTTTACTTCTTTGTTTAAATAATCACTGTATTTTTCATCTTCAATTCCATATCCAACAAAAACAACCTGACTCCCTTTAAAGGAATTTGATTCGTTCATGGTTACAGGAGAGATAAAGTCACTTCCGAATATCAATTTTTCACTACCAATAGTCAAGCTGGTTTCGTAGATGGAATCCTGCTCAATTGGAAAGAACTGTTGAAATCCATTTAGTTGAGATGGAAAACTCAAACCTGTTTTTTGAAATTGTCCCTGTATATAATCAGCCGCTTTTCTTTGTCCTTCTGTTCCTGTTTCTCTTCCCTCCATTGCGTCACTTGCAATTACATTCAAGTGTTTTTTCAGTCCTGAAATATTTATTAAAGTGGCATATTTTTCAGCAATTTCAAATTGACCAAATACCAATATTTTCCAAAACAGGGCACTTGATAATAGTAGGATTTTTTTCATTTTTTCTTTTTTACGAGTAAGTATATGATAGGGAATACAATTCATTTTATTGCATGAATTATTTACCCAATGTTATTTTATTTACTCTGTTCAAGTGTCTTCCACCCTCAAATGCAGTGCTCATAAATGTTATAACCATTTTTTCGGCTTCTTCTTTTTCAACAAATCTGGCAGGAATGCAAATGATGTTTGCATCATTATGTTTACGTGCCATTAAAGCAATCTCATCAATCCAGCAAATGGCCGCACGAATATTGGAATGTTTATTTGCAGTAATGGCAACACCGTTGGCGCTGCCGCATATAAGAATTCCAAAAGCAGTTTCATTTGTTTCTACTGCATATGACACAGGGTGAGCAATATCGGGATAATCGACCGATTCGGGGCTGTTGGTTCCAAAATCGAGTGAATTGAATTTATGTTCAAACAAGAATTTTTTTAAATGCTCCTTGAGTTCAAACCCAGCATGGTCTGCTCCTATTGCAATTGGTTTATTAATATCGAAAACATAATTTGAAATCATGGTTGTAAAATTTTAAAATCAAAATTATAAAACAAAAAAAATGACCATAATGAAATTACTTATTAATTTATTTTTTACTGCAGTATACGATTGAATGATCTCATCAACTCCATTCACGTTCTTTTTGTTCATTTTTTTTGTCAACTCTAAATGCAATCAAAACACTTATTTCATACAACAGTAATAAAGGAACAGCAACTATTATCTGACTGGTCCAATCAGGTGATGGAGTAATAATCGCAGCAACAATTAAAATGATGACAAATGCATATTTTCTGTACTTTTTAAGAAAGTCAGCTGAAATCAATCCAATTTTGGCTAAAACAAAGGCAACGATTGGTAACTCAAATGACAGACCACAGCCTAATACTATTTCATTCAAAGTGTCAATATAGTCATTTAAAGTTGGTAAATAACGGTAGGCATTGGTTGTTCCCAAACTAAAATTAGCGAGAAAATTAAAGGTGAACGGCGCCAGTAAAAAATAACCGAAAAAGGCTCCGAAAAAAAAACAAAGGGATACCCAGAAAATACTTCCTCTTGAATACCTTAGTTCTTTTGCAGAAAGGGCGGGTTTGATGAATCTCCACAATTCCCAGAATAAATAGGGGAATGCCAGAATCATACCACCTATCATTGAAATGGAAATTGCAGCCATAAACGGACCGCTTATGGTATTTCCCTGCAATTGGATGTTTATGGGTGGCATACACAATGCATCTCCCAATCGCAATAAATGACCAAGCCTGCACAATCCTCGGTATGTGATGAAATCAGATTGAGCGGGAGCGAAAATAATATGATCAAAAATCCAGTCAATATTGATGAAAAGAACAATTGAGGAAATAAGCCAAACCAATCCGGATCTGACAATGTGCCATCTCAATGCCTCAAGATGGTCTACAAAACTCATCTCAGCCTTCTCATTGTTTTTTTTACTGCTGATCATAAATTTTTTATCAGGAGATACTTTTTTATTGTTGTGTGGTCAGCTTTTCGGCATTTTCCGCAAATTGCAGAGCTTCAATGAATTCTTGAATCTCTCCATTAATTACTGAATCCAAATTGTAAACAGTCAGGCCGATACGATGATCGGTTACACGCCCCTGAGGGTAGTTGTAGGTTCTGATTTTTGCACTCCGGTCCCCGGTGCTTACAAGACTTTTTCGTTGTTTGGAAATAGCTTCCTCAGCTTTTCGCACCTCTTCATCGTATAGTTTGGTTCGCAGCATGTCCATTGCTTTTTCACGGTTTGCCAGCTGACTTCTTTCGGTTTGACAAACCACTACAATTCCTGTGGGCTTGTGTGTTAGGAATACTTTTGTTTCAACCTTATTTACATTCTGTCCTCCGGCGCCACCGCTTCTTGCGGTTTCCATTTTTACATCACTTTCTTTCAACTCAAAATCAACTTCATCTGCTTCAGGCATTACCGCAACAGTTGCAGCGCTTGTATGAACTCGTCCGCTACTTTCGGTGTCGGGTACACGCTGAACCCTGTGAACACCACTTTCAAATTTCAGAGTACCATAAACATCATCTCCGGTAACTTCCACTTGTACTTCCTTATATCCACCTACAGTGCCTTCGCTTTCACTCAGAATGGCAGTTTTCCATCCTTTTTTTTCACAGTACTTAAGGTACATTCTTAATAAATTGCCGGCAAAAAGAGAGGCTTCATCACCTCCTGTACCAGCCCTGATTTCTAAAATAGCATTCTTTTCATCGTATGGATCTTTTGGAATTAAAAGATTCCTGATTTCTTTTTCAATTTGTTCTTTTTTTTCTTCCAATTCCGGCAACTCCGTTTTGGCTAATTCTCTCATTTCCTCATCATCGGCATACAAAACCTCTTTATTGAATTCTATGTCATCTAAAAGTTTTACATACGCATTTCTGACATCAACAATTTTTCCCAGGCTTCTGTATTCCTTACTTAATGAGCTGAATTTTTTATTGTCGCTCACTATTTCGGGATTGGTAAGGGCAACTCCCAAATTATCAAATTTTGCTTTTATCGCATCGAGTTTGTCTAACATGCTGTAATTTTATTGTTGCAGGGATAATTCATATAAGAATATCCTCTGTTGAAACATTAATGCTTTTTCAGGTATTTTTTCTGTTTCAAGAGCGTGCAAATTTACATGATATCAATCAATCAAATTGTATAGAAAGTATACTTCAGAGAAGATTTTTAATGGTTATGATATATTACCTTATGATTCTGTGATTATTACGGATCAAAGTGGTAAAATATTGGATATTGTATCGATGAGTGAGGCAGGGGAAGATGTTCAGCAGTTAACAGGCATGATATCTCCGGGATTTATCAATTGCCATTGTCACCTTGAACTTTCCCATATGTTTGGAATGATTCCAAAAGGAACGGGGCTGGTTGATTTCGTAACGAGAATTATACAAAACAGAGAGACAGAGGAGGAATTGATATCAAGTGCGATTGATTCAGCAGAAAAACAAATGATTGATAACGGTGTTGTGGCGGTAGGAGATATTTGCAATACCCTTTACTCAATTCCTCAAAAATCAAAAAATAACCTGTATTACCATAACTACATTGAAGTGAGCGGGTTTGCAGCAGATAATGCCACAAAAAGATTTGAACAAGCCGAAAGACTGTACGATGAATTTACTGCCTGCTCAAACACAAATTCGATCGTTCCTCATGCCTCATACTCGGTTTCAAAAGAGTTGTTTCAATTGATTGCCAAATTCAAGGGTAACAAGTTGCTGACTATTCACAATCAGGAAACGGCAGCCGAAAATGAATTCATTCGGTTCAAATCGGGGGATTTTTTAAAATTATACGAACAACTGAAAATAAATATTGATTTTTTTTATCCGCAAGAGATGAGCAGTTTGAAATATTATCTGCCCTTTTTCAATTCATTTGAATCTTTTATTCTTGTGCATAATGTTGATACAACTATTGAGGATGTGCTGTTTGCAAAAAGTCTTTTCATGGATATTGCTTCCAACTTATTTTATTGCATATGCCCGAATGCAAACAAATATATCACGAACCGACTTCCAGATTTGCAAATGTTGATACAAAATGAGTGCAATATCGTATTAGGAACGGATAGTCTTGCATCAAATGATCAATTGAGTATTCTGTCGGAAATTCATACAATACAAAAACATTTCCCTGAAATTCAATTAGAGGAAATGCTCAAATGGGCTACTATTAATGGAGCAAGGGCATTGAAAGTTGACAACTTTTTAGGTAGTTTGGAGAAAGGTAAAAAGCCGGGGCTTTTATTGATAACTGAGAATAAGGTTCAAAGATTGGTATA
>CAZCOL010000010.1:19639-45371 GCA_964500545.1 uncultured Ferruginibacter sp. | reverse complement strand
ATTTTTATTTTCTTTCTTTTTTTCAGCGGAACAAATCATCCGATTTATGTAAGTGTTACAGAAATAGAGCATAATTCCAATGAAAATATCCTTCAGGTCAGCTGTAAAATTTTTACCAACGATTTTGAAAGTGTATTGAGAAAGTCGAACTCAATAAAAGTCGATTTGATCCATCCATCCGACAAAAAAGCGATGGATGCGATAGTGGAAAAATATATTTCAAATCACCTGAAAATAAATGTGGACGGCGTTAATCGCCAACTGAATTTTGTCGGATATGAGCAATCTGATGATTCCATAGATGCTTATTTTCAGATTGATGGAATTAAGTCTGTTAAAAAAATATCAGTAACGGATAATATCCTTTATGAGTACAAATCAGAACAAATAAGCATCATCCATACAATAGTAAAAAATCAAAGGAAAAGTACGAAACTCACCAATCCTGCTAGCAGTGCAGTGTTTGAATTTTAATTTTCAGCAAGTTCTTCTTTCAATTCATTCGAAATCTTTACAAGAATTTTGTCGATTCTTTGACCGTCCATGTCTATGATTTCAAAATTAAAATCCTTCCAGTCAAATTTTTCTCCCGTACCAGGTATGTGCTCTAATTGATCCAGGGCGAACCCCGCAAGCGTGTCAAATTCATGTTCAACTTCGTTCATCCAGTCAGCCTTATCGAAATAACTTAAAAAATCATAAAACTGAATAAGCGCATCAACAAGGTAACTTCCGTCTTCACGTTTTATAATTTCATATTCATCTTGCCCTGCATGGGGTACATCCCCGACAATAGCTTCCATTATGTCGTTGAGCGTAATCATACCTTCCAATGTCCCATATTCGTTTACAATAAAACAGGTGTGTATTTTGGAGGATTTTATTTTTTCAAGCAGTTGATAAGCTTTGTTATTCTCAGGAACAAACAAAGCAGGTTTGTATATGGATTCAAGCTTCACATTATCATTTGCTTTCAGCAGGTCTTTTACGTAAACAAGGCCTTTTATTTCATCAATAGATTTGTCACAAACAGGATAAGTGCTGAATATGATTTCATTAAGTTTTGATTTTACATCTTTTACGGTATCGTTGACATCGAGCCAGATGATGTCTGTTCTGTGAGTCATCAGGGATGTGATGTTTCGGTCACCCAAATGAAATACCCTTTCAATGATTTCTTTTTCATCTTCATCAATTGAGCCGTGTTCACTTCCTTCTGTGATCATGGCTTTAATTTCTTCTTCTGTTACTGCACTGTCTGCGGGTTTTTGAATATTGAAAATTTTAAAAATCAGGTTTGTTAATCCCGAAAGCATCCAAACAAAAGGGTAAACAACAGCAGAAAGCAAATTCATAGGACCTGCTACTAGTCGTGCAATTTTTTCTGCTCGAACCAAGCCCAGTTTTTTAGGGATTAGTTCGCCAAAAATAATGGAAAGAAAAGTTACAATTATTACAATAACAGTAGTGGAAATCGTTTCTGCATAGGGTTGTAAAATCGAAATTTTTTCTACAAAGGGTTTAAGTTCTTTCCCGAATTTCTCTCCAGAGTAAACACCCGTCAATATGGCTATTAGAGTAATTCCAATCTGCGCAGTACTTAAAAATTTCTCAGGGTTGTCTATCAGGATTAGTGCAGCTTTTGCTTTAACGTCACCTTTGTTTGCCATACTTTCAATTCGTGTTCTTCTGGCACTGATTAATGCAATTTCACTCATTACAAAAAGTGCGTTTGTAAAAATAAGCATCAGTAAAATAAATATTTCCATAAATCAGATCTGTTGAAATTTATTGTTGAAAAATCGTGCAAATAAATAACCAATTGCAAAACCAATCATTCCTCCGCAGATAACATCAGCTGGGTAGTGAACACCTACATACACCTGGGCATAGCAAATTAAAAATGCCCAGCAATAAAAAAGCAATCCCCATTGATTGAAATACTTTTTTAAAGTAAAATTGAAAAAAGCTGCCAGGGCAAAATGATTGGTTGCATGGGATGAAGTGAAACTTGAACTTTGAGGTTTGTAACTTAACAGAAATCTTATATTGTCAGCCATTGCAGGATCATTACAGGGTCTTAATCTGAAAAAATTCTGTTTGATTAGATCACTACTGATGAAATCAGAAAATACAGGTAGTAAGGCAAAAAACAAAACCCACCACCAGCTATTTTTTTTCATATTCATCCATACGAAAATCAATAAAAATAAATAAAGCGGCAGCCATAATTGCGGACTCCGTATTAAAGGCATGATTAAATCAAAAAAATCATTGTGCCAATGACCATTGATCAGTTCAAAAAAATATTTATCCAGTTTTTCAGCAGAAACCATAATTCAATCCTGTAAGATATGTTAAAATACAATTTATTTAGGCTCAAAATTCAAATCAATTCAGGTAAAACATCCTTTATTATACTTACTAGGATGAATTAAAGGTATTAATCCCATTAATATTGAAATTATGAACCATTATTTCAATCGTTTTTTTAATCTAATTTTATAGCTTTAAAAGTTGTGAATGATTCCAAAGATTCCAAAAACCATTAAATGGATTTCAGGTATAATGCTGATGATTCTTTTATTTATGACATTATACAGATTTTGTTTCTTTTTTTATTACAGAGACATAACGAAACCTTTCAGTGGTTCCGCTTTTTTACTGGGGCTTAGATATGATGCCAGATCTGTATCAATTTTCGGCCTTTCTGTACTGTTATTTTGCTCCATTTCAAGATTCAATCCTTTGGAAAACTATAAAGCTGCAAGATGGTGGACCAGCATCCTGTCTGTTGTTTTTTTTGCAATACTTATTTTTTATGCAACTGATTTTTATCATTATGATTATTTAAAACAAAGATTGAATGCTTCAGTTTTGAATTTTATTGCAGATGCAAATATATCCGGAGGTATGATTTGGCAAACTTATCCGGTAATCAGAATATTCATTTTGCTTTTGATTATGATGTGGTTATTTTATACAATCAACAAAAGATATTTGGATTCTTTCAATGAAAATATCACTCATTCAAAAAAAGGTAAAAGAAAATCCTTATACTATTTGTTTTTTGTATTAGCATTGTCAGGATTCACTTTTGGAAAGTTGGATCAATATCCATTAAGGTGGAGTGATGCCTTCTTGTTTTCTGACAACTTTAAGGCAAATACTGCATTAAATCCGTTTCAAAGTTTTTTTAGTTCATTGCAATTCAGAAATGTAAGTTACATTCCTGAAAAGGTAAAAGAATATTATCCGCTAATGGCTGAATACCTCGATGTTAAGGAACCGGATGAAAAGAGATTGAATTTCACACGAGCAGTATCATTTAATCATTCAGCAAATCCCAAACCCAACATTGTGGTTGTGATATGTGAAAGTTTCAGCGCCTATAAAAGTTCTATGTTTGGAAACAAGCTTGATCCGACACCTTATTTCAATCAATTGTGTAAAAATGGTGTATTTTTTGAAAGGTGTTTTACCCCTGCATACGGAACTGCCAGGGGCGTATGGGCTACCATTACCGGCATTCCTGACGTTCAGCAACCAACAACTTCCAGCAGAAATCCCGCAGCTGTTGACCAGCATAGCATTATGAATGATTTTTATGATTATGAAAAATTCTATTTTTTAGGAGGAAGTACCACTTGGGCAAATATCAGAGGATTATTGAAAAACAATATTCAGGATCTGAATATTTATGAACAGGAAAATTTTTCTTCAGGCAGGGTTGATGTTTGGGGTATCAGTGATAAAAATCTGTTTTTGGAATCAAGCAAGATTCTTGCTCAACAAAAAAGACCCTTTTTTGCTGTAATTCAAACTGCTGATAATCACAGGCCGTATACCATTCCAGATGAGGATTTAAATGAATTTTCGAAAGTCAGTTTCCCTAAGGATACTTTGTCTAAATACGGGTTTGATGATAATAGCCAGCTGAATGCCTTTAGATATGCGGATTTTAATTTCAGAAAATTCATTGAAGCAGCCCAAAAGGAAAATTACTTTGATAATACAATTTTCGTTTTTGTTGGAGATCACGGTTTAAGGGGAAATGCCGGAAAGATGTTTCCTGAAAGTTATACTAAACAAGGGATTTCAGCAGAGCATGTGCCTTTGCTGTTTTATGCCCCAAAATTACTAAAACCAACCAGAATCAATAATGTTTGTTCTCAACTTGATGTAATGCCTTCTGTGGCATCATTAGCTCGACACAATTACCATAATTCTACTTTTGGTAGAAATTTATTTGATACCACTGACCAGAAAGAAAGGTTTGCTTTTATCGCTGATCCTGATATGTTAACTATCGGATTGGTCAGTAATCGGTATTATTATTATAAGGATCTCAAAACAGGAAAAAAGGAAATGGTATCCATATTAGACAATGCTCCTGTTTCAGTAAACTTCCATTCTGACAGTATAAAAAATAAAATGTCTCTTCTAACCGAAGCCTGGTATGAAACTGCCAAATACATACTATTAAACAATAAAAAGAAGCAATGATGATGTAACATTGCAGAATAAATCAATAAAACTATTTAAAAATGCTGATAAAATGGAGGGTATCCAAGACAATTCAATGGATTGTACGATTGTTTATCATCTATCTTTTTATATTTACCGCCTTCAGAGTAGCAACAGTTATTTGCTTCAAGCCACGCAATATCGCTACATTGGAGCTTATTCCTTCATTTTGGCTGGGATTGAAGTATGATTTGCGCTGGATATCCATTATTTTATTTCCGGTTTTATTTCTTTCATTTTTTAATAAGCTGTCTCCATTTTACAATGACCGCTTAAAAAAAATATGGACAACCTATCTTGGAATTGTTACTTTACTGGTATTGTTTTTCTTTGGTGCAGATTTTGGTCAGTTTGCTTATATCAATGCCCGACTGAATGCAGATGCACTGATATTTGCTGAAGATCCTAAGGAAAGTTTGCAAATGATATGGCAAAGCTATCCGATTGTATGGATTCTGCTTGCATTAATCGCAGGTGTGATGATCATCAATAAATTGTTTCAAAAATTGCATTTTGTAATAGAAGACAACAATAGCAACATTCATAAATTTGCTTATAGAAAACGCTGGCATTTTTTATGCCTGATTTTTTTTTCATGGTTTATTTATGGTTTCCTGACATTAAAACCGCTAGACTTCTTAAGGGCATTCAGATTAAATGAGGAATTCAAAAGCAATCTGGCCTTAAATCCATTGCAGAATTTTTATACAACGTTAAGCTTCAGAGACCCCGATTTTAGTAATAATGCTAAACAGTATTACAAGACAATTGCTGAATTTTTAAATATAGAAGAAGTTGACAGAAAACCATTCAACTACAAGAGGGTTGTTCATCCGGGAAGCAGCGCATTGGAAAGTCAACCCAACATAATACTGGTGATTTGTGAAAGCTTTAGTATGTACAAAAGCAGCATGAGCGGAAATCCACTCAACAGCACTCCTTATTTTAATGAACTTTGTAAACAAGGGATTTTCTTTGATCACTGTTTTTCACCTTCTTTTGGAACAGCCCGAGGTGTCTTTGCAACCATAACGGGAATTCCTGATGTTCAACTGAGTAAATTTGCCACCAGAAATGAAGAATCCGTCAATCAAAGAACCATCATCAATGATTTTGAGGGGTATGAAAAATATTATTTCATTGGGGGAAGAAGTCAGTTCAATAATTTCAGCGGACTTATTAAAAATATAAAAGACATCAATATATACGAGGAAGGAAGTTATCATTCTCCGGTAATGAATGTATGGGGCATCAGTGATAAAAATTTATTTCTTGAAGCCAATCAGGTGCTTTCTAAAAGGCAGAAGCCTTTTTTCGCAATCATCCAAACTGCGGACAATCACAGGCCTTATGATATACCTGTTGAAGACAGTGATTTTGTGAAAAGAAACATTAGTGAAGAGGAGTTAAAAAAATATGGTTTCGAATCCGAAAAGGAATTTCATGCATTTTCGTATATGGATTACTGTTATAAAAAATTCATAGAGTCCGCCAAAAAAGAAAAATATTTCAATAACACAATTTTTGTTTTTGTAGGCGATCATGGAGTAGAGGGTAATGCAAATGCACTTTATCCTGAAGCATGGACAGAGCAGCGGCTGAGTGATGAGCACATACCGCTTCTTTTTTATTCACCTTCCATACTTGCACCTCAGGTAAGACAGGAACCCGTTTCCCAGATTGATGTATTGCCCACCATTGCCGGAATGATACAACAACCATATTTGAATACTACGCTGGGGAGAGATTTACTGGATGATTCCAAAACAGACAATGCTGCATTTATCATCTATCATGCACCTGGCTGGATTGGAACTGTAGGAGACGATTTTTTTTACAGAAAGAATATTCGAATTAACAAAGAAGAACTTGTACCTATAAGAAAAAATATTCCTGAATTGAGTAAAAAACAATTGGATTCAATAAGAAACCGCCTTTCGGACCTTACTTCAGCCATGTACGAAACTTCAAGATGGATGTTGTTTAACAATAAAAACAATTCCATTTCCGTTCAACCATAACATAAAAAAATCAGAAACTATTTTTTCCGAGCAATCATAATAAGTCTGGGCGATTCCTGCTGATCATATTTGCTGAATTGATAATCTCCGTATAACTCAGTAATCCTGAGGTTGTTGGCTTCAAATATTGATGAAAAATCTTCTAATGAGTATTTTGAAACAGTTTCAATGAAAGAATAATTTTTTTCAGTCTTTTTGTCTGCAATTTCTATTTTCTTGTAAAAGAAACGATTGTCATGCCACTTAACAATATTGAAATCAACACTATCTATTTCTTTTTTTTCTTGAGGCACCATGTTTTTTTCTGAGTAAGTAACATTTAGAAAATCCATTACAAAAATTCCATTTTTTTTAAGGGAATTTGAAATGTTTCTGATGGAGTTGTTATCTTCTCTCTTGCTTTTAAAATAACCAAAACTGGTAAAAAAATTAAAGGCGTAGTCAAAAAAATTAATCCAGAAAGGAAGTCTCATGTCATGTTCAAAAAAATGAAGATTGGATTGACTGAATTTCATTGCCTCTTCTATGCTCGATTTACTTAGATCGATTCCTGTAACATCATAACCTTTATTGGCAAGTTGTAATGCGTGTCTTCCTTTACCACAAGCTACATCCAGCATGCTGGAGCCGGTTTCAGGTTGTAATTTTTCTATTAGATGGTTTATAAATTTTTCAGCTTCAGCATGATCCCTTTTTTTGTAAAGCAGGTGATAATATTCAGTATTGAACCAGTCTTTAAACCAATTTTCTTCCATGATACGAAGTTAGCTTTTTCAATTTGAAATTGTTTTGGTTTAGCAATTGATGCATCAGGATTTTTGAATATAAATTAGTGAGAAGTCTTTGTTATCTTTGCTTGAAAATTTATCCAAATGGCTTTGATTAAGAGTATTTCGGGAATTCGTGGAACCATAGGTGGAAATATCGGCGACAATCTGACTCCTTTGGATATCGTTAAATTTACTGCGGCTTATGGTAGTTGGCTTTTAAATTCTGACAACGATCAAAGAAAAAAGAAAGTTGTTGTGGGAAGGGATGGAAGAATGAGTGGAAAAATGGTTAAGGATCTGGTCAATGCCACCCTTATTAGTCTCGGAATTGATGTTGTTGATGTTGATTTGAGTACTACTCCAACTGTTGAGATGGGAGTCGTTTTTTTGAATGCAGATGGTGGAATTATATTAACTGCCAGCCATAATCCTAAGGAATGGAATGCGCTTAAGTTGCTGAATAAAAGAGGTGAATTTATTAGTGCTGAGGATGGTAAAATGATTTTGGAAATTGCCGAAAAAGAAGCTTTCACATTTTGTGAAATAGAAAAAATCGGTTCAGTACTGGATAATCATGACATGCTGAATCTGCATGTAGACGCAATCATTCAACACAAATGGACCAACCGAAAGTCTATTATGGATGCCGGATTCAAAATTGTTGTAGATGCAGTAAATAGCACGGGAGCAATTGCTGTTCCGATGTTGCTGAAAGCACTGGGAGTAAAAGATATAACAGTGATCAACAGTGAAATGCACGGTAATTTTGCCCACAATCCTGAACCACTCCCTGAACATTTGCAAGAGCTGGGAAGGGAAGTTGTCGCAAGAAAAGCCCATCTTGGAATTGCGGTGGATCCTGATGTAGACAGATTGTGTTTTGTTTGTGAGGACGGAACAATGTTTGGTGAAGAGTATACATTAGTTGCAATAGCCGATTACGTTTTGAGTAAACAATGCGGAAATACAGTCAGCAACATGTCCTCCACCCGGGCATTAAAGGATATTACCATCAAGCATGGCGGTGAATATTTTTCAAGTGCTGTTGGGGAAGTGAATGTGGTTAAAAAAATGAAGGAAGTAAATGCGGTAATAGGAGGAGAGGGGAATGGAGGAATTATTCTTCCTGAACTCCATTATGGCAGAGACGCACTCGTTGGAATAGCTTTGTTTCTCTCTCATTTGTCAGAGGGTAAAAAAACAGTAAAACAGCTAAGGAATACCTTTCCGGATTATTTTATCAGTAAAAACAAAGTTTCACTGGAAATGGGAGTGGATATCAATTCGGTTTTTGAAAAAATAAAAACCAAATACAAATCTCATCCAATGAACACCGAAGACGGACTTAAAATTGAATTCGATAATGATTGGGTGCATCTCAGAACAAGCAATACTGAACCAATCATTCGCATATATGCGGAGAGCAATTTTGAAACCACTGCAGATAATATTGCCATGCGAATAATAAGTGACATAAAAGAATCAATCGGACATTCTGAATAAATTAAACGTTATGAACAGAATTTATTTTGACAATGCGGCTACCACAACACTTGATCCATCCGTACTGGAGGCTATGATGCCTTTTTTAACGGAACGTTTTGGTAATCCTTCCTCTATTTATTCGTACGGAAGAGAAACCAGAATGGCTGTGGAATCTTCAAGAAAAATAGTTGCCGGAATTCTGAATGCACATCCCTCCGAGATTTTTTTTACCAGTGGTGGAACAGAAAGCAATAATACTGCTATACAGGCTTCTGTAAGAGATCTTGGTTGTAAACACATCATCACATCTGTTATTGAGCATCATGCAGTTACCCATACTGTTGAGCATCTGCATAACCTTGATTTGGTGAAAGTAAGTTATGTAAAACTCACATCCAATGGTCATACAGATTTAAAAGATCTTGAAAATCTTTTGTCTGCCTCCAATGAAAAAACCCTGGTTTCTTTGATGCATGCCAACAACGAAATTGGCAATATGCTGGATATACAGGCTGTTGGAAATCTATGCAAAAAATATCAGGCTTTGTTTCATTGTGATACCGTTCAGACTGTTGGCCATTTTCCAATAGACCTTAGAAATACACCTGTTCATTTTATTACCGGAGCAGCACATAAATTCCATGGCCCCAAGGGAGTGGGTTTGCTTTACATCAATGAAAATGTTCAAATCAAACCCTTTATATTCGGCGGCGGACAGGAAAGAAACATGCGTGCAGGAACTGAAAATATTTATGGAATAATTGGATTTGCAAAAGCTCTTGAAATTGCCAATTCGAATTTTGAAAATGATCATGCATATATTGAATCTCTTAAAAAGTACATGTATGATTTGCTTAAAAAAGAAATTAATGGCGTGAATTTCAATGGAGATATTTTTGGAAGTTCCTTGTACACGGTATTAAGCGTCAGTTTTCCTAAAACTGAAAAATCAGAAATGATACTTTTCAATCTTGATATCAATAATATATGCGCTAGTGGTGGAAGTGCCTGTTCTTCCGGAGCAGATGCCGGCAGCCATGTGATCAGGGCCATTAATAACAATCCCAATCAAATTACAGTAAGATTCAGTTTTTGTAAAAACAATACCAGAGATGAGGTTGATGCAGTAGTCAGTAAACTAAAAGAGTTGCTGAATTAAAAATGATAACCCAGATAATCAACCAGTTTTTTGGGCAATTCAGGTAGTTTTCTCTTGTCTATCAAAAAACTGTTCAACTGCGAAATTTCCCTGAATATATAATGCTTTTCCATTGCACCCTGCAAGTAACCGGCACCTGAACTTCCACCGGTTCCGACCCTGCTTCCAATCATTCTTTTTACCATGTTGATATGTCTGTATCGCCAATTGCCCATCTGATTGTCTATTTCAAGCAAAGTGTCCAATAACTGAAAGGGGAGTTCCAGCATAGGATAACCTCTGTACAACATGATAAAAAGTGCAGATCTGCAGGCTAAAGGACTTAATGATCTTTCTTCACTTTTTTGATTACTTCCAAAATGCTGTTTGAAAAAAACAATGTTTTGCTTTTCAGATTCATTCAGGCTTTCTGTATAATTTATTTCATAATTACGCCAAAATGGATGACCGGATAAATCATCTTCACTTGAATCGAGTTTTTCATTCCAGAATTTTTCCTTGTGTAAAAAAGGCATTCTTTCGAGCCATTGATTTACAAGCGCAAGAATTGAGGGTTCATTTTCTGCAGATTTGATTGTTTCAATATCTTTGTTGTTCAATTGAGACGTATAATAATTTTGTCCGTGCCTATGTTCAAATTTCAAGCCCATTCTGGCTTCTATTATTTTGAATTGCCAGCTTTGAAAACCTGAGGCAGGTCTGAGCATATCCCTGAATTCCAAAAAATCCATTGGTGTCATGGTTTCAAGTATATCGATCTGCTGAACCAGTACTTTTAAAATGGTTGCAGTTCTTTTCAATCGCTGAACCACTGTTTGCAGCTCACCTGAATTGTCGTTGATGGAAGGTTTATTCATTATTGCAGTTACAGAATCAATTTCAAACAATATCTGCTTAAACCACAATTCATATGCCTGATGAATGATGATGAATAACATTTCATCATGTGCAGGTTCATTTCCTTTCTGAAAACTAACAGGATCCTGTGCGTGAATGATTTTGTCCAACTGCAGATACTCTCCGTAATATACAGGCTTATGTTCCATCTTTACTTTTTTGCAAACTTAGGTATTTTGTATTTTGAACAGGTCTATTGAACAGGGTAATTTGGATAAATTGACGCTGTTAATTACTGAATTTATCATCTTATTAGCACCACACTGCCTTTCAATTCAATATTTCTATTTTTTTCGGGATCAAAATATTGAAGAATCCAGACATAAGCACCATGATCAGCTTCGCGACCTTTTATTTTTCCATCCCATTTTTTGGTCCAGTCTTCCGTATAGAAAACCCGGTTGCCAAATCTGCTGAACACACTGAATTTAAGGTCTTTAGCCTTGTATGCATTCAGCGGGTACAGAAAATCATTCAATCCGTCACCATTCGGAGTAAATGCTGATGGAACGGCAATGTAGCAGTTTTTGACTATGTTGATGTTTGTTGATGAATAATCGACGCATCCAAGATTGTTTTCTACAGAAAGACTGATGGGAACTTGATAATTATTGTATGGGTCATCTTCATAAAACTGAACATGAATCTGGGGATTGTTTTCAATTATTGTAGTTCCGTTTCCAAAGCTCCAGGTCCATTTAACGATACTGTCTCCCTGACTTTTGTCTTTAAAAAAAGCACTGTCATTAGGACAAACAAACATCGTTGCTTCAAATGCGGCCTTTAAGATATTATACAGATAAATTGTATCAATATAAACAACTTTACAGTTGTATTGATTCCTCACCTCAAGTTTGGTTATTCTGTTTCCAAATTCCGAATAATAAACCACAGGGGATGCAGAAGTTGAATTTTGGATGATATTGTCATCAAATGTCCAAAAGTATTGGGTGATGGACGAAGTGTCAATGATAGAATAAAAAACAGTATCCTCCTCACATCCATATTTGATGGAATAAGAAAAATCGGCTTTCATTTTGGGTACGGAATTGAATGCCATAGTGAATGTCCCTGGTGCAATTGTATTGTCGCAATTGTCTAAAAGGGTATTTCCATCTGTACCATTTTTTATTCTTATCTTATAGGTTCCGGGCGGAAGATCATTAGCCAAAACAATAGTGATGGAATCGGTATCAAATCCCGAAAAGCAATTTCCGCTCTCGCAACCAACACCATACACATAGTTTATTGCAGGGTTAGAAATAGTAGCGCCAGTTATATCAGTGATATCAAATTCAAAAGTCCCTGTTTTACTGATGCTTTTGCACATGATTTTTTTATTGAGTTTTATCCCAATTAACTTTCCATTGCATTTGTCTGCGTTTACATGAATGACTTCAGGAATACTATTATCGGTAATGTTGTCTTTTCCTGTACCGAAATTGATGGAATAACCACTTTGAGAATCTGAAAAATGACTTACCAGTAAAAGATAATTGTGTCCTTGAATCAGGATGGGCATTTGAGAAAATGTAGGGGCATTGTCACTGGGAACGGAAGCACACTGAATATAACTTACACCTGTAGATGATGCTCCGGTAGGACCTGATGATCCTGACCAGTTTCCGGTAACTACGAGTGAGGGGTTTGTAAATACATCTCTGATATTATAGCCTGTAACATCGTACAATTGCCAATCGTAATCATCAGAAAGATTATTGGGTGTTATGGTAAAACTTAATGGTCCTCCTACATAGCAGGTAAATTTATACCAAAATGGATTTTTGTCTAAATAATCTACTGAATTACATCCGGGTACAACCAGGTTAGAAGATACAAATATTGGAACGGAAGACTGAATCAATCCCTTGCTGCCACAGATAGGCAGGGCGGTTTCAGGAAGTTGCCCCAAAGCTACACAACCAGTGATATTTTGAGCTGAAACTTGGCAACTCAAAAATAACATCAATAAAATTGTTGTAGTATTCCGAAACATCATTTACGCAAGTTATCTAACAAAACAAAGTAAGTAAATAATGTCAACCATTTAGAGGGTGACAGCTGTCATTATTTTTATTTTAACTTATTTTTTATTTCCTGAAGTTTAATCAGAGCTTCAACAGGAGTCAGTCTGTTGATATCCACATCATCCAATAGATTTCTGATTTCATTAAATGTAACAGTTTGAGCATCAAAAATGTTCAATTGCATGGTAGGTTTGTTAATGTTTTTGATTTCTTTTTCAATGGAATGACCACTTTCATTGTCTCTGCTTTTTTCCAGTTGTCCAAGAATCTCATTGGCACGATCAATCAGTTCTTTTGGCATTCCTGCCATTTTTGCAACATGTATACCAAAGCTATGGGTACTTCCACCTCTGGCAAGTTTTCTCAGAAAAATAACTTTATTGCCCACTTCTTTATTGGTGATGTGGAAGTTTTTTATTCTGTTGAATTTGTTTTCGAGTTCATTGAGTTCATGGTAATGTGTTGCAAACAATGTCTTGGGTGCATGCTGACATTGATGGAGAAATTCAGCGATGCTCCATGCTATTGATATTCCATCATATGTTGATGTACCTCTTCCAATTTCATCGAGAATGATCAGACTTTTATCTGTAAGATTATTGATGATACTTGCAGTTTCATTCATTTCTACCATAAAAGTACTTTCACCTCCGCTTAAGTTATCCGATGCACCCACTCTCGTAAATATTTTGTCGGTTAATGGTATCTTTGCAGATGAAGCCGGTACAAAGCTTCCCATGTGAGCCATTAACGTAATCAATGCTGTTTGACGAAGGATGGCACTTTTGCCACTCATGTTTGGACCAGTCAGTATGATGATCTGTTGCTCTTCATTGTCAAGTGAAACATCATTGGTAATATATGATTCCCCTACAGGTAAATTTCTTTCGATTACGGGATGTCTGCTGTCTTTCAGTGTAAGCTCTTTATTTTCATGAACAAGAGGTTTTTTATAGTTGTAATGGATGGAATTGTTTGAAAAACAGCAAAGGCAATCCAGTATTGCCATTACGTGACCGTTCACCTGCATGGGCGCGATATAGTCTTGCAGTTCATTCAGCAGTTCCTGAAATATCTGCAATTCAATTTGAATGATTTTTTCCTCTGCCCCCATAATTTTCTCTTCATAAACTTTCAACTCTGGTGTTATGTATCTTTCCGCATTGGCAAGGGTTTGTTTCCTTATCCAGGTTTCAGGCACTTTATTTTTATGTATATTGGTTACTTCCAGATAATAACCGAATACGTTGTTGAAACTGATTTTTAGCGATGAGATGCCGGTATTTACCGATTCTTTTTGTTGCAGTTCCAGTAAATAATTTTTTCCGCCACTCGAAATAGACCTTAATTCATCCAGCTCCTGATGAACACCATTTGCAATGATGTTTCCTTTGTTGGCAACCGCAGGAGGGTTTTCATTTATTTCCCGAAGAATTTTATCTATAATATATGGACATGGATTCAATGAATCACCGAGTCTTTTCAGGTATTCATTTTCAGATTCCAAGCATATTTCTTTTATGGATGCGGATTGTTGCAGCGCTTTAGCAACCTGAAAGACTTCCCTTGGGTTGATTTTTTTTAATGGAATTTTGGCTGCAAGTCTTTCAATATCACCGGCTTGTTTGATAAGCTGACAAATGCTGTTTCTTTTATCTTGTTCCTTGATAAAATATTCAACAGTGTTTAACCGTTCATTGATTTTGTGAATTTCGTTCAACGGCATCAGCATCCATCTTTTCAATAAACGGGCACCCATTGGAGAAATCGTATTGTTGATGGTTTTGTAAAGCGTTTGAGCCTGGTCGTTTTGATTTATGAGTTCAAGATTTCTTATGGTAAATCTGTCCATCCATAAATGTTCTTCTCTGTTTATTCTTTGAAGAGAAGTGATGTGCTGGAGATTAGGATGCTCGGTGTCTTTAAGATAATGCAGAATTGCTCCGGAAGCAATGATTCCCGCTTTTAGGTCTTCTACTCCGAAGCCTTTCAAACTGTGGGTGCCAAAATGTTTAAGCAAATTTTCAGTTGCGTAGGATTCGCTGAATATCCATTCGTCCAGCAAATAAGTAAAAAAAGATTTTCCGAAATTGTCTTTGAAAAAAGTCTGTTTATTTCTTTGATAAATTACTTCGGCTGGCTGAAGACCCTGTAATAGTTTATCAGTGTAATCTTTATCTCCTTCGGCAATATAAAACTCTCCGGTTGAAATATCCAGAAAGGCAATGCCTATTTTATTATCTTCGATATTTAAAGCAGCCAAAAAGTTGTTGCTTCCATGTTCCAGTAATTTGTCATTGACCGCTACGCCTGGTGTAACCAGTTCAGTAACACCTCTTTTAACTATTCCTTTGGCAGTTTTGGGATCCTCCAGTTGGTCACAAATGGCTACTCGGTATCCTGCTTTAACTAGTTTGTGGAGATAAGTATCCAAGGCATGATGTGGAAAGCCGGCCAATTCCAGAGAGGAAGCATTACCATTGTTTCTTTTTGTAAGCGTGATGCCCAATACAGAGGATGCATTGATGGCATCCTGTCCGAATGTTTCGTAAAAATCACCTACCCTGAACAGCAAAACAGCGTCGGGATATTTTGCCTTGATTGCATTGTGTTGCTGCATTAAGGGGGTTTCACCTGTTGCCTTGGCCATAGCTGACAAATGTACAATTTATGATCGGATTTTTTTTATAGTTAGTCACTTATGCATTCACATCATTTCCCCATTTTAATAGAAAAAAATCCCTTACAACAAAAAAATTTTTGATCAAATTTTCAATGATTTTCGATTAATGCTGCATTTGATTTATATTAACAAAAATGGTTCATTCTTTAACGGTTTGGTCATTCACTCTAGCTTTTGATTGCCTATATTTGCATTTTGACAAACTATTTTATTAATCATAATAAATTTTAATGAAGAAATTATTATTGTTATTATCCGGACTTATTTTGGCAATTGGTTTAACAAAAGCACAGGCTCCTAAAGGCATGGGTAAAAGCGATGCCGATGCAAAAAAAATTCTGGATGCAGTCAGTACAAAATTTAAAAGTTATAAAACTGTACAAGCAGATTTTTTACTTAAAATTGAAAATGCTTCAGGTAAGAATATCGGCTCTAAAAAAGGAAGCGTAATTATGAAGGGTTTAAAATACCGTATTTCTGTATCCGGTCAGGAGATTTATTCGGATGGTTCAACCACCTGGACATATGAAAAATCTTCCAATGAAGTTACCGTCAATAAAATAGATCCGGGTACCAATTCAATCACACCACAAAAACTTTTTACCAACTTTTATGACAAGGACTTTTTGTATAAATTGAATGGAATGGTAAAGATTGCAGGAAAAAACATGCAAGAACTGGAACTAACTCCAATTGATAAAACAAAACCTTTTTTTAAAGTGCTTTTGTATATTGATAAATCCACCATTTACACCACAAAAGTATTTGAAAAAACCGGAAGCAAATACACATATAGCATCAGCAACATGAAAACGGGCAACAATATTGCCGATAATATTTTTTCATTTGATGCAAAAAAATATCCGGGAGTAGAAATTGTCGATTTAAGGTAGTTATTATTTTCCCCATCTAAATGTATCGACTGGCAATCCAGCAAGGTCAATTACCCGATCCACTACTGTTGCGGCCACATCCTCAATGGTGCTGGGTTTGCTGTAAAAAGAAGGTGTTGCAGGACAAATGATTCCTCCAGCCAGCGTTACTGTTTCCATATTTTTAATGTGAATGAGATTATAGGGAGTATCTCTTATCACGCAAATCAGCTTTCTTCTTTCTTTCAATACAACATCTGCTGCCCGGGTAATGAGGTCATTGGAAATTCCTCCCGCTATCCTTCCCAATGTTCCCATGCTGCAAGGAATAATTATCATGGTATTGTATTGGCCCGAACCCGAAGCAAAGGGAGCATGAAAATCGTTTTGACTGAAGTACTTTACATTCAGATGCTGATAACTATTGTCTGCCAGTTCTGTATGCCATACTTCCTTGGCATTTTCAGTCATTAGAAGCGACAATTCATCAACAATACCTTTCATCTGTGTAAGTTTTGACAAAAGTACTTTAGCATAAATTGAACCGCTTGCTCCTGTTACTGCTATTACGATTTTTTGCATGTTAGGTATTTAGAAAGAGTAACAAAATTAATCACTAAATGTTGAAGTGGTATGTTTATATTTTTATTATTGAATCAAACAAGAGTATTGTTTATCTAATTTAATTATGATAAAATGTTATCTGCTTATATTTACAAAACCATACAAACAGGATAACTGATGCTGCAAAGAAAATTAGGGCTTTTTCAATCCACTGTTTTGAATATGATTGATATGGTTGGAATCGGTCCATTTATAACACTTCCTATAGTGATTGGGTATTTAGGGGGAATGTATATTTACGCATGGATTGCCGGAGCAGTTTTATCTTTTGTTGATGCCATGATATGGAGTGAGTTGGGGGCAGCATATCCTATGGCTGGAGGCAGCTTTAATTTTTTAAGTGAAGCATACGGAAAGAATAAAGCAGGAAAATTAATGAGCTTTTTGTATGTATGGCAAACAATCATACAAGCTCCATTGGTAGCTGCTTCTGCAGCAATTGGTTTTGCCGGTTATTTTCTATACTTAATGCCTGAATTAGATGTGTGGCAACAAAAATGCATTTCCGGATCTGTGATAATCATTGTATCATTTTTATTGTACAGAAAAATTGATCATATAGGAAAAATTGGCGTGTTGCTTTGGATAGGGGTATTGGCTACATTGATTTGGATAATTACTGGCGGGATAACTCATGGAAATATATTTTTGACTATTAAGGAAACGCCTCATTATTTCAGTATTAACCTATTGTTGTCTTATTCATTTGGTCAGGCATGTGTAAAAAGCATATACAGTTATTTGGGTTATTATAATGTATGCCATATTGGTGCTGAAATTAAAAATCCGGGAAAAAACATTCCTCGCAGTATGTTCATATCTATCGCAGGAATCATGTTACTGTATTTGCTGATGAATTTAAGTGTTACAAGTGTTATTCCCTGGCAGGAAATAAAAAGCTGGCAGGATGATGGTATCAATAATTTTACTGTTAGTGTCTTCATTGAAAGACTTTATGGAAAGACTGCTGCTATTGTTGCAACCATAATGATACTATGGGTCGCCATTGCTTCTTTATTTGCAGTATTACTTGGCTATTCCAGGGTGCCTTATGCAGCAGCAGTCAATGGTTCTTTTTTCAGCTTTTTTGGAAAATTACATCCAACTAAAAATTTTCCTTTTGTGTCATTGCTTGTATTATCATTGCTATCCTTTATTTTCAGTCTTTTGTTTAGAATGGGAGAAGTCATCAGTGCAATTCTTGCAATGAGAATTATTGTTCAGTTTATCGGGCAGGCAATTGGAGTTGTTTTACTCAGGAAAAGAAAAGGCAAACCTAAAAGTACTTTCCAAATTCCCTTTTATCCTCTGCCGGTCATTTTGGTTGTTATAATGTGGTTGATGATTTTTTATGCAACCGGGTTGACAATCATAAAGACTTTTCTATTAGTAGCAGGAAGTGGTATAATCGTATACATTTTAAAAGCAAAATTCAGCAAAGACTGGCCTTTTGAAAAAACGTGAATTGAAATCCGGTTTGTAAGGATCAAATTCACGTTTAAAAATATTTTATATTAAGTTGACTTTCTATAGTACATCAGCCATATCAGGTATGTCTGCAGCTTTGTATAAACCAGCATCCAGTTTTTTCTTCGTTTCTTCAAAAGCCTTTAAAGTTTGATCTACATCTTCAAAACTGTGTGCAGCTGTAGGAATCAATCTGTAGATGATTTCTCCTTTTGGAATAACGGGATATACAACGATACTGCAAAATATATGGTAATTTTCCCTGAGGTCCATCACCATTTGCGTAGCCTCAGGAACATCCCCTTTCATATATATAGGAGTTACCGGAGAATTGGTATTTCCAATATCAAAACCTCTTTCTCTCAATCCATTTTGAAGTCTTTCGACATTATCCCACAATTTTTTTCTAAGCTCAGGCATTGTTATGGTCATCTCCATTCTTTTCAGCATTCCTTCAACAATGATCAGTGGAAGACTTTTTGCAAAAATCTGAGAACGGGTATTGTAACGGAGGTATTTGATTACTGCTTTTGGCCCACTGATAAACGCACCGATACTTCCCATGCTCTTTACGAAAGTACTGAAGTATAAATCAATTCCCTCCTGACAACCTTGAGCTTCATCAGCACCTGCACCTGTTGGTCCCATGTATCCAAATCCATGAGCGTCATCAATCAGTATTCTGAATTCGTATTTTTTCTTCAAAGCAACTATTTCTTTGAGGATTCCCTGTTCCCCATCCATGCCAAACACGCCTTCGGTTATCAATAATATTCCTCCGCCGTTTTTATTTGCCATTTCGGTGGCTCTTTGCAATTGTTTTTCACAATCTGCAATATCATTGTGTTTGAATGCATACCTATGCCCCATGTGAAGTCTTACTCCATCAACTATGCAGGCATGCGCTTCTGCATCATACACAATCACATCTCTTCTGTTGACCAGGGCATCAATAGCACTCATGATACCTTGATATCCGAAATTCAGCAACATGGTATCTTCTCTGCTTACGAATTTGCTGATTACTTTTTCCAGTTCTTCGTGTTTGGTACTATTGCCACTCATCATTCTTGCTCCCATTGGATTTCCCATGCCATATTTTGCAGCGGCATCTACATCAGCTTTTCTAACTTCAGGATGATTTACCAAGCCCAGATAGTTATTCAAACTCCAAACAATCATATCTTTTCCTCTGAATTGCATGTGTGGTCCCAATTCACCTTCCAATTTTGGAAAAGCAAAATATCCGTGAGCCCTGTCCATATGCTGTCCAATAGGGCCTCCATCTTTCACCAGTTTTTCAAATACATCCATTTGGATAAAAGTTTATTTGTTAGTCAATTTTATGCAAAAATAAGGCATTGCTCTTAAAATGGGAAATACCTGGTTGTAAGTAAATTGTTTTTAACCCAATGCGTAATAATATAAATTCAGGAATTATTAAAAAAAATCGCCCCAGTTTTTTCTGAGGCGATTCTTAACTATCAATCAAAAATTATTATTAATTTTTGATAATCTTTCTGATAATCCTGTTTGAGTTTGTAATCACCTCAACCAAATAAGTCGATTTTGAATATTTATCCATATTTGGAATAGTAATCATGTTGAGGCCTGTTGTGAATTGAGTTTGTTCTTTGTAAACAGTTTTTCCGTCTGAATTAATGATTCTGATTACTGCACTTTCATTTTGCAAACTGGTAAACTCAATGTTGATGTTCGAAACAAAAGGATTTGGATAAACTTTTATTTGATCAACCGAACCGTTGTTTTGCAATTTCAGTGATACAATATTAGAATATTTGTATTGACCATCATTGTCTACAATTTTTAATCTGTAAAACACAACAGCATTATTGGTATTCAATTCATCAATGAAGTTGTAATTCTGAGTGGTTGTCACTGATCCTTTGGCATTAACTAATCCTCTGTTGATAAATCTTAAGCCATCAGTACTTCTTTCGATTTCATAATGATGAAGATTAATTTCAGATTGAGAAATCCAGAATAGTTTAGATTGGTTTTTACTAATCAAAACTGCATTGAATGTTGTTAAAGTAACCGGTACTGGAGGAACAGGAGCAACTAAGAAATGAATCATGGCCTGGTTGCACAGAGGATTAGGATTTACGACTGTCACATCGCAAATGGTATAGTTGCAGAAATCTGGACCTGTATATCCGCTTGGTGGAGTGTAAGTGTAAGTTCCATCAGCATAAAACTGAACTGTTCCACCTTGTTGAGTGGTTACAGGAGTTCCGATTGGAGTATGCGGTCCACCCGGTACAATAGTTGTTCCATTCAGAGAAAGCGAGTTTCCATTAGGATCACTGTCGTTACCAATGAAATTACCATTTACAGGAGTGTTTTTTGGTGTATTTATAAAATCATCTCCGGCAAAAGGAGGATCATTAAGTGGTCCATTTTGATCAGCCAATACATCAATATGCAGGATAGCAGTTGAAGTGGCAGGAGAAGCATTGTTATCGGTAATGGTATAAGGAACATTAATGCTGCCTACGAATCCCGAAGCAGGAGTGAAGGTGTAGCTTCCGTTTGCATTTACAATTAATGTGCCTGCATTTGCAACCGGATTTCCATTTTGATCAACACCTGCCACAGTGAAGCCGGTTCCAACTGTTCCGCCAGCTATTGCTGTTACTGTAAAACTGTTACCCTGAGGATCCACATCATTCAACAATAAATTGCTGGAAACGGGACTTCCATAACTGATGTTCTCATCGTTGTTGGCAATCACTGAGTTTGCAACGGAAGGCAAAGGACTAACGGTGATGGTTAAATAAGCGGTATCACACTTAGGAGTAACCCCATTGTCACAAACAGTGTAAGGGATTGAAACAGTTCCTGTAAATGCAGGATTAGGGTCGAAAGTATAATTTCCGCTTGCATCAAAAGTCAAAGTACCTGCATCGACAACAGGAGAACCGGAAGCATTAAGACCACTTACAATTGCACCTGAAGTGATGGAAGCATTGTTGGTTTGATTCAAAAAGCTGCCGAAAGTTTGTGTGTTTCCTTCAGCATCGTAATCATTGGTGAGAACGCTTCCGCTAACATTCACATCCTGCCATGTGCTGTTTTCATCATTGATGGCATTGGTGGTATTTGCAGGAGCAACTAAGAAATGAATCATGGCCTGGTTGCACAGAGGATTAGGATTTACGACTGTCACATCGCAAATGGTATAGTTGCAGAAATCTGGACCTGTATATCCGCTTGGTGGAGTGTAAGTGTAAGTTCCATCAGCATAAAACTGAACTGTTCCACCTTGTTGAGTGGTTACAGGAGTTCCGATTGGAGTATGCGGTCCACCCGGTACAATAGTTGTTCCATTCAGAGAAAGCGAGTTTCCATTAGGATCACTGTCGTTACCAATGAAATTACCATTTACAGGAGTGTTTTTTGGTGTATTTATAAAATCATCTCCGGCAAAAGGAGGATCATTAAGTGGTCCATTTTGATCAGCCAATACATCAATATGCAGGATAGCAGTTGAAGTGGCAGGAGAAGCATTGTTATCGGTAATGGTATAAGGAACATTAATGCTGCCTACGAATCCCGAAGCAGGAGTGAAGGTGTAGCTTCCGTTTGCATTTACAATTAATGTGCCTGCATTTGCAACCGGATTTCCATTTTGATCAACACCTGCCACAGTGAAGCCGGTTCCAACTGTTCCGCCAGCTATTGCTGTTACTGTAAAACTGTTACCCTGAGGATCCACATCATTCAACAATAAATTGCTGGAAACGGGACTTCCATAACTGATGTTCTCATCGTTGTTGGCAATCACTGAGTTTGCAACGGAAGGCAAAGGACTAACGGTGATGGTTAAATAAGCGGTATCACACTTAGGAGTAACCCCATTGTCACAAACAGTGTAAGGGATTGAAACAGTTCCTGTAAATGCAGGATTAGGGTCGAAAGTATAATTTCCGCTTGCATCAAAAGTCAAAGTACCTGCATCGACAACAGGAGAACCGGAAGCATTAAGACCACTTACAATTGCACCTGAAGTGATGGAAGCATTGTTGGTTTGATTCAAAAAGCTGCCGAAAGTTTGTGTGTTTCCTTCAGCATCGTAATCATTGGTGAGAACGCTTCCGCTAACATTCACATCCTGCCATGTGCTGTTTTCATCATTGATGGCATTGGTGGTATTTGAAGGTCCAACAAGTAAGTGAATGATTGCATTTCCGCATAAAGGTTGAGGTGAAACCACAGTAACATCACAGATTTGATAATTCACTTTATCGGGACCGGAATAATTCAATGGGGGTGTATATAAATAAGTGCCATTTGAGAAAAACTGAATGGTACCACCTTGTTCTGTAGTTACAGGAGTTCCAATAGGAAGCGCAGGTCCTGCAGGATTTATGGTTGTACCTCCGTAAGAAATTGGATTGCCATTAGGGTCTGAGTCATTGGCAGCGAAATTACCACGTATAGGAGTATTGATATTGGTGTAAGTAAAATCATCACCGGCTATTGGCGGATCATTCAAAGGACCATTTGCATCAGCAGCGATATCAATATGCAAAATTGCAGTGGATACAGCTCCATTAGCATCAGTTATGGTATAAACAACCTCCACACTTCCTGTAAAATCGTCCTGAGGATTAAAGGTGAAACTTCCATTTGCATTCAAAACCAACGTACCGGCATTTGATACAGGTAAGCCGGTTGAAGTAATTCCACCAATGGTGGTGGCAGTTCCAATTGTGCCTGTACTGTCCTGTGTTCCATTACCATTGGAGTCGAACGTAAATGAAGTCAAACTGAATACATCTCTCTGTGGATCAAAATCGTTAGAGGTAAGTACATTACCATTGACGTTTACGTTAAGTGGGGTTGTATATTCATCATTGTTTGCAATAACACTGTTGGTAACATTAGGTAATGGATTTACGGTTATGTGCAAATAGGCTGTGTCGTAGGCATTGTTCGAATTATTATCCTGAATGCTGTAGGGTACATCAATGTATCCAATAAAATTATTAGCAGGTGTAAATGTATAAGTTCCATTAGGGTTGATTAATAAAGTTCCGGCATTGGCAACAGGATTTCCGGAGGCATTGACACCACTAACAGTAATACTACCTGTAGGATAGCTGATTCCGCCCTTAATGAATCCATTGAATTGAATTGGATTGTCACCTTCAGGATCAAAATCATTATTTAATACGGATCCGCCAACGGGTGTGTTTATCCATGTACTGTTCTCATCATTGACTGCAGTAACAGTATTTATGGAAAGAATATTATAATACAATTTTGCAGTATCGCATTTTTCCTGAGTTGATGAACAGTTTGCAGCATTGCTAACTATATCACAAATCTGATAGGATAAGGTATCTTTTCCGTAATACCCCCTGTTAGGAATATATTTGATCAATCCATTTGCCAATACAGTAGCTGATCCATGGAGTGGTTGAACAGTGATTGTTGGAACAGTTAAATTATTGTTTTCAGGATCAGTATCGTTGTCTACTACTGCAAAATAATCTGTTTGGTCCATGTAGAAAGTTTCCTGATCATCATTGGCAACAGGTGCTGAATTTACCGGAGAATTTACGGTAATACTAACTGTAGCAGGTGCAGAGGTAAGAGGTGTTACACCATTATCAGTAACCGTATAAGTAAATGTAACAGTTCCGTTATACCCTGTAGCAGGTGTGAATGTTACGGTTCCATCCTGATTGTTTACCAGTGATCCTGCAGCAGGGTTGCTTAACGAACTGAGATTACTTACAGTCAGGACACCATTTTCAGGATCTGTATCATTATTGATCAATTCAATTGTGTTGGATAAACATGGCAATACCGTTTTGGAATTGTTATTAGCAGTTGGGGTCTGATTATTTACAGTAATTACCACCAATGCAGTATCACAAAGTGGATCAGGGGAACATGATCCGGACAAAGTTTCGCAAATACTGTAAATCAATGTGTCTTTTCCTGTAAATCCATTAGCTGGAGTGTAATTGATGTTATTACCGTTCACTACTGCAATTCCATTTCTTGGACGTAAAGTAATTGTCGGAGCTGAAATAGTACCTCCCTCAGGATCCAGATCGTTAGTAGTAACAGGGATACTTACCAAGGTATTGGAATTGGTGGAAGCATTATCACGATTTGCAGTGGAAGGAGCATTTGTCACAGTTATATATATGTATGCAGAATCTAATCCACCATTTCCGTCAGAAATTGTATAAGTCAATCTTTCTGTTCTTGGAACAGTTGAATTGATATTTGCAGTGTAAGTAACAGTAGAATTTGTAAATGTGGCTGAACCTGCAGATATTGAAGACACTCCATTGATGGTTAAAGTATTGCCGGGATCAACATCTCCGTCATTGGATAAAGGACTGATAACAACAGATTGACCATTCATTACTGTTGCCATATTGGGATTTGCCAATGGTGCTCTGTTAGGAATAGTTGTGCAAGGCTCAGGGATAAGGTAAGTGATTGTAAGTTTAGGTCTGTTCAGTGGAGTTGTAGTATTTTCTTTACTGGTAAACTGATGACGCTTGTCTAATGTAGTACCGTTTTGACGCAATAATATTCCATTATTGAATGCAGCATTTGTCAACCATGATTGAACTCCTGAAGCTTCAAGATTCCAGTTATAAAATGCTTTTATGGCAGGAATAGTAGATGTTGCCCTTAATGAACCATAGTCACCGCCAGGATTGGTCCAAGGGTTACCTGTTGATTTATTATTCCAGGAAACCTGATTTTCAACCCAATTATTAGTTAATGAATAAGCAGAAATAGTTAAGTTAGCACCATTATCTCCGCCTTGTCTGTATGCGCTAAAAACAGCACTTTGAACAATGGCATTGCTGGGGATTTCGCTGATGTTGAAATAAAATATTGATCTTCTTTGGTTAGTAGTTTTACCAACTTCCAATGTTTTTGATGTGCCATAATTTTTGGTGATGTTACCACTGCTCTGATCCAACCATGAGTCAAAGAAATTTGAGGAAGTTGAGTTGGCAGTAGCATTATTTGTTCCTGTAAAACCGTACTGAAAAATTTTAGTAACAGCTCCACCTGCAGGATTAGGCTTGTAATTGCCGGCACTGCAACCATCAGCTGTAATGGAAACTTTTACCATAGCCTCGGAGCAGTAACCATCTGCATTACATGCTTTGTAATAGAAAGAATCTACTCCGTTCA
>CAZCOL010000010.1:2268-19539 GCA_964500545.1 uncultured Ferruginibacter sp. | reverse complement strand
ACAGTAGATACAGTAGATCCCGTGCCGGAAACTGAATTTGTAAATGTTTGTGGGTTAGTCCATGGACCTGTTGCAGATTGACCAACCATTACAGAAATAGTGCCGGTTCCATTGGCACCTTTCGACCAGTATAAATTGATTGAATCTTTGGCTCTTAACGGGAAGGTAGATCCTGTTGTTAATATCAATGAATCATTGCTGCTCGTACCAAAATTCAAATAATCAGTGCCTGCGCTGCTGTAGGTGTCTTCTATATCGTCTAATGCAGTGCCACCTAGTGCTGCGCCTGTTGCATTCTGAATGATAAAATTACTTAAATCAATCAAGCTAACTTCCTCAACTGCATATACCTGGTTAGAGGAGCAACCATTTGCATCCAGACTTCCAACAGTAATGGATAATGTCGCGTTTGCACTGCTTCCAGTAGTATTTTTTATTTGATATTGAATGGATGCTGAACCATTGTAGTTTGGATTAGGTACAAAAGTGATACTGCTGTCGCCACTTAAAGACCAAGTTCCTGCTCCGGATGTAGCAGAAGCTTGATTCAACGAAAATAAGGTCAATGCTAATCCTTGAGGATCTGAATCGTTTCTCAAAACATTTATCGTTACACTTGTTCCTGGCGTACATCCTCCAGATATATTTCCAAGATCATTGTTTGCAACAGGTGGTGCAGGTGGTGGGAGAATAGTAACTGCATAAGAAAGAAAGGAAGTTCTTCCGCAATTATCAGACACCTGACAAGTTATATTACATGGTGTGATGCTAGTGACTGAAGGAGCTGTAAAAGAAGTGTTTGCAGCTGTAGGGTTTGCAAAACTACCACCACAACTGCTGGTCCACAAATAACTGAAAGTAATTCCTGTTAAAGGAGAAGTAGCTGACGCAGATACAGGAACATTAGCTCCTCCATTGATATTTTGTCCGGCTGTTATTCCGGTTGTAGAAATGTTTGGTGCTTTTGGTAAAATTTGAAAAAAACTGAAATTTAAAAAAGCTCTTTGTGCCGCAACATCACCCGCAGTTCCTTTGTTGTGTGAGTGACCGGCTTCATACATTACGTAGCCACGATTAGGGTCATCGAATCCACGTCCGTAAATTAAAACAGCACCCACATTTCCATTGGCTGGATCAGGATTTAATACATTTGCTTGTGTGGGATCATAGGCAATGATTTTAGCTCCCGGTCTCCATCTTGTATTGTTTGGGGAAGCTTCTTGTTTTGGTAAATAAATTTGTTCAGAACCATTTAATTGAGCAAGATCTGTTACTCCCAAGTATTGAGCAATCGGATCATCAAAATATTGATGGGTATAAGGAATAGAACCTCCGGAGTGGCTGGAAAATAATGTTAAGCTGTTGTTGGGCCAGGGTGTTGGGGAAACTGCAGCAGTTCTTGTGCTCAAGAAGTTCATTTGTTCAGATGTATTCGTAGGATTAATCGAATTTTCCAATGCACTTACGGCATGGCAAGCTGCCCAAATGGAACCCAAACAATTCTTATTCCAATTATATAGATTACCATGAGTAGCCCAAGTAGGGTCCGCGTGGGGCATAACATAAAAATCATCACAACAATCCAAAGTTTGAGGTGATTTCCAGTTGTATGCATTAGGAAAAGCAGTCAACGTAATTCCTGCATTGGTAAGGTATCCCTGAGCAATGCTTCCGTTAGTGGCATCCAAAGTCCAGCGTGGAAAAGCTTTGATAATATTTGTTACATTCACAGATAGAGATGAAGTGGTACTTTCTCCAACGACACCCTGTCCAGTCCAATAAGTAATTCGACTGTTTACTGCGGGTGTTCTATATTCTGCAGGAATAATAAACGTTCCGCCTTTGTACTGAGTTCCATTGTAGGTAAAATCTGCACCATCTTTTGCTTTACCAGCACCTATCACCCATCTCACAGGCACACTATAATTTCTAACAAGGTCGTATACCAAGCCATAAGGCTTGATTCCATTTGCAATTGTTTGAGGAGTTACTCCCATGTTGACAATGAAGGATCCTGACGATAGCGTTTCTGATTGTGCGTAAGCAGCATTTGCATTGATGATACAAGTTAAAATCAATGCGGCAATCCATTTGAATTTTTGCATAATATTTAATTGATTAATAGGTATTTTATATTTAACAAAATAGTCTGCGAAACTAAGCATAATTAAAATAATAAAGAATAGAAAAGAAAATATTAATAAATAATAACATTTAAAAAATATTATAAATATTGTGTAATTAAAATGTAAAAGGGTTTATATTTAAGAATGTAAAAATCTAAACTATCATATGTAATACTTTTTTATTAAATTGTATGGTTGTTTTTGCAAAAAAGAAAATAAATGCTGAGTGAATGGACTTTAAAAATAATAAAATGAAATGGATTGTTTTTTGTCTTTTTCTTTTTTCGTGCGTAAAGGAGAAACCTGAAGTTTATGCAAACGCATTTAGACAAACCAGAACGGTAACTTACAATAATATCAGTGTTGATGTTGTCATTGATAAGCCCGAGGGTAATGATTTTGATGTTCTTGTTTTATTTCATGGTACAGTATTATATGACAGTAATATTGTCACTGCGGCAAATATTACCCTTGATAATTTTAAGGCCATTATTGACCGAAAAGATATCATGTTGGTCAGTGTGGCATATCCGGGAGAGAACAGGTTGCTGGGAGATAATATTGTTCAGGCAGAAGCAGCGTTATTGTGGGTTAAAAACCATGCCTCTCAGGAGTTGGGTATCGGCATCAAAAAAGTATTTCTTGCAGGACATTCACAGGGGGGCTATTTGGTAACCAGACTCAACACCATGCATGAAACCAATGGTGTAATTGCCAATGCACCGGGCCCTTTAAATCTTGTTTACAGGTGTCAATTAGAGGAAAGCGGACAAATTCCTTCGGGGGTGTTTTGCACAAATCTTCGAAATGTTTACGGAACAACAACAGCTAACCCCAATGCATACATGCAAAGGTCTTTATTGAATTTTACAAATGGTTTTAAATCAGACATATTGTTTGTTCAGGGAATGAGTGACTCCTACATACATTTATATTCATGGCCTGCATTCAAACAAGATGTCATGAACTGCACCAATTGCCAAAGCGCACAATTTGTGGAGATACCTGAGGCAGAGCACAATGCTTTGTTTACCAGTTCGGTGGCTAAAACGGCTTTTAATGATTTTATCAACAGCAGATAAAATACAATGTCAATTTGCATGTAACATATAGAACGAATGGAATCCTTAAATGCAAAAAATCTGTAGTTTGCTGGTTTGTTGTTTAGATTACCTTCAGTAATTTTTTTTCGTGTCTATAACCAACAACCTTTACAAATTAAAATAAAATTAAACCTACAACCTGAAACCCTTAAACGCAAAAAATCCGCAAAGGCGGATTTTTGTTGTTGGGTTACCTGGATTCGAACCAAGACAGACAGAATCAAAATCTGTAGTGCTACCGTTACACCATAACCCAATCTTTAGCCCAAAAATTGAATTTTGGATTGCAAAAATAACGTTTTAAGGGGATGTTCCAAAAGTTTTTAAAATTAAATTCTCATTCAATTGGAAATGCACTATAAAAGATTTTGTTGACATTAGGGTATCAACTTTTTTGTAAATCATCTTCTTGATCTTTCATTTTTTTTATCAAATCCAGTGCTTCTGAGACTACATCACACATAATAGTTACAAGTGATCCCGGCTTAGCAGTTTCATAGGCATAACTAATCGCCTCTTTCTCATTATAAATAATTTTAATAGGAATCTCCTGCTTTTTGGTTTCATTGATACCTTCTACCAATAGTGCTACAATTTCCTCAGCTTTTCTTCCTCTTAAATGTTTGTCCTGTCTGATAATGATTTCATCAAAATATCTTCCCGAAATTTTTCCCAATTCTCGAATATCTTCATCCCTTCTATCTCCTGTACCACTTATAATTCCAACTTTTGGGCTGCCCTCCATTTTGCTTACAAAATCACATAGCAATTCCAATCCAGCTGGGTTATGAGCAAAATCTACCAGGAATTTGAAATGTTTGAACTGAAACATATTTAATCTTCCCGGAGTTTGAGTGACTGAAGGTAAAAATGTCTGTAAGGCAAGTTTAATGTCTTCTATTCCAATTTTTCTCCATAAATAAGCACTTAAAACTGCAGGTAAGCAATTCATAATATTGTGTAATGCCCTACCTCCATAGGTGATGGGAACGTCTGCCACTTTTATAACCCGCAATTTCCAAGTGCCTTTCATGATGCTGATATATCCATTTTCAAAAATGGCTGCGTATCCTCCTTTTTTGCAATGTTGAACAATCCTGGGATTGTTTTCATCCATGCTGAAAAATGCCACATTACAATTCAATCCTTTTTGCATGTTATATACCAAATCATCATCAGCATTCAAAATTGCATATCCATGAGGGAAAACGGTTTCAGGAACCACTGATTTTACTTTTGCCATTTGTTCCATGGTTTCTATACCTCCGAGACCAATATGATCAGCACTTATATTGGTAACTATTGCTACATCGCAATGTCGGAAAGCCAATCCACTTTTTAATATTCCGCCTCTTGCACATTCAAGAACTGCAAAATCAACAGTAGGGTCTTTCAGAACAAACTGCGATGAAACTGGTCCAGTGCAATCGCCTTTCATCATCAGTTGATTCTGAATATAAACCCCATCACTTGTTGTATATCCGACTTTGTATCCTGCCGATTTCACAATATGTGCGGTCAGTCTAGTTGTAGTGGTTTTACCATTTGTGCCGGTAACAGCTATAATTGGAATATTTCCTGTGCTTCCTTTTGGGAACAACATATCTACAACCGGTTCAGCAACATTACGGGGTAAACCTTCAGAAGGATCGATGTGCATCCTGAAACCCGGTGCAGCATTGACTTCCAAAATACAACCTCCATTTTCTGTTACAGGTGTACGCAGATCCGTTGCCATGATATCAATACCACAGATATCCAATCCAATAATTTTAGCTATGCGTTCACACATAGCGATATTGGCAGGATGAACTTCATCCGTAACATCGGTGCTGGTTCCACCTGTAGAGAGATTGGCTGTTGGTTTGAGTAACACTCTTTCATCTTTTAATGGAACGGTTTGTAAAGTATAACCTTTTTCATCCAGCATTTTTTGTGTAAACTGATCGATGGTAATTTGTGTAAGCACTTTTTCATGTCCGTAACCCCTTCGTGGATCTTTATTTACTTCATCAATTAAATCCTGAATGGTGTTTTTGCCGTCACCAATAACGGAGGCGGGTGTACGAAGTGCAGCACAAATGAATTTATAATTAATTACCAAAATTCTGTAATCAAAACCTGTAATGAATTTTTCTACAATCACGCTTCTGCTGTATTCTTTAGCAGCTGCAAAGGCAACCTGGGCTTGAGCCCAGTTTATAATGTTAGTCGTGTTTCCTTTGCCATGATTTCCATCAATGGGCTTAATTACAATTGGGTATCCAATTCGATCAATGCATTCTTTCAGTCCTTCTTCCGTTCTGATTACATCTCCTTTTGGAACCGGTATTTCCGATGCACTCAATAATTGTTTGGTTTCTTCTTTGTCACAGGCAATTGATACCGCAATGTTTCCTGTTGTGCTTGCAATGGTTGCTCTGATTCTTTTTTGATGTATTCCATATCCCAATTGTACAAGAGAATGTTTGTTCAATCGTATGTACGGTATTCCTCTTTTGGCAGCTTCATCTACAATGCAACCGGTGCTGGGACCTAATCTGGTAGCCTCTCTAATTTCTCGAAGCCTCATGATGTCATCAGAAAGATTGTATTCAATGTTTTCAATCAATGATTGCGCAATCGAAACCGAAGCTTTAGCAGCAAAGACACCAGCTTCCTCTTCAAGATAGCTAAATACAACATGATATTCACCATCCTTTCCAGTTCCGCGAGTTCTACCAAATCCTGTTTCCATTCCCGCTAAAGTCTGAAGTTCTAATGCAATATGCTCAATAACATGACCCATCCATGTTCCTTCTTTAACTCTTTCAAAAAAACCTCCTCGAGTACCTTTACTGCATCTGTGTTCTATCATAGAAGGAAACATTTTTTCCAGCCGTTCACTAAAACCAATAATTTCATTTGTGGGTAGTTGTTCCAATTCTTCCAGATCCAACTTCATCTGAATTAATTTAGTACGTCTTACGCTCCAGTAATTTGGTCCTCTTAAAACTTTTATTTCTGCAATTTTCATTCAAGCGATGTTTTAATCATTAGATTCGGTAATTTAAACCAAACAAGGCATTTTGCAAAACAAAAGTCCTCTTTAAGCATAATAAACTATTTATTACTTGTATGTTAAAACATAGATAAGATTTCAATTCAATTAAAATTTCTTTGCCTTACTTTTGTAAAGATCAAACCAAAAATAATTAATGCTATATCCTAAAGGTAAGCTGCTGGCAATTGGTGGCGCGGAAGATAAAGGAACCAACCTTGAAACAGGAGAAATTCAACGCAATAATCTCAATTTTTTTGAACTGGGCATTTTAAGAAGACTAGTGCATGAAACTGGAAATCTTGACTCAAGAATTGAGGTGATTACCACTGCAAGTATGATACCTGTTGAGGTTGGAGATAATTATTTGAGCGCATTTGGTAAAATTGGTTGTAGCAATATAGGAGTGATGCATATAAGAAACAGAACGGATGTTTCAACGGAAGAATACATCGAACGAATTAAAAATTGTGACGCTGTTATGTTTAGTGGTGGAAATCAAATGAGGTTGACCAGTACTTTTGGCGGAACTGATTTTCTTTCTATCATCATGAAGCGATTCAAAGATGAAGAAAATTTCTTGGTGGCAGGCACTTCTGCCGGTGCAATGGCAATGAGCAATACCATGATTTACGAGGGAAATGCAGCCAAAGCACATTTAAAAGGAGAAGTGAAAATAACTACTGGACTTGCATTTATGAATGATGTTATTTTTGATTCTCATTTTGAAAAAAGAGGAAGGTTTGGCAGATTGGCTCAAGCTATTGCAACCAATCCCTCATGTATAGGAATAGGATTGGGAGAGGATACAGGGATGCTCATTACCAACGGCAATAAAATGGAAGCGATAGGCAGTGGCCTTGTGATGATTATAGATGGACATGATATACGCCATAGTAATATTGCCGATATCCCTGACGGCAATCCAATCAGTATTGAAAATTTAAAAGTTCATTTTTGCGAAAACGGAAATGGATATCTGGTGGATCAAAGACTTTTTTTGACTGAAGCAAAGGTCATGGAAAATTGTTAAGAATGTATTGTTTGAAATTTACCTCTACCAGTTAATGAACCTCCACGAGGTAATAATTTTTTTTGCCCACCTGGATAAGCATATAGCAGTCAAAAAGCAGGTGACTCAGACCAATGATCATATTGAAATCTGTTACCTTTTCTCTGTTTATGCTAAGCCCACCATTTTGAATCATTTTTCTGGCAGAACCCTTGCTTTCAAAAATATTGTTTTCGGTAAGAAAGCTGAGCAGGTCAATACCTGAAATGACCTTATTTTTATCGTATTCAGATTTCACGATTCCCTCAATGGATTGCAAATCATTTACAGACAATGAATCGATAGGAGCTTTTGTACTTGAAAATAATTTTTCAGTGGTTTCAATCGCTTTATCCAATTCAGATTTTCCATGAACAAAAATGGTGAGTTCCTCTGCAAGTCTCTTTTGAAGTTTTCTATCAGAAGGATTTTTTTCGTGTTCAGTGATCAAACTTTTTATTTCATGTTCAGGAAGAAAAGTAAAAATTTTAATCCAGTTGATGGCATCTGAATCTGAGGCATTCAACCAAAATTGATAGAAATGGTAAGGGCTGGTTTTGGATGGATCCAGCCATATATTACCTTTTTCTGTTTTTCCGAATTTTCCACCATCGGCTTTCTTAATCAATGGACAAGTAAAAGCAAATGCATCACCTCCTGTTTTTCTTCTTATAAGTTCTGTTCCGGTAACTATGTTTCCCCATTGGTCACTGCCACCCATTTGCAGTTTGCAGTTTTTGTTTTTATACAGCCAGAAGAAATCGTAACCTTGCACCAGTTGGTAGCTAAATTCTGTAAAAGACATTCCGTTCTCTGATTCAAGTCTTTTTTTAACGCTGTCTTTAGCCATCATGTAATTAACAGTGATGTGTTTGCCGGCTTCTCTGATGAATTCAAGAAAACTGATGGACTTGAACCAATCATAATTGTTGGTCATTTCTGCAGCGTTGGGCAATGCAGGATCAAAGTTTAAAAATTTTTCCAATTGGGCTTTAACCCCAATAATATTTTTATTCAGCTCTTCCTCGCTCAGCATGTTTCTTTCTTCGCTTTTTCCACTGGGATCACCTACCATTCCTGTTGCGCCACCAACAAGGGCAATTGGTTTATGGCCGGCTCTTTGGAGGTGCACCAAAAGAATGATGGGTACCAGGCTGCCAATATGCAAGCTGTCAGCTGTTGGATCAAAACCCACATAGGCGGTAGTCATTTCCTTTATCAATTGATCTTCTGTACCGGGTATGATGTCTTGTATCATTCCCCTCCATTTCAATTCCTGAATCAAATTCATTATAGTAGGTTATTTCTGTAAAATGAGCTGTGCGAATTTCCGAAAAAAAAATGGGATTGCTTTAAAATATGAAGGCAAGAGAAAATCCAATAGATTACGTATTTATCTCATTAATTGAAAACTTAGTGCATTTTGTGGTTAAAACACATTTTTGAACATGAAAATACCTTGCAAAATCTTAATTTAGTTGTAATTTTATTGATATTTTTCGATAGTTGCTATTAAATCATTTCAATTTCGCTCTTATGGTACGCAGATTTCTGTATCTCCTTCTATTTGCAGTTCTTTCAGGTGTATCCGTGCTCGCTCAGTTCAAAAAATATTCAAACGAATTTTTGAATATTGGTGCCGGAGCTCGTGCAATGGCAATGGGCAATGCAAATCTTTCATCTGTGGATGATGCTACGGCAGGTTATTGGAATCCGTCCAATTTAATGAATGTGAATGATTTTGCAACCATGAGCATCATGCATGCAGATTATTTCGCTGGAATTGCTAAGTATGATTATTTTTCTGTAGCAAAACCAATTCAAAACAACAAAAGGGTGTTGGGTTGTTCTATTGTAAGGTTTGCTGTTGATGATATTCCAAACACTCTTTTTTTGGTCCAGCCCGATGGTAGCCTCAATTACAATAACATACAGAGTTTCTCATCTTCAGATTTTGCCATGCTTTTATCCTATGCTCAGCATTTTAAAAAAATTGGAAAGCTTGATTTCAATGCCGGTGCAAATGCTAAAATCATTCGAAGAAAAGTTGGTCAATTTGCCAAGGCATGGGGTTTTGGATTGGATGCTTCCATTTCAACGCGTGGTAAAAACTGGTCAGCTGCATTGATGGCCAGAGACATTACCACTACTTTCAACGCATGGTCGTTTTCATTTGATGACAGGGAAAAAGAAATTTTGTATTTGACCAACAATGACATACCCGTTAAATCAACGGAATTGACAGCCCCTAGAATAGCATTGGGGGGATCCTACAAATTCAACATCAACAAAAAAGTTAAATTACTTACTGAGTCAAGTCTTGATTTCACTTTCGACGGGAAAAGAAATACATTAATCAGGTCAAAGCCATTTAGCATTGACCCTCACTTTGGGTTGGAAGCGGCTGTCAGAAATACTTTTTTTGTAAGAGCCGGTATAACCAATTTTCAAAGGGGCCTGGCAGATGCTGATACATTGAATATGAAAAAAGTATGGATTTCTCAACCAAGTTTAGGGGCCGGATTTAAAATCAAAAATGCAACCATAGATTATGCGTTTACCAATTTGGCGAATCAGCAAAATCCATTGTACACGCATGTATTTTCGCTTAAATTTAATTTTATAAAGAAATTAAATTTATTCAAGAAGAAAGTTGATCCTTTTACAACCAAAAAACAAACAGTTAAAAAAGGTTCTTATAAAAAAATGCCTGTTGCCAAACCTAAAACAATTCCCGGAAGAAGTACGACTCCACAAAAGCAGGCACCTAAAAAAAGCACCAATACAACCACTCCATCAATTCGAATGCACTTTTAAAAAGTAATATTTCAAATACTGAACTATGATTAAAAATCTGATTATTCCTATACTGTTATTAATGGCATTTTCTTCAAATGCACAATTGAACAACAACTGGATTGATTACAACAAGGTTTACTACAAATTCAAAGTAGCCGAGGACAGGATGGTGAGAATCCCTCAGTCAACAATAGCAGCCATTGGTCTATCTGCAACTCCGGCCAAATCCTTTCAGTTGTGGAGAAATGGTAAGCAGGTTCGATTATTTGTTTCTACAGTAAATCCCAATGCTGCACTTGGTGTGGATGATTTTATTGAATTTTGGGGACAAATGAATGATGGTATACCTGATAATCAATTATATCGGAATTCGGATTTTCAACTAGCGGATAAGTACAGTTTGGAAAATGATACTTCGTCTTATTTTCTTACCGTCAATTCTTCTTCTGCTAACTTAAGGTACACAAACACCAACAATCTGGCTCCCTCTACCAGAACTCCTGATGCATATTTTATGAGGAGTATAGATTATTATTATAAAAATCAAATCAACAGGGGAGAAGCCAAGCCCATTGGTGAGTATGTGTATTCTTCCTCTTATGATCAGGCAGAAGGATGGTCTAGCAATCCTGTTGAACCATGCTGCAGTTTATCTCACAATTTTTATGGTTTGAATTTATACACTGATGACCCATCCGCAAATTTGACAGTTCGAATCAACATGGCCGGAAGTGCTGCAAATGACAGAACGGTAAGCATTAAACTTTTTGATAACGAAATTACAGATAACACCTACGCTAGTCCGATAAGAATGCGCAATTTTGACTACAAAAAATCAGTCATTCAAAATCTCCCTTTATCGTTTTTTCAGAACACAACTGATTTGCCGGTTACAATAATCAACAACTCAACAAACTCTTTTGACAGGGTAGTGGTTAGTTCTCTGGGAATTACTTATCCGGCTGCATTTAATTTCAATTACGAGGAAAATTTTTATTTTACCCTGCTTCCTTCAGCAACGGGAAATTACCTTGAAATTGATAATTTTAATTTTGGAAGCACCCCACCTGTACTATACGATGAAACACTTGGAAATACAAGTGCAAACAGATATTTAGGGGAAATACTATCCACTCCCGGAAAGGTAAAGTTTTTGTTACCGCCTTCAACTTCAGAAAGAAAATTTCGCCTGATGAATCAGGAGAACGTCAATATTATTTCTGAAGAAGCCATCACCCGAAGGACTTTTTTAAAAATAAATCAAGCTGCAAATCAAGGTAAATATCTTATTGTCAGCAACGCAAATTTGTTTGATGATGGAAATGGAAACAATTATGTTGATTTGTATCGTCAATATCGTAGTTCCAGTGCCGGAGGAAGCCATGCAGCAAAAGTTTATGACATTGATGAATTAACCGATCAATTTGGATTTGGGATTAAAAATCATCCCGGTGCAATCAGGGATTTTGTCAGATATGCTTGCAGTAGTTTTACAGCAAAGCCTACTTATTTGTTTATCATTGGCAGAGGGCTGACTTATATTGATCAAATAAATAACCAATCCAACCCACTGGCTGAAAAACTAAACCTTGTGCCAACCTTTGGCTGGCCTGCATCTGACAATTTGCTTGCTTCATTGCCAGGTTTAAGTAAGCCACTGATTCCGGTAGGCCGTTTAGGCGCCGTAACTCCAACTGAAATCAGTAACTATTTGAATAAAGTTGTTGAATATGAAAATGCCCAGCGATTTACAAATGGCTCTGTAGATATGGGTTGGATGAAAAACTTCATGCATGTAGTTGGAGGGAAAGACAGCAGTGAAAACAACGAGTTCAGAAATTATATGAACTCCTACAAAATCATTGCAGAAGATACTTCATTAGGTGCACATGTGGAGACTTTTACCAAAACTTCTACTGCCGCAATACAGCAAGCCAGCGGAAACAGAATTACACAGCTTTTTAACAATGGACTTGCATTTGTAGATTATTTTGGCCATTCTTCAGCCAACACTTTCGAATTCAATTTGAGTAATCCTGAAATTTACAACAATCAGGGAAAATACCCTTTCTTTAATGTTAGCGGTTGCAGTGCAGGGAATTTTTATGTGTTTGATCAGCTTCGTCTGAATGGTAACCTTACTTTGTCAGAAAAGTATGTACTGGCCAACAGCAGAGGCAGCATTGGTTTTCTGGCCGACACACACTTTGGCATACCTCCATTTCTCAATATTTTCAATACTGAACTATACAAGGCAATATCCAAAAAAATGTATGGGTATTCCATTGGCAGTCAGATAGACAGCGTCATGGAAATATTGGGCGGCTCCAACCCTTCACTGGATTTTTTTACCAGGATTCATCTGGAAGAAATCAATCTTCATGGTGATCCGGCAATAAAAATCAACAATTTTGCAAAACCGGATTTTGTTGTGGAAGACAGATTGGTAAAAATTTCTCCCAACGTAATTTCAGTTGCAGACAGTTCGTTCAATTTGAAAATTCAAATGCTAAACATAGGCAGAGCGGTAGGTGATTCAATTTATGTTAATGTGAAAAGACAACTTTCCAATGATTCCATCATTACTCTATTCGATGAATTGATTCCATCCATCAAGTATGCGGACTCTTTGTCATTCAATCTTTCAATCAATCCGCTAACCGATAAAGGGTTGAATAAAATAATTGTTACAATCGATAAAACCGGTCGTATCAATGAATTGTCGGAGCTCAACAATTCTGTTACCAAGGAATTTTATATTTTTGAAAATGCCATTCGCCCGGTTTATCCTCAAAATTATTCAATTGTAAACAGACAGAATATTTCCTACTTCGCAAGTACCGCGAATCCAATGAATGGTGACAATGAATATGTGATTGAGGTGGATACTACCATTCTTTTCAACTCTTCATTAAAAAGAACTTCCAGCAAGTTTGGTGTTGGGGGAATGATCGAGTTTACTTCTGATGATATCAGCCTGACTTTTCTTGAAAACACAGTTTATTACTGGAGGGTTGCCATTGTTCCCGAAATTGATTCACCCTATATTTGGAATAGCTCTTCCTTTATTTATCTGGAAGGAAGTTCACCTGGGTACAATCAATCACATTACTACCAAAAACTTCAATCACCAATTAACAATATCTCTTTGAATCAGGACAGAACCTATCAGTTTGCAAGAGAACCAAGGAATCTGACCATCAGAACAGGTTTGTTTCCCTATTTTAACTTCGATCAGATCAATGTAAACCTAGATTTCAACCAACTGGAGTATTATGGTTGTGTCGATTTTGGAAATCCTAACGGTTACAATAACATACAATTTTATGTTTTTGACACTGCAACTTTATTGCCCTGGAGAAATCAGAATGTCAGCGATGTAAATGGTCTGTACGGAAGTTTACACGTTTGCCAGAACGATGCAACCCCTTATGATTCCTCGAGAGCATTTTTTGAATTCAACTACAGCGATCCTGATCAAAGAAGAAGTGCCATGGATTTCATAGATATCATACCTGATGGAATGTATGTTGCCATCACCAATCTAGGACGTACAAGCAATACCACTTTTGTAGATCAATGGAAAGAGGATACTGCAATCCTGGGATCAGGTAATTCATTGTATCACAAATTGGTTTCTTTGGGATTCGATCAAATAGGCAATTTTGACAGAAACCTTCCTTTTTTATATTTCTTCAAGAAAGGAAGCACAGACTTTCCATCCACCCAGATTGTAGGTCCTGAAGATTCTTCATATATAGATAGAACGTTTGTTTTGGATGCCATCAAGTCGGATGGATCAATCGAATCTCCTGCATTTGGACCAGCTGTTTCATGGACGTCCTTACATTGGAATGGAAACAGTGTGGATGCAGATACCACTTTGGATACTGTAAGGGTTAATGTTTGGGGTGTTCAATCCAATGGTACATCCGACTTTCTCACTGTAATTGACCCTTCGAGGGATACCAGTCTTGATTTTGTTGATGCAACTATTTATCCCTACGTAAGGCTGGAAATGACCAATAAAGACAACATCAACCTCACACCTTATCAACTTGATTATTTCAGGATCAACGCTGTGCCACGCCCGGAGGGCGCTATCGCACCTTCGCTTCAGTTTTCATTTAAGGACAATCTTGAACAGGGAGAACCGCTGAACTTCAGTGTGGCGTTTAAAAATGTCAGTGAAACGGATTTTGAGAAGACTATGAAGGTAAAAATGATTTTAACAGATCAGGAAAACATAGCACATCCTGTAGATATACCGGAGAGAAAAATAATTGCATCCGGAGATACCATGGTAGTAGATTATCAGATAGATACCAGAACCTTGGTTGGTAACAACAATCTATTTATTGAGTTCAATCCTGACAACGACCAGACAGAACAACTCCATTACAACAACATTCTTTACAAGGATTTCTTTGTAAATAAGGATCGCTATAATCCACTGCTGGACGTTACTTTCGATGGGGTACACATTTTAAACAGAGATTTAGTGGCCGCAAAACCTCATATTCAAATCAAACTAAAAGATGAGAATCGCTATATGTCATTGAATGACACTTCATTTGTAAAAATACAATTGAGGTTCCCCGATCAATCATTGCAGGATTACAGTTATGGCAATCAAATGTTCTTTACCCCAGCTGATCTTACCTCAGGTAATAATGTCGCGGGAGTTGACTTTTATCCTCAATTAAGTCAGGACGGAGAATATGAATTGATTGTTACAGGTCGTGACTCGGTTGGAAATCCTGCAGGTTCATCAGAATATCGGGTAACCTTTACCGTTATTAACAAGCCGATGATTTCCAATCTTTTAAACTATCCAAATCCTTTTACTTCCTCTACGGCATTTGTATTCACTGTTACTGGTTCAGAAGTGCCTCAAAATATCAGGATTCAAATAATGACCATCACCGGAAAAGTGGTTCGTGAAATCACTAAAAATGAATTAGGCCCTATTCATATTGGACGAAACATTACTGATTATAAATGGGACGGAACCGATATGTACGGACAAAAATTAGCGAATGGAGTATATATCTACAGGGTTCTGACTAACCTGAACGGAAAAAAACTGGATAAATTCAATTCCGAGGATGAATTGACCGATCAATACTTTAACAAGGGGTATGGTAAAATGTATCTCATGAGATAATATTTCTGTTTTGGTAAATCATTATATGGCTGTCAGCATCATGACAGCCATTTTTGTTTTTAACTTTGCAAATCACAATAAATCACCTCAATGGCCAAAATAGGAATAAATCTCTCCACCGGCAGTTTGCAAAAAGATGAGATAATAGTAGGAATTGATTTGGGAACCACGAACAGTTTGGTTGCTATAATTCATCCCGATACGAACCAGCCTTTGGTATTGAAGGAATTCGATTCCAGCTCTATGGTTCCTTCTGTTATTTATTTTGATGAGTATGACAATCCTGTTGTTGGAGATAAAGCAAAATCATTTCTTGAGTCCCAACCGGAAAGAACTATTTTTTCTGCAAAAAGATTGATAGGCAAGAGTTATTATGATTTAAAAAAGGACACTTCAACTTTTTTATCCTATAGAATTATAGATGACAGTACAGATGCTATGGTTAAAGTGCAGGTAGGGGAAAAATTTTATTCTCCCATAGAATTATCCTCATTGATATTAAAGGAATTAAAAGTTCGTGCTGAACACATTCTTAAAACTCCTGTAAATAAGGCTGTAATCACTGTACCCGCCTACTTCAATGATGCACAAAGGCAGGCAACCCGAGACGCAGGTAAACTTGCAGGGTTGGACGTATTGAGAATCATCAATGAACCAACTGCAGCAAGCCTTGCTTATGGATTAGGATTACAAAATAATAAAGATGAAAAAGAAAAAATAATAGCAGTGTATGATCTGGGGGGAGGGACTTTTGATATCTCTGTTTTGAGAATTGTTGATGGTATTTTTGAAGTATTGGCCACCAATGGAGATACTCATTTGGGCGGTGACGATTTAGATCAGGCAATTATTGATTATTGGCTGGAGGAAAACGGAATGGAGAGAGCTGAAATAATGATTGAAAAATCAAAGATGCAAACCCTTAGGATTAAGGCTGAACAAGCAAAAAAAACATTGTCCGTTGCAGAAAATTTCGAGGAAAAATTAAACGAAATGTCGTTGTTTATCTCTAAAGAAAAATTCGAGTCAATAATTTTTCCATTGATTGAAAGAACCATTCAATGTTGCAAAAATGTTCTGAAAGATGCGGGGATAGCAAAGACACAAATTGATACGATTGTTATGGTTGGGGGAAGCACACGTGTTCCTTTTGTTAAAAAGAAGGTCAGTGAATTTTTTGGTAAAGCTATAAATGATTCCGTTAATCCGGATGAAGTGGTTGCACTTGGAGCGGCTATTCAGGCAGATATTCTATCAGGTAATAATAAACAAACTTTACTGCTCGACATCACACCGCTAAGTCTGGGTATTGAAACAGCCGGCGGATTAATGGATGTGTTAATACCCAGAAATTCAAAGATTCCCTCCAAAGCATCCCGGCAGTACACTACTCAAATTGACGGACAATCGGCTATGAGAATCAGCGTTTTTCAGGGAGAAAGAGATATGGTGAAAGATAACAGAAAATTGGCTGAATTCAGCTTAACGGGCATTCCCGGAATGCCTGCCGGATTGCCCAAAATTGAAGTGTCTTTTCTAATTAATGCAGACGGAATTTTGACTGTTTCTGCAAAGGAACTCAGAAGCGGCATCAACCAATCAATAGAAGTTAAACCTCAATATGGACTTTCTGACAACGAAGTGGAAGAAATGTTGTTGGATTCAATCAAACATGCAAAAGAAGATATTGCATTAAGGGCATTGACAGAGGCAAAAACAGAAGGAGAGCAACTGTTGAAAACTACTGAAAAATTTTTAATCAACAATAAGAACTACATTACGGAAGAAGAATTGATGCAAACCGCCAATGCCATGCAGGCACTACAGTTGGCAATAACCATGAATGACAAAGATGTCATTCAAAAGAAAACAGAGGAGCTGAATAACATTTCACGACCCTACGCAGAGAGAATCATGGATCATGCAATTGGAAAAGCGATGTCAGGAAAAAAAATTTAATTGATTTTTCGTTCACGGCTTTTAAT
>CAZCOL010000010.1:0-2168 GCA_964500545.1 uncultured Ferruginibacter sp. | reverse complement strand
GAAAAATAAGCTCTGTTCAGACCAAAAAAAGCAATCGTTTTCAAAATTGCTAATCTGATGAATTGGTAAGGATGTTTTAATATATACAACATCAATCCAAAAACAGAATGTTCGTCAATTCCTTCTGTATTAATTTGCCCGATCACTGTTGGAACATCGCAAATAATTTGTTCTTCTTTAAAAGGTGTAAGCACATTGACCCCCTGTCCATTTCCCAAAATAAAATTGATGATGATCAGTAACAGAATGCTGAACATGGAAAAAATCATCCATTTTTTAGCAATGGAAACCGATCGATCATAATTAACCAACAACCAAATTAAAGTAGCAGCTGCAAAAAAGATTCCTGTTGGTCTGGTCAAACACAACAATACCAAACCGGTAATAATAATCAAAAATTCTCTTGAATGATAAACCTTTTTGCTTAACAGATAGCAACTGAAGATAATCGAAATGCTGTAAAAAATCGACTCAGTATATATGTAGCTGTTGAAGATTTGATAGGGTATGCAAAAAATCAACATTAATGCCGCGTAAAAAGATATTTTTTCTGACTGAAACAAATCAGCCACAAATCTTTTTAATACAATAACGGCGGCCAGGTTCAAAATCAATTGAATTGCTATGATAAAGTTATAGGAAAATGAAAATTTCAGTTTGATGAATACAAGCATTATTTCAATAAGATACATGAAATAGACCGGAGTGGAAAAAGGCTCATGATTGATAAGATGATTGGCTTCCTGTATGAACCTGCGGGCTTCACCATCAGTATTGATGCCATGGATGAATAATAGGGAGAATTGCACCAAGCCCCAGAAGAGTGTAAGTATTATCAAACTTTTATTTTTGGAAAAAAGTGTTTTTACATCCATGGGTTTGGTTCAGAATACTATGGTTTCAACTTAAGCGAATGAAAACGATGTACATATTTGCCAATCATATCGAATTCAATGTTTACGAAATCACCCTCTTTCAATTGATGGATGTTGGTGTGTTCATATGTGTAAGGAATAATGGCAACAGTGAAGTTTTTTTCTGAAACATTGAATACAGTCAGGCTGATACCATTCATCGATACGGATCCTTTTTCAATGATCAATCCCGCAAATGAGGGATCGAATGCTATTATAAATTCCCAACTGCCGTTTTTGTTGGAAATTTGCTTGCAAATTCCTGTTGTATCCACGTGCCCCTGCACAATGTGTCCATCAATACGTCCGTTAATGGTCATACACCTTTCTAGGTTGACCAAACTGCCAACAGTTAAATTCCCCAAATTGGTTTTTTGCAAGGTTTCTTCAATAGCAGTAACCTTGTGCGAATCGAATTTTATCTCTTCAACGGTCAGACAAACTCCATTGTGGCTGATGCTTTGATCGACTTTAAGCTGAGAACTGAGCATAGATTTAATCCAAAATGTGCAGTTGGAGCCCGATACAATTATCTCAGTGACAGTGCCAGTGGCTTCAATTATTCCTGTAAACATGCTCAAATTTCGGAATTTATGGAGATATATTTTATTTTAATTAAAAAAACACTATCTTTGCATCCCGTTAAAAAAACGGTATTTTTTCACAAAAGGAGGTATCAACATGCTAATCATTGATTCAAAAGACTGCGAAAACATTGACAAGGCGCTCAAGAAGTACAAGAAAAAATTCGAAAAGAGTCGTACTTTGCTTCAGTTAAGAGAAAGACAAGCTTTTACAAAGCCATCGGTAAGACGTCGTACTGAAGTGCTTAAAGCTATCTACAAGCAGCAAATGGCAGCTGGAAAATTTGACTAATCCGACAAAGCTGATTTACAACATACCTGACCGGTAATCAAGTTATTTACTAACTTTGATTATCGGTTTTTTTATGGACAGAAACCATCCTCCGCATATTCTTTCTTTTTTGGATTACCTTAAATTTCAGAAGAGGTATTCTAAACACACAATCATATCCTATGAAAATGATTTGAGCTCATTTTTTGATTTTATTGAACAGAAATACGAATTACACAAAGTATCGGAAATCAAGCCAATGCTGGTAAGAACTTGGTTAGCAGACCTCAAGGAAAAGGGCATTTCTTCAAAAAGCATCAACAGGAAAATTTCTTCATTAAAAACTTTTTTCAAATACCATTTGAGGCAGGGGAATATAGTTTCCAGCCCAATGAACAC
>CAZCOL010000009.1:54541-56468 GCA_964500545.1 uncultured Ferruginibacter sp. | reverse complement strand
TGCCAAAATTGAAAAGCTTGAGCAAAGAATTGGCATTCACGATAAAGAACTCAATACAATTTTTGAAACACTTAGAAAAATGCTTCAAGCGCCCACTCCCCCCAAAACGAAACCGAATAGGCTTCATACGAGATGATGAGTAGTTGAATAAAAAGTGAAAAGTCAAAAGTGAAAAGTCAAAACATTGAACCGTTGAACTTTTGAACCTTGCACTGTTGCATTGTTGAACTGTTGAACCCACGCAGCGAAGCGTTACACCTTAAACCATTAAACCTTAAACATTAAACTATTGAACCCTTGAACTATTGAACTTTGAACCTTTGAACCCGCGAAGCGCAGCGACTCAGTTTCTCCGAAATAACTTTTATCTTTACTAAAAAAAATGGGTCAATTTTCAATCACTACTATACTTATTGCCATCAATGTCATTGTATCCTTTATCGGATTTAATGACAAAAATTTTCTTTCAAAAACAATCATGTGGCCTTACTATGTAAAAAGAAATAAAGAAGTTTACAGACTCATCACTTCGGGGTTTTTGCATGCAGACATGATTCATTTGTTTTTCAATATGTTCACTCTGTATTTTTTTGGCAGAAACCTTGAATATATTTTACAAGCAGGAGCATTGGGAGGCACTGCAACCTACCTTGGTCTTTATTTCGGTGCCTTGATCATATCCGACCTGCCCTGCTTTATCAAATACAAAGATGCCTATCAATACAGATCACTCGGAGCTTCAGGAGCTGTTTCCGCTGTGGTTTTTGGAACCATACTTTTCAGTCCATGGGACAGCATATATCTTTATGGTGCTATTAAAATATCTGCAGCACTGTATGCTGTTTTATTTATTGCTTATTGCATTTACATGGGCAAAAAAGGAAATGACAATATCAATCACGACGCACATCTATGGGGAGCTTTGTTTGGATTGGTTTTCACAATCGCAGTTGTAGGTATTATTAGACCTGATTTGTTTGAAGTTATTGTAGAAGCACTCAAACACCCAAGCTTATTGGGTAATGGATAGTTTCAACACCTTGCTTGTTGATGACGTAATTTTAAACCGATCATCGATTCTTAACCCAACAACCCAAACAATTTTTTTATTTGATTCAAGCACCCAAACATTTTCTTTTTCATTTATTGATAATTTTTTATCAATAAAAAAACGACTTAATTTTTTCTTTTTCCTCATTCCTAAAGGATAAAAATAATCCCCCTGTTTCCATTTTCTTAATAACAATGGGTATTTTATTTCATCTCCATCCAACAAAGCAATTGTATCAATACTGTTTAATTTATCAGGCAGAACAGCCATTGAGATAACTAATTTATTATTGTCAAATTCTGCCTCTGTATCGTGTTCATTCAAAACAATGATTTCATTACAGACCTTTATTTTCTCACTCAATATCAACCATTTTCTGTTTTTCAAAATTCTGTGAGTATCGGATAAAATAAATTTACCGGAGTCGGCATGACAAAGCTTTTCAATTTCATCGATCTGACCAACCGAAAAACCATAAGGATTAAAAAGCTCGAGCAATATTGTTTTCAATGCCGGCTGTTTCAACAACTTCAAAACAGGAACATGGATATTGTCTCTCTCTTTTATAAGCAATTTTTGAATGATGTTGTTAATGGAAATATCATACAATGCTTTTGCATCCTTTAACCGATTGATGTTGTTCAGCATATTATCATCTACCTGTGGAAATATTTTTCTTAAAGAAGGTAACCATTCATTTCTTAAAAAATTACGCGTGTATTTACTACTTTCATTCGATGAATCTTCACGCCATTGAAGTTGATGCTCTTTTGCAAACTCAGCCAACTGGACCTTTCTGGCAAACAACAAAGGTCTGGTAACTTTTCCGCCAATACCGCCATCTTTTGGCTGAATACCCTGCAAACCATTGATACC